>JBOGXY010000191.1:0-33235 GCA_050696495.1 Solirubrobacteraceae bacterium
GCTGAGCGCAAGCCGGCCGGTGAGGCCGCCGCCGCCCCACGTGCGCCCGCCGGTGGCCCCCCCGGCGCGCCGTCAAAGCCCGCCCCCGGCCCCGCCGAGGCCAGCGGACGTCTGTGGGTGCCCGGCCGCTGAGAAGCCCTTCCGCTCGCGCACCCGATAGACTGCGCCCGCCTTTAGGCCTGGGCTTTGCGCTCGTAGGGAGCGGCCCGTGCTAACCACTGTGCGCGCGAACATCCTCGCGCGGCACGCCAATCAGACCGCGGAGGATTTCTGTTGAGCAGCTTTCTGACGAACCATGGGGTCGTCGTCGCCCTGGTATGCGCCGCCTGTGCCGTCGCATACGGCCTCGTGACCACGCGCGCCCTGCTGGCGCTCTCGCCCGGCAACGAGCGGATGCAGAGCATCTCGCGCGCCGTCCAAGAAGGCGCCCGCGCCTACCTGAACCGCCAGTACCTGACGATCGCGGCCGTCGGTGTCGTGATCTTCGTGGCGTTGATCTTCGTCCAGAACATCGCCGTGGCCTGTGGCTTTGCGATCGGGGGCATCCTCTCCGGCGCGGCCGGCTATATCGGCATGAACGTCTCGGTGCGCTCCAACGCCCGTGTCGCCGAGGCGGCCCGCGGGGGCGTCTCCCCGGCCCTGCGAGTCGCCTTCCAGGGCGGCGCCATCACCGGCATGCTGGTCGCCGGGTTGGCACTGATGGGTCTGGCCGGTTACTACGGACTGCTCACGGCGGTCTTTGGCGACTCCCAGAAGACGGCCGTCGATGCCCTGATCGGACTCGGCTTCGGAGGCTCGCTGATCTCAGTCTTCGCCCGTCTTGGCGGCGGCATCTTCACCAAGGCCGCCGATGTCGGCGCCGACATCGTCGGCAAGATCGAGGCCGGCATCCCCGAGGACGACCCGCGCAACCCCGCGGTGATCGCCGATAACGTCGGCGACAATGTCGGCGACTGCGCCGGAATGGCGGCCGACCTGTTCGAGACCTACGCCGTCACCGCCGTCGCGGTGATGCTGCTGGGCGTGCTCACCTTCCACGAGGCCACCCAGGTCGTGATGTACCCGCTGGTGCTCGGCGGCGTGGCGATCATCGCCTCGATCATCGGCACCTTCGCGGTGCGATCGAAGGTTGGCAACGTCGAGCGCGCCCTCTACCAGGGCCTGATCGTCTCGGGGATCATTGCCGCGGCGGCGTTCGCCCCGATCACCTACTGGCTGATGAAAGACCTCACCTTCAGCCAGGTCGGCAACGTCGTAAACGCCCCCTCCTGGGGCAAGTTCTACCTGTGCGCGCTGATCGGCATCGGCGTCACGGCGCTGCTGTTCGTGATCACCGACTACTACACCTCCACCCGCTTCTCCCCGGTCAAGAAGACCGCCAAGGCGTCTGTCACCGGGCACGCGACGAACATCATCCAGGGCTTCGGCTCGGGCCTGCAGGCCACGGCGCTGCCGGCGATCGTGCTGGTGCTCGGCATCTTCGGCGCCTGGAAGCTCGCGGGCGGCGGCACGACCGGCATCTACGGGATCGGCGTGGCCGTCATGGGACAGCTTTCGCTGACCGGCCTGATCGTCGCGCTCGACGCGTTCGGCCCGATCACCGACAACGCCGGTGGCATCGCCGAGATGGCAGAGCTTCCCGAGGAGGTCCGCAACGTGACCGATCCGCTGGACGCGGTCGGCAACACCACCAAGGCGGTCACCAAGGGTTACGCGATCGGCTCCGCCGTGATGGCAGCCGTGGTGCTGTTCGCCGGCTTCCGCCAGGAACTGGCCGACCACACCCACAAATCGATCGAAACGCTCGTGTTCTCGATCAACGAACCGCCGGTGCTGATCGGCCTGCTGCTCGGCGGCCTGATGGTGTGCCTGTTCGCCTCCCTCTCGATGGAGGCCGTCGGCCGCGCCGGCGGTGCCGTCGTGGAGGAGGTGCGCCGTCAGTTCAAAGAGCACCCCGGCATCATGGAGGGCACCGAAGAGCCCGACTACGCCACCTGCGTGGACATCGTCACAAGGACCGCCCAGCGCGAGATGATCCTGCCGGCGCTACTGCCGATCGCCCTGCCGATCATCGTCGGCCTGATCGACACGAAGGCGCTCGGTGGTCTTTTGATCGGCGTGATCGTCGTCGGCTTCTTCTTTGCCGTCCTGATGACCGCCGGTGGTGGCGCTTGGGACAATGCCAAGAAGCTGATCGAGGACGGCGCCTTCGGCGGCAAGGGCTCTGAGGCCCACGCCGCCTCGGTCACCGGCGACACTGTCGGCGACCCGTTCAAGGACACCGCCGGTCCGGCGATCAACCCGATGATCAAGGTCGCCAACATCGTCGCCATCCTGATCATCCCGCTGATCACTTGAGATCTCGCTGAGAACCTCGCCGCCCAAGCCCTAAGCTCGTCGAAGACCGAAATGAATGGGCGGCAGGTTCATCGCACCGGCACCTGGGTGCTCTCGCTCGCGATGATCGCGATCGGGATCGCCCTGGTCGCCCAGGCGATCGGCGGCGACGGCGGCGTGATCTCGATCCGGCTGTTGCTCGGAGTGTTGTTCTTCGCCGGCGGCGGCGCCCGCGTTTATCTGGAGATCCGGCGGGACAAGCGTTCATGAGCACGCCTGCCGATCGCGACGGCCGCAACGGGAGCCAGGGGCACAATGGGGGCGAGGGGCGCGAGGGCCCGGACCGGCACGACGGGCGGCTGCACGCCGCCGAGTTGAGCGAGGGCGCCCGCAGCACCCTGCGCCACAGCCTCGGCTCGCCGATCCTCTTCGCCGTCGTTTACACGTCGCTGGCCAGCGCGGTGTTCTTCTCGCTGGGCGTGGTCGCCGACCATGCGCTCGGTCTCACACCGGCCGTGTTCCTGATCGCCGCGCTGATGTTCGGGGTGACCGCGATGAGCTACGTCGAGGGCGCCTCGCTTCACCCCGAACCGGGCGGCTCGACGGTGTTCGCCCGCTACGCCTTCAACGAGCTGATCAGCTTCGTCGCGGGCTGGGCGATGCTGCTCGACTACGTGATCCTGATCGCCGTCACGGCGTTTGCCGCGACCCAGTATCTGAGCGTGTTCTGGGCGCCGCTCGGCCACAGCGGCGAGGCGCTGTTGCTCTCGATCGCGATCATCGCGTTTGTCGTCTTCACCTCGATCAGGGGCTTTGCCTGGCGCCGCGAGTATCGGATCGGTTTGATCGTCGTCGGTGCGCTGGTGTTCGAGCTGATCGCGATCGCGATCGGGCTCGGGCAGTTCTTCGAACCGAAAAAGATCGTCTCAGAAGTTCACCTGGGCAGCTATCCGACCTGGTCGGGGTTGATCTTCGCGCTGACGGTGACGACGATCGCCTTCACGAGCGTCGAGTCCGCCTCCGGCTTGGCCGGTGAGGTCAAGGCCGGGCGCGGCGCCCTGCGGCGACTGATCGCCAGCGGCACCGTGACCGTCATCCTTGCCTATGTCGGCGTTGCGATAGTGGCGGTGACTGCCCTTCCACTGCCCGGTCCAGGCACCGCCGGGCACGACTTCACCGACGCGCCGGTGATCGACGTGCTGCGCCGACTGCACCCTCACGCGCTCTCGCAGGTGTTCGTTTATGTGATCGGCGCGGTGGCGGCCGGAACGCTGGTGGCGGCGGCGGACTCCGCGATGCTTGGGCTCTCGCGACTTGCCTATTCGCTGTCGGTCAATCGGCAGATCCCGAGCGGGCTCGGCCGACTGCACCCGCAGCGCTCGACCCCTTACGTGTTGATCCTGCTGGCCGGTTTCGTCGCGGCGCTGCTGGTGATCCCCGAGAGCCTCGATTTCCTGGTCGGTATCTACGCCTTCGGGGCGATGCTCGCCTTCACGATCGCTCATCTCTCCGTGGTGAAGATGCGCTATTCCGAGCCGCTCGGCGAGCGGCCCTACAAGACCCCCTTCTCGGTGCGCTTGCGTGGCGGCGATCTGCCGTTGCTCGCGGTCTTCGGCGCGATCGTCTGCTCAGCCGGTTGGATCGCGACGATGGTCGTGCACGAACCGGCCCGCTACGTCGGGCTCGGCTGGATGTTGGGCGGGCTCGTGCTCTACGTGATCTACCGGCGCGCGGATGAAACATCGCTGCTGCGGCGCGTGACCGTGCCGGTGGAGGCGTTGCGCTCCGAGCAGCAGCCAGAACGCCAGTACGGGTCGATCCTGGTGCCGCTGTCGGGGACGCACCTGGACGAGGACATGGTGCAGACCGCCGCGCTGCTTGCCGCCGGCGAGCCAACCGAGGAGGAGGATGTCTCCACGATCGAGGCGGTCTGGATCTTCGAGATGCCGATGAGCTTGCCGCTGGATGCGCGGTTGCCCGACGCTCAGGTCAAAATTGCGCGTCAGGCGCTGGCGCGAGCGAAGGCGGTGGGGGAGGAGTACTCGGGCGTGCAGGTCGCCACCGCCACGATTCGTGCGCGGCGCTCGGCGCAGGCGATCCTCGAGGAGGCGCGCCGCCGCGGCGTGGAAGCGATCGTGCTCGGCGCCGAGGAGCCCTCACGGATCAAAGGCGGCTCGCGCTTCGGCGGTCGTGGCGGACCGCTTGAGAACTTCGTGGGGGAGGCCACCAAGCAGGTTGTCAGCAAGGCCAAATGCCGCGTGATCGTGACCGCGCCGCCCGCGCGGGAGGACGCGGGAGCCTCTGATGCGGGCGAGCCCGAGCCGGTCGCTTCCGGCGAGTAATCTCCAGTCCATGTTCGTCTTGATCGTCGGAGCCGGCCGCGTGGGGTCGGGGATCGCCAAGTCGCTGCTTGCCTCCGGGCACGAAGTGTCCGTGCTCGACGAGGACCAGCTCTCCCACGAGCGCCTGGACGCCGGTCAGGCGCTCAGCTGGGAGGAATCGGACGGGCTGTTCACGCTCGGCACGGCGCTTGAGACCGATGCCCTAATCCAGGCCGGGATCGAGCGCGCCGATGTTTTTATCGCCTCCACCGACGGCGATAACACCAACCTGATCATCGCCCAGATCGCCCAGCGCCGCTACGGCGTTGAGAAGGTGCTCGTGCGAGTGATGGACCCCGCTCGCGCCGCCTGGTACAGCGAGCAGGGCCTGCACACGATCTCTCCCACCAAGCACGCGATCGAAATGTTCGAAAGGGCGCTCGAGCCGGACCCGGCCTGAGTCTGCGGATGAGAAGCGAGATGTCCCCGTGTACGTGATCATCGTCGGCGCCGGCAAGGTCGGGCGCAACCTCGCGCGCGAGCTCGTAAACAAGGGCAACGAGGTGACGCTGATCGAGTCCTCGCGCCCGCGCTACCTGGCGCTCGAAGAAGAGTTCGAGCACGCCTTGCAGTACGGCGACGCCACCGAGCTGTGGGTGCTCGAGCGCGCGGGTATCCAGCGCGCCGACCTGGTGATCGCCGTCACCGGCGATGACGAGGACAACATGCTCGTCTGCCAGGTCGCCAAGGAGAAGTACCTGTGCGAGCGGATCATCGCCCGCGTGAACAACCCGCGCAACTACGAGCATTTCAAGCTGCTGGGGATACAGCCGGCGATCTCGGCAACCGAGCTGATCCTGCGCTTGATCGAGCATGAGGTGCCCAGGTATGGGCTGGTGCATCTGCTGGCGCTCGAAGAGGAGCGTCTGGAGATCATCGAGCTCGAGGTGAGCGCTGATGCGCCGGTGGTCGGTCAGAGCGTCTCTGAAATCGATTTGCCCGAAGGCAGCCTGGTGATCTCGGTGCTGCGCGGGGGCGGGGGCTTCGTCCCCAAGGCCGACACGGTGATCGAAGCGGGCGATGAGGTGCTGCTGGTGCTCGATCCGGGCTTGGAGCCGGCGATCACGGCGTTCTTTGCGCCTGGCGGGGCTCGGGCTGGGGCTTAGCGGCGTATTACGTAGGAGCGCTTGGGCGAGCGAACGCTGCTGCTGAGTCGCTATCCTTGCCGACGACTCGCTGCAATCCGGGATAGTCCAATTGGCAGTGACGCCCGGTTCTGGTCCGGGAGATTGGGGTTCGAGTCCCTGTCCCGGAGTCGTCGTCTTTGTTTCACCCACCCGGCCCCTTCGCGGGCCGGGTTTCTTTTAACCGCAGGCGGATCGACCTATTTAGACCGCGCCGCCTAACCTCGATCAACCGCTGATCTCACTTCACTCCCCGCGGTCCAGTTCAACACTGAGCGCAACAGCCCGGCGGGCTATCTCATCGCGCGTAGCGCGAACCTCGGTGAGCGGTCGGCCCTTGGGGTCGGGTAGCTCCCAGTCGATGTAGCGCTTGCCAGGTATGTACGGGCATTGGTCGCCACAGCCCATCGTCACGACCACGTCAGCTTGTTCAGCGAGGTCGATCGTAAGTGCCTGGGGCTTGCGCTCAGATAGGTCGATGTCCAGTTCTCGCATGACCTCGACCACCTCCGGGTGAACGCGCTCGCCAGGTGTGGCTCCTGCAGAGACCGCCGTGTGTCGCCCTTTGGCGGCGCGCTCGAATAGCGCTTGGCTCATCTGCGAGCGACCGGCGTTGTGCAGACAGACGAACAGGACCCTCGCCATCCTCAGGCCCTAGCCGGGAAGCGGTTGGCGCAGCGAGTCATCGCCGGTCGGCCGAACTTCGTGATGGGGCATGACGGCTTCAGCCGCGTCGGCTGGGGTTATGTCCGGGTAGAGCGCCCTGATAGCGAGGATCGCGCAGGCACCGCCGAGGAGCTGCGCGAGGATGAAGCCGGGAACGGAGGAGGGCGCGATACCGGCGAAGGTGTTCGAGAACATCCGTCCTACGCTGATTGCCGGATTGGCGAAGCTGGCGGAGCTCGTAAAGAAATAGGCAGCGCCGATGTAGGCGCCGACTGCCGCCGGCGCCATGCTGTTGCGCCTCGTGCGGGCCAGCGAGAAGATCACCAGCAGCAGCCCGGAGGTGGCGATGACCTCTGAGAACAGATGAGCGGGCGAGGCGCGATGGTGGGTAGAGATGCTGATGGCCGCCAGAGAGAACATGCCGTTGGCCGTGATCGCACCGAGGACGCACCCCGCGACCTGGGCGGGTATGTAGGCGAGCGCGTCTGGCCAGCGCAGGCCGCCGAAGGTTGCGTCGGCGAGCGAGACGACTGGGTTGAAGTGCCCGCCCGAGACCGGTCCGAACATCAGGATGATCGCGAAGAGCCCTGCCGCGGTAGCGGCGGCATTCTCGAACAGTTGGAGGCCGACGTCGCCCGGCGAGAGAGTCTGTGCCGCGATCCCCGATCCGATCACGAGCGCGGCCAGGAATGCCGAGCCAAGCAACTCGGCGAACAGGCGGCGGGTGAGCGGAGCATCCATGCCGGCATCCTATTGCATCGACAGACGTGAGTCTTATTGATATAAGTAGATCGATGTCCGTCGATTTGGAGCTTGAGCCCAAGCAGAAGCGGGCGGCCGGCGAGCGCTGCTGCGAGCCGGTCGTCTACCCCGATGTGCAGCGCGGTCAAGCGATCCGCATGGCCGCGGTCGCCAAGGCGCTGGGCGATCCGATCCGCCTGCAGCTTGTGGATGTGCTGCGCAAGCACGCCGGGAAGGTCTGCGTCTGTGAGCTGGTGCCACTGTTTGACATCTCACAATCCACGCTCTCCCACCACCTCGGCAAGCTCCGCGCCGCAGGCATCGTGGACTCAGAGCGACAGGGGCTGTGGGCCTATTACTACGTGATCCCGGGCGCCCTCCAGGAGTTCTCAGCATGGTCTCAAGGGACTGGACTGCGCGGCAGTTCTCGTAGCCGTGTGATGAGCAGGCGGATCGTGGTGCCTCCATGGCCATCGCCGCAGGCATAGAAGACCTCGCCGGACGCGAGATGGCTATAGACGGCGAGGTGGTTTGTGGCCAGTGCCTGGATCGGGTCTGGCATGAAGTAGGTGTCGATGTGGTGGCTTGCGAGCCCGAACACCATCAGCCGGCTGTGTCCGCCTGCTCCACGACGTGCCCACGCGAGCACTCCGCTGGTGAAGTCTGGTGAGAACTCGCGAACGCTTGCGTTGGGACTGGTGATGCTATCCAGCAGTTGGGATGTCGCGGTGGAGTTGTCGAGTCGTAGCTGTGAGTGCAGTCCGGAGCGGGTGCGGTACTCCCACACGAAAGCGACTCGGCCTTCGCGCAGTACCAGTGAGCGCACTCCGAGCCCGCGGCTTCCAGTTGTCGGGCCTGTCGCCAGTCGCCTTGGTGTGGCGCGGCCATTCAGCGACCCCACATATACCGCCGGTCGCCCGTCGGGTCGCAGCGTGGCATAGGCGAGCTCTCCGTTCCAGGTGCTTGGCAGAAAGCGCGAGCCAGATCCGGGGATCAAGCGCTCTCTTGCCGAGCCGATGTCGTAGCGGTAGAGCTTGCAGCCGCGAGCGGTTGTGGGCAGCGGCAGCATGTCGCGAGCGTCCAACCGGGGTTCTGTGCGGCAGCGGGAGTAGACCGCGATCAAACCACCACCGGCGCGAGGGCCCAGTCCGACGTCGAAGGGAACCCGGCGGGGCGCGACCGGCGCCGTGGTGGCGATGCCGTTGGGGCCGCGCAGCATCAGCCGATACTCACCGCTGGCCGGCTGGTAGGCGCTCCAAGCCAGCCAGTTGCCTGGGTGGTGTCCCGGGCTCTGCTCGATCGAGAGCTGCGGGCTCACGCTGATCGTGCTTGGCCGGATTAGATGCGCGATTTCGCGATCGGGATTGGTGTAGGTGACGTGTTCGGAAAGCGCGACTTCGCATGGCGGCAAGCCCGTGGAGCCCGGGAATAGGGCGGGGCAGCGCGAGTAGATCGTTCCGGCCGGGCCCGTCGCGGTGCTTTCCAGACCCAACGGCGCTTCGGCAAAGCCAGCGTGCGCGCCGGGAAGGGTGAGGTTGCGGAACTGGTGGCTGTAACCACCTTCTTCGACAGTCGTCTCGCCGTAGTCAACGGCGCCGCCGGCGAGCGTGGGTGAGAGCTCCTCGGCTGCCGATATCTCCCCGCTGAAGCCCAGCGCGACCTGTGTCTGAGCGCCGGCGAGCTCATCGACACTCACCTGTGAGGTCGCGAGACTAAACGACGCGAACCGTGTCGCTCCGCGCGCATCCCAACTGAAAGCAAGCGCGCCGGCGTTCAGGTCGAGCGCGGTCGGTCCGGTGCGAGGGTCGTTATTCTGGAAACCTCCGGGTAGCTGTCGAGGCTTCCCACCGGAGAGGCGTTGCACGTAGATCCGTGCGCGGTTGCCCGCACCGACCGGGCGCTCCTTGATCCGCGCGAACGCGATGCGACCGGCTGCCATCGAGGGATCGAATTGTGAGAAGCCGTGAGCATTGACCGCAGCGATCAGATGTTCGAGACCGCTTGAGAAGTCGTAGTAGTAGATGTCACAACCATGCGGCAGTTCCCTGTTCTGGGCCGCCGAGCACCGCGAGTAGCTCGCGACCAGCCCGCCGTGGCCGTTATCGCCGAGGTCTACATCAAACGGTGTTGCCCGCGGCGCGATCGGCAGGATCTGCCTAAGTCCGTCATGGCGCACCACCAGCCGCCAGGCGCCGACGGTGGTGTCATACGTGCTCCAGGCCAGGGCGCCCAAGGCTGCGCTCACCTTCGGCGCCTGCGGGAGGCCGCTCGCAAGTGTCACATCCGAGCGCGAGGAGTTGCAGATGATCAGAGCGCTCGCCAGCGCCACTGTGCTCGCCAGCACTGCGTGCATGCATGTGTTGTGGCAAACCAATCTCATGTGACCCATTGCTTCTCCGCAACCACCTCTTTGATCTCGATGTGATGGCTCAACTGCTCGATCTGTTGGCGTGTGCCGGTGCCGAGTCCGTGCCGGGTGGCGTTCAGGCAGCCGGCCGCCATCGCCAGGCGCAACGCGTCCTGGGTGTTCTCCCCGGCGGCGAGGGTGGCGCCCAGCGCCGCAAACAGTGAGTCTCCGGCGCCGCGCGGCTCCAACGTCTCCACCTGTGGGCCGGTCAGTTGCAGATAGCGCCCACTGGGCTCTTCGAGGACCAGCGCGGGCTTCTCGGCACGCGAGATCACGACCGTACCGGCCCCTGACTCGTGCAGACGGTCCAGCGCCCCCAGCATTTCCGCGACGCCATCGCCACTGGTGAGGCTCTCCTGCAGGAGCTCCTCTTCGCTTATCTTCAACACATCGACACCTCCCGCCAGCGCCGCCTTCAGTGGAGCGCCCGCGAGGTCCGCGATTACCTTGACGGCGTTGCTGCGCAGGTCGCCCGCGAGCCTGCGGTAGAGATCGCTTTCAATGACACTCGGCGGGTCTACGCCGGTGAGCATCGCAAGGCCCGTGTCCAGCGCGGCACTCAACGTTACGCCGTAGAGCTCGTCGGTCTCATGGCGAGAAAGGCCCTTGCATTCGGTGCGCGCGATCTGCTCGCGCGCACCGTTGTGGCGCGCGTGTATGTACACCCCGTTCGGTGCCGCGCACCGCACCGCGAGCAGTTGCACGTTCTCCTTGGCTATCAGCGCGCGCAGCACCGTTCCGGACTCGCCGCCCAGGGCACAGCAGAGGCTGACCTCGACACCCAGCAGCGCCGCCATCCTTGCGACCCAGAAGCCTTGACCACCGGCGTGCAGGTGGATCTCCTCGCGTACGGTGCCGCCCGCCTCGACCGTGATCGTAAGCAGCGGCGAGGGCGCGAAGACGACCAACGATGGAGCGCTCATAGGACAACCGCAAGCAGCTCGAGCAGGCTGCTCTTCAATCCGGGCGCGGAGGCGATCGTAAAGCGTGAGTCCACACCGTGCTCGGCACCGTCCCAGTCGTATGCAAGGGCCCCAGCCTCACGCGCCAGCAGCACCCCCGCGCTGACGTCCCACGCTCGGTTTGAGAGCATCACCGAAGCACCGAGTCGCCCGGCCGCAAGCCACGCGAGATCGAGCGCCGCCGACCCGTGTGTCCGCACGCCCAGAGCAAGCGGCGCTAGACGCGCCAGTAGCGCAACGTGTATTGGATTCTCGGTGGCGCGGTCATCGGCGACCGCGAAGTCGGTCATCCCAACCACAGCGTCGGCGAGCCGACTGGTATCGGGTATCCGCAGTTGCGCGCCGTTCAGATAGGCGCCGGCGCCGGCGCGCGCGAGATAGCGCTCTCCCAGCAACGGCAGGTCGACGATCCCGAAGATCGGCTGACCGTCGCTCAGCAGCGCAAGGGATATCGCGCACAGCGGGCTGCCCTTGATGAAGTTGGTGGTGCCGTCCACCGGATCGAGCACCCATAGCAGTGGAGCGCGCAAGTGCCCGCCGCGCTCCTCGCCGAGGAACGGGATCTCACGCGCCGCGCGCCTCAGCTGGCCCCTGACGGCGTCCTCTATCTGGAAGTCCACCCTGCTGGCGTAGTCACGGTCGCCCTTGGCGATCAGACCACCGATATGCGAACGGCCTCTCACCAACAGTCGGGCAGCATGGTCAACCGCTCCGCCTGCGACCAGCAGCAGCTCGTTGGCGTCGCTCCCGGCAAGCATTAGGTGCTCGAGGTCAAGCCTCGATCAGTACCTTGATCTTCTCCGGCAACACCGCGAGGACATCGTCGATCTCGCCCGCGCTGACATGCTCACGCAGCACCCGCGCGACTGCTGTGACCGCCAGCGATGCTTCGGTCTCGCCGGCCATGCGACCCTCCCTGACCACGTAGTCGAGAAACGCCTCCGCGTCGTGGATCGGCAGCGGCGTGCGGCTGGGATCCCAGTCCTCGTAGTAGACGCCGCGAATAAGGGTCGGCAGTTGAGCGGCGAGCTTGGCCGCCACATCGACGGTGAGCCGGTCGCGCAGAGCGTGCAGCACAGCGCGCAACGCCCGGTAGGCGTACTGGCGGTCTTCGACCCCGAGCTCCTCGGCCAGCTCCTTCAACCAGACATGGGTCTTCTCGACGCTGCGCTCGATGATGCTGGGATCGATGTCGCTCATGCGTGGCTCCATTCAGGGTTTGTCTGACGTGTGGATGAAAGCCAGCGTCGCGCAGCCGCGGCCCGCGCGCATCGGTGAACACTACGGAGCGCTCACTGGGTCGCTCCCCGATGACTGACTGCTCGTCCCGGGATACGGTCGCCACAACCATGTTTCCCGAAGTCTGTGGGCCGGCTCGCGGGCGGCCGGTCCACATGCGCCTGCGGAGTCACAGGGATGTCGGGTAGGTCTCCGGGGGCTCTCCAAGCTCCCAATCGGAGGTGCGCTCCAATGGCTCTACGGCCTCGGTGGAGTCGATGTGGATAAGCGCGTCGTACTGTCGGGCGGCGTTTGCCGCGAACCAGTGACTCTGGCGTTCGGTCTGTGGGTGGTAGATCACGCCGATAGCGCGCTCCAAGCGCGGCTCTGCCAGTGCGCGACCGATCTCTCCGCTCGCGAGCGGAGAGAGCACGAACGCCGGCATGCTAGTAGCGTGCAGGAGCGCCTCGTAACTGCCTTCCAGCGCGGGACGCACCCGCTTGCGTTCAGCCGGAGCGCCCCACTGCGAAGCTGCGGTGACACTCCCGGTATATGTCGTGAAGCCGACGCTTACCACGTCGCGTCGATGACGTTCGCGCAAGAGCTGGCCGATGGTGATTTCACCGCGCTGGGCCATCTCGCTCGCGCGAGCGTCCCCAACGTGTGAGTTGTGCGCCCACACCACAGCCTTTGCCGTGCCGCCGTGGCGATCAAGGTGCGCGAGCAACTGGTCGAGGGTGTCGGCCATGTGCCTGTCACGCTGATTCCAGGAGCCCGCACGATCGCCGAACATCGTTCGGTAGTACTCCTCGGCGGTCGCGACTACCGCAGCGTTCTGCTCGGCGAAGAAATACTCATCCTCGGCTAGGAGGCCATCATGCGAGAGGTATTCACCGGCGCGGCGGCGAAGTTCCACGAGCTGCCCGATCACCCTTCGTCGGCACGGCTCACTGACACCGAGGAGCACAGCCTCGCCATACCCGGCGCCCTCGCCCGCATAAGGCTGCAGGCACTCATAGCGCGCTCGTGCAAGCTGCGCCGCCTGTGGATCTTGCGCATCGAGATATGAGATCACCGCCTCCATCGAGGCGCCGAGGCTGTAGAGATCGAGACCGTAGAAACCGACCTTACGCGCGCTGTGATGACGACCCTCGTTGTGGGTGCGCAACCAGTCGACGAAATCGAGCACATCGGCATTGCGCCACATCCAGGTCGGGAACCGGCGAAAACCGCCGAGCGCGTCCCCCGCGTCACGGTCGGTTCGCGCACCGGCGACGAAGCGGTTGACGCGGTAGGCGTCGGGCCAATCACCCTCGATCGCGACCGCTGTGAAACCGTGCTCTGCGATCAGGCGCTTGGTGATGCGAGCACGCTCGCGATAGAACTCGTGCGTCCCATGACTGGCCTCGCCAAGCAGCACGATCCGCGCATCACCGATGAGCGCAAGCAGCGCGTCGTAGTCGCGGTGCTCACCCGTCAACGGATGCGCCTGCGAGCGCAACGCAGCGAGCACATCGCGCTCACCAAGAGGGAGAGTTGCAGGTGCGCTGGCCACGTCAGTCCCCGCCTGCGCCGACGAGTGGGTGTCGTTTGCTCTGAGTGGGAGCGCCGCTCCGGTTCGCTACGAGTGCTTCGGCGGAATGTGCGGGCGCGAGGTGGCGGTTGAGCCAGTCGATCGCCAGGTGACTTACCTGATCGAGCGCGCCCGGCTCTTCAAAGAGATGCGTCGCGCCAGGTATGACCGCAAGTTCGCTCGAGCAGCGAAGCTGTCGTTGCGCCTCGCGGTTGAGTTCGAGTACCTGCCGGTCGGCGCCACCGACGATTAGCAGCGTCGGCGCGCGCACCGTGCCCAGATTGCGGGCGAGATCGGGGCGCCCACCACGAGAGATCACGGCGCTCACCTTCTCGCCCAGTTCGGCGGCAGCGCTCAGCGCCGCGGCGGCGCCGGTGCTGGCACCGAAATAGGCAAGCGGCAAGTGGTCAATATCCTCGTCCTCTTTCAGCCACAAGCTCGTGCCAACCAGCCGGGCCGCCAGTAACGGGATGTCAAAGACGTTCGCCCGGTCAAGCTCCTCGCGAGGGGTGAGCAGGTCGAACAGCAACGTCGCGAAGCCCGCGTCGCTGAGCGCGGTTGCGACGGCACGGTTGCGTGGGCTCAGGCGGCTGGAGCCGCTTCCGTGCGCGAAGACGACGACGCCGCTCGCTCCCGCAGGCACTGTGAGGTCGCCGCTCAGCGAGAGGTTTGCGGCAAGGGGGATAGCGACTTCCCGCACGAGGGGATCGCCAGACGGGCGGGCCGGCGTGTAGGTATTCGTGTCCCTGTCAAGTGTCTGTGTGGCCGCGCCTTCATTTTCGGCGAGTAGCGCCACGACCTCCTCGTCGGTGGTTGGCCCGAAGTCCTCATACCAGTAGCCAACGGCCCAGAGGTCGGCCGGTTCCTCCGCACAGACGACCTCGTCGGCGTACCGGCGCAGCGTGTCGGCCGACTCTGGCGCCGCGACCGGCACGGCAAGAATCACTCGAGTCGCGCCACGCTCGCGCAGCGACCGTACCGCCGCCAGCGCGGACTGGCCGGTGGCGAGGCCGTCATCGATGAGAATCACCGTCCGTCCGCTAAGCGGCGCGGGCTCGCGCGCGGCGCGATAAAGCTGGAGTCGCTCATGCAATTCGCGCTCGACGCGCGCGATCAGCGCGCGCAACTGGATATCGGAGAGGCCGAGCGCGCGCACCGCCTGTTCGTTGAGGACGTGCACGCCGCCCTCAGCGATCGCACCGATCGCGAACTCGGGATTCTGCGGCGCGCCGATCTTGCGCACCACCGCGACGTCCAGCGGCGCGCCGAGAGAGAACGCGACCTCTGCGGCCACCGGCACCCCGCCACGGGGGATACCAACGACGATCGGTTGCTCTACAGCGAATGGCTCAAGCAGAACCGCGAGCCGCCGCCCAGCGTCCCGGCGGTCATGAAAGCGCACAGCGCTGGGCACGAATGTCGGTGGGTCCTCGAGCGAGGTGACAGCCCCCGTGGGGCGACTGTGAGCACGATCGTTCACGGTGTCTCTTGACCGGCGCACATCGCCGCCAGCGGCTCGATCCAGGGGATCGTATCTACAACTGATATCGCAGCGACTGCGGTGGGTAGAGGGACTGCCTCGGAGATCGACCCCTCGGCGCAGGAGAACAACGCGACGCCCTTTGTGCCATAGGCCAGTCCAGGCATCGAACGCAGCAGCTCCCGCAGGCAGTTCACATCGGCCCGCTCGGCCCTTGCCTGCACGCTCAACGCTTCAAGCTGCGCTTCCAAGCGAGCCGTGCTTGGAGAGTTCGCGCCATCCACGTCGAGGTAGACGCTCAGAACCGGGTGGCCGTAGCTGTCCAAAGCGCCCAGTCGGCGGAGCGTGCCAGTCCCCACTGCCGGCGGCGCCATCAGACACGGCTCCCGTCAGCTGCGATGAACTCATCGTGCTCTGCGTCTCGACCGTCAGGAATATCAGTGAAGTTTCCCATCGCTGCCTCTCGGATACTTGCGCAACCAAAGCTATGCGCGTCCCTGCCCACGGACGTCAGGGGTCTGCCGTGAAGCGTCGGAGCAAACTACGGAACGTATGCGAATACGTGGGAGCACCGTGGGTCGACCGTTAGTGGCACTCGGCCACATCCAGTGACTCAGGCGAGCAGTCGTCCTCCGTCTACGACGATCTGGCTGCCTGTCATGTAGCTGGAGAGCTCGCTGGCCAGGAACAGGACAGTCCTGCCGATCTCGTCGGGATCACCCATGCGTTTCATCGGGATCATCGCCTCGAACGCCTTGGTGGTCTGCGTGTCCATCCCGCCGGCTCCCGGTGTCGTGATGCCACCCGGCGCTACCGCGTTGACCCAGATGCCGTGCGGAGCCAGCTCCAAGGCGACGTTCTTGGTAAAGCCCCAGGCGCCGTGCTTGGACGCGTCGTAATGGGCGAGTCCGACCATCGAGGGGTGAAGCGCGTCGATCGACGTGATGTTGACGATCCGTCCTCCTCTTTTCTGGGCGATCATCTGCGTCGAGGCGGCCTTGGTACACAGGAACAAGCCGGTCAGGTTCACATCCAGCACATGGCGAAACGTGGCTACGTCGATATCCGCCAACGGCACCATCGGGTAGATACCGGCATTGTTGACCAGAATGTCCACGCCCCCGAAGCTCGTCACGGCCGTCTCGACCAGCCGCATCACGTCTTCCTCATCGCTGACATCGCAGCGGAACGCGAGCGCGCTGCCGGGACGTGTGGCCGGCAACTCAGACACCGCGCTCTGTGCGGCCGCTTCATTCAGATCGGCGATGAGCACGTTCGCGCCCGCCTCGTGCAATCGTCGCGCAATACCGAGACCGATACCCATCGCGCCGCCGGTCACGATCGCCGTGCGACCAGTTAGATCGAGAAGCTCGTTTAGCGAAGTGCGTGTCGTGCTCACAGTTGGTCCTCCAGCTGGTCGATGAACGCTGCGTGCAGGCTCGCGTCGATGGCTGGAATCGGCATCCGCGCCCCTCACCAGTACATCCTCCCAGCCGCCACCAACGTTGGGTAGGACGGACGCGATCAGGATGGCGTCGCCAACTCTCCGAGGATCGCTTGGGATTCGGTGAGGTTGGTGTTCAGGATTTGGCGAGCAACTTCCAGCAGCTGAAAGATGCGGGGGT
Source organism: Solirubrobacteraceae bacterium (assembly GCA_050696495.1). Lineage (GTDB taxonomy): Bacteria > Actinomycetota > Thermoleophilia > Solirubrobacterales > Solirubrobacteraceae > Palsa-744. The sequence goes on from JBOGXY010000191.1 coordinate 16,515, forward strand.
CGCGGACGCTGTAGTAGACGCTGGTGCCGTCGCGCCGGCTGTCGAGGATGCCCTGCTTGCGCAGCGCTCCGAGGTGCTGGGATGTGCCGCTGGAATCCAATTGCAGTTGGTCTTGAAGGTCGCCGACGGTGCGCTCTCCGTCTCTGAGCAGCTCAAGGATGCGCACACGGACGGGATGACCGAGAATCCGGAAGAACTCGGCCTTGATCTGATAGACGGCGCGACGCTGCACCGCCTCGGCTGAGTGCTCGCGCGACCGTGAGCGTGTGTTGCTTGAGCCCTTTTGTTTCGGATCGGGACTCACGAGATCTCCCGTCTGTCGAGATTGGGGCCGGAGTCCATCCCGCCGCATTTTAACGTCATATCATCTTAGAAGAATCTGACATTGGCAGCCTGGATAGCTGTGGCTCGGCCGGGCTCAGGAAACCGATCAATGCTTCGGCTATCTGCCCGGGGGTGGGCGGACAGCCGGGGATGCGCAGGCCGACCGGCAGGATGTCATCAAGCGCACGGGCGTGCCGGTCGCGGCCGCCCAGTCTCTCGCGGCCGAGAGCGCAATCGCCGAGCGCGGCGACTCTGCGCGGCTTGGGCATCGCCTCGTAGGCGCGGCGTAGCGGGTCGACCATGCGGGTGGTGATCTGGCCGGTGACGAGTAGCACGTCGGCGTGGCGGGGTGAGGCAACGATGTTCAGCCCGTAGCGTTCCAGGTCGTAGTACGGGTTGGCCGTCGCGGTGAGCTCGTGCTCGCAGCCGTTGCACGAGCCGGCGTCGACGTGACGCAGGGCCAGCGAGCCGCCGCGAGTGGGTGCGCAGAGCGCGATCTCACCGCGAACGCGTTGCAGGTGTCTGAGCAGCACGAACATGCTCAGCGATCCGTACAGGCGTAGCAGAGCTCGAAGCTCTTGTTGATCAGGGGAAAATCGGGCAGCAGGTTCTCACGACAGACGTGCGCCAGCACCGGCCAGTTAGCGTAGGAGCCGGTGCGCAGATGCAGATGTTCGACCGTATGCCCGTCGGTCTTCACGACGCACACGGTCTCGCCGCGTGGGCTCTCAACTCTTGCCAGGCCAACTCCGGTGGCGAGCGCATCGAGCATTTTCACAGTTCCGGGCGTCACGTTGGCGCTGAGCAGCTCGTCGAGGATCTCGAAGGTCTGTTCGAGCTCTGCCTGGCGGATATTCAGCCGAGCGCTCACATCCCCGCTGGCGGGCTCGAGGATCGCGGGCTCGAACCCTCGGTAGGACAGTCGCGGGCTTTCGCGGCGCGTGTCGTGGCGCAGACCGGCGGCGCGGGCGACCGGACCGACCGCCCCAAGGCGAGCGGCGTCCTTCGCTTTCAGCACCCCGATGCCGTCCAGGCGATCCTGCAGCGAGGCGGCAAACCGCAGCTCACGCCAGACCCGGCGCTCCTGCTCGCGCAGCGAGCGCAGCTCTTCGCGGGCGGCGCGCGCGTCAGTCTGATCGATATGCAGCGTGCTGGTGGCCACAGCGATCGTCTCGAACAGGAAACGGTGGCCGGCAAGCCGCTGGTTGAGCCGTTGCGCTCGCTCCTTGAACGCGGCGTAGGCCGTCGCGCCGGGCGCGAACCCGACACCGGAGCAGATCGCGGAGATGTCGTTCAGGTGGTTGTAGAGCCGCTCCAACTCGAGCAGCAGAGTGCGGGCGGCCCGCAGCTGCCGGTCGGGGACCAGTCCGAGCGCCGACTCACACGCTTGGGCATAGGCGACCGTGTTGGTCACGGCGCACGCCGCGCACGCGCGCTGGGCGTAGCGCCGCCCGTCCGCCAGCGTACGTCCCTCGGCGGCCCGCTGCAGGCCGCGATGCTTGTAGAACAAACGCAAATCGAGTTGCAGGATGCGCTCGCCAACGACCGCGAAGCGGAAGTGCCCGGACTCGATCACGCCGGCGTGGATTGGGCCGACCGCCACCCGATAGGCGTCGTGACCGTCAACGGTGACCGTCCACGCGTCAGCATCGCCGGGACGGTGGACAAGCGGCCGCAGTGGTTCGTGTCCCTCGAAGCGCAGGCCGTAGACGTCGTGTGCCTCTCGCTCGTCCCACTCCGCCGCCGCGAACAGGTCGACCAGCGTGTCGATGCTCCCCGAATAGGATTGGGTGTGCACGACATGGTCTCGATCGGGGTGGGCGAATAGGCAGTTCACCTGAAGGCCCCCGTGGTTTGGACTGGCAAACAGGCCGCAGAAGCGCCCACCGGTCTGTGCCTGCCGCTCGCAGGCGTCTCGCCATGCGCTCGCCGGGACCCGCTCTGAAACCGCGCAGGCCAGCCCAGGGCCTACCGGTGACTTGCGCGCGATCACACGACGCCTTCCATGAGCGCGGCGCCGGCGTGCGCGTCCACGAGCAGATACGCGGCCACAGACAGCGCCAGCAGGCCGGCGGTGGCCGCCACGGTCAATCGGCTCACGAGGCGCACCGTGCGTCCCGGATGCCAGCGATTGCCGTGGCTCTCTCCAGCGAGCGTCTCGATCAGTGCGTGCGCAAGGCCAAGGAATCCCAATGTCAGCAGCAGCGTCGCGATCACCGTGACAGCGACCTGATGAGCAATGACGCCGCCGAGCAGGATCAGCAGCTCGCTGAAGAACAGCGGTGAGGGAGGCAGAGCACCCAGGGTTCCGAGGCTGACCCCGGCGGCCGCCGCCACCGCGGGGCTGCGCTTGCCCACTCCGCGCGGCGCCCGGACCGCGGAGTCGGGGTCGTGGCGTGCGAGTGCGATCGCCGTGTAGAACCCGAGCGCCTTGGCCAACGCATGCCCGGCGAGGTGGATCACGACGCCGATCGTCGCAAGCGGTGTGGCAAACCCAATTCCGAGCGCGAGGATGCCCATGTGCTCCAAACTCGAATATGCCAACAGCCGCTTCCATGTCATCGTCCGCCACAGGAACGGGACGGCGACCGCGAGGGAGGCGAGCCCGAAGGCGAGCATCAGATCACGGGCGAGATGGTGTGCTACCGCGGCGCCCAGCGACAGCGCCACGCGCCAGGCGATCAGCATCACGGTCGGCAACAACGCGGCGGAGAGCAGCGCGCTGACCGGTGGCGGCGCCTCGCTGTGAGCGTCTGGTAGCCAGTTGTGCACGGGCGCCCAGCCGATCTTCGCGGCCAGTCCCGCCAGGATCAGGATCAGTGCGAACATCGCTGTCTGCCGGGGCATCCCGGCGGCGTGGCCGGCGATGCTCTGCCAGTCAAGCGTCGCCAATGTGCCGCCACCTGGCGCCAAGCCGGCGAAAAGGATCAATATCCCCAGTAGCGCCACGGCCAGGCCGAACGTGGTCAGCACCAGGTACTTCCAGCCGGCCTCCAGCGCGTTCTTGCTTGCGCTGTAAGCGACAAGCAGCGCCGAGGCGCCGGTCGTGGCCTCCACCAGCAGCCACGCGACGCCGAGATTCTTCACCAGCGCCAAGGCCAGTAGCGGCGCCCAGAATAGGTGGAAGCCCAGGTAGTACAGAGCGCGTGCGCGCCGGGCGGTGAAGAAGCTCCTGCCCGCCCCGGCCAGGAATGCCGGCGAGGCGATCGCGCTGAACCATCCGATCACGGCGATCACCGCTAGGAAGCTCGCTCCAACCGGGTCAAGCAGATACCAGGAGCCGTGCAACCCCGCCGGGCCGTGAATCATGCCGAGTACGCTCACCGCGAGCGCGACCGCCGCGGTGACGCTCGCGCTGAAGACGTTCAGGCGATCCGCCCAGATGGCGGTGCGTGCCACCTGCACCAGCAAAGCTCCCAGGATCGCCGCCGCCGGCACGGCACTGACGAGTGCGTCAGTCACGCAACATCTCCAGCAGGGAGCTGTCGCCGCTTCCGAACCGCTCGTGGATCTTGGCGGCGAACGCGGCCGCGACCGACACGATCACGATCAGGTCAAAGAGGAGACCCAGCTCGATAAGCGCCGGCAGGCCGCCGGGCAGCGACAGGCCGGCGAGATAGATCCCGTTCTCGGCGATCAGGAACCCGAGCGCCTGGAACAGCACGGCGCGACGCACGACGGCGACGAGGATGCCGAGCGCGAGCACACCGACCGCGGCGTGTTCGGCGCTCGCTTGTGCCAGCCCGAAGCGCGGAACCAGCTGCTCCACGACCAGCGCCGCCGTCACCGCTACCGCCAGGCGCACCGGCGCCGGGGGCTCCGTGACGATCAAGCCCCGCTTGCGGGATTGACGCACGGTGAACAACAGCAAAGCTGGAAGCAGCAGCGCCTTTGCGACCAGGATCGCTCCGGCGATCGCCACGGATGCCGAGCTTGACGAATCGCCGGTGAGTGCGTAGAGACCCAATCCAACTGACTGCAACCCGACCAGCACGATTGCCGTCGAGCGGCGCCGTACGACGATCACCGCCAGCGAGCTGATCACCAGCAACCAGATCACCGCGCCGCTCATGCACCACCACCGGCGAACCAGCTCGCCAAGCCGAGCAGGCACAGCAGGGCGCCCGAGGCGAGCAACAGCGGCACCCGTAGCACCCTCATCTTCGCCTGCACCGTCTCGCACACCGCCAGCGCGACGGTCAGTAGCAAGACACCGGCGGCGAGTACGGCCAGCCGCGCGGCGAACGGCCCCGGATGAGGGATGAAAAGTTCGCAGGCGAGCACGAGCATGATCCAGTGCCGCGCCGCCGTCGCCCACTGCAGGTAGGCAAGCTCCCGTCCGGCGTACTCGAGCAGCGGCCCCTCGCCGACCATCGTGAGCTCCAGGTGAGTGTCAGGGTTATCCACCGGCTGGTGGCCGGTCTCGGCGAGCGCCACCAAACAGAACGCGAGCGCCGCCACCCAGTGAGACGGCGTCGCCCACACATCAGAGTGAGCGGCGGCGTGGCTCAGCGAGAGCAGGTCGGTGCTACCCACCGGCAGTGCGAGCAGCACGAAGACGAGCAGCAACAGTCCCTCCACGAACACTGAGAACATCAGCTCCCGCGCGGCGCCCATCAGCGCGAACGCGCTTGCTGTGTCCCACGCCGCCAGCGCCACCGAGAAGCGCGCGAGTGCCAGCAAACCGACCAGCACCAGCGCGTCGTGGCCAAAGCCCCAGTTCGGAGCCTGGCCGCCGATCGGCAGCAACAGCAGCGTCAACCCGGTGGCGGCGGCGACAAGCGCCGGCGCCAGCGTATAGACGAGCGTGTGCGGCTCGGGCGCCACGCCGCTCTTGCGCCACAGACGGCGCAACTCGCGGTAGGGCTGTAGCAACGAGGGACCGTGCCGGCCCTGCAGACGCGCCTTGGAGCGCGCCACCAAGCCGACGATCGCCGGGCCGAGCAGCAAACCGCCGAGCACTTGCGCCACGCCCGCGAGGATGGCGGCGGCGCTCATCCCAATGCTCCGGAGCGAGCCAGCGCCAGCAGCACGCCGACGAGCGCGAGCAGATAGACCAGATAGGCACGCAGGCTGCCCGACTGCAACCGCCGCGTGACTCGCGCGCCACGCAACGCACCGCGCGAGACGGGACCGTAGATCAACGTGTCGAACAGGTGGGGAACCTCGGAGCGATAGGCGACGCTCCGCACGATCCCCGAGCCCGTCGTGACCTCGACCTCGCGGCGCGGGCGCAGCAGCACCTCAAGCGCCAACCGCAACGGCTTGGTGAACCCCGCTGATGTCCAGGCAAGCTCAGGCGCGGCGGGCTGACCGCAAACCCACGTCGGTGCGGGCGCGGCTCGACGAGCGCTCGCCACGCGCACAAGCAGGATGACAAGCGACACCAACGCCAGCGCCAGTAGGAGCGCCGGCAACGAGCCGGTGCCGGGTACCGCAAGCGTTGTGTCCGCGTGCAAACCGGAGTGCCCCGGTCCGAGCGCCGCGAGTGTGGGCACCAGCAGCCCCGGCAATACGCCCAACGCTATGCAGGCGCCGGCAAGGAAAACCATGCTCGCGCGCATCGCCGGCGGCGAGTCGATCGCCTCAGCGCACCGCTCGCGACGCGGCGCCCCGAGCAACACCAGTCCGGTCACCTTGACAAAGCAGTACACCGCCAACGCGGCGGTGCCCGCGAGCGCCGCGCTTGCCACCGTTCCAGCGAAGGCAACCCCCAGATGAGCGGCGATCCCGAGATGTAGCAGCGACTGCAGCGTCAACCACTCTGAGACGAATCCGTTTAGTGGCGGCAGGCCGGTGATCGCCATCGCGCCCAGCGCGAACGTGGCGGCCGTCCACGGCATCCGCCGCAGCAGACCTCCCAGACGGTCGAGCTCCAGAGCACCGACGGCACGGCTGAACGCGCCCGCGCCAAGGACCAGCAAACCCTTGAACAGAGCGTGGTTGAGTGTGTGCAGCAGCGCCGCGGCAAACGCGATCGCACTCCACGTTTCCTGCCCGATTTCGCGAAATGCCAGTGAAGCGCCCAGTCCCAGTGTCACAATGCCGACGTTCTCGATCGAGCAGAACGCAAGCAACCGCTTGAGCTCGTGCTGCATCAGCGCGTACAGCACGCCCCCGACGCACGAGACCGCGCCGAGGGCGATCAGCGCGATCCCGGCCCATAGCCCGGGAGGCGTCAACCAGTCGAACAAGACCCGCACGAGTCCGTAGAGCGCCAGCTTGATCATCACCCCCGACATCAACGCCGAGATGTGAGCCGGAGCCAGCGGGTGCGCGCGCGGCAACCACGAGTGAAGCGGCATCAATCCGGCCTTCGTCGAGAACCCGACCAGCGACGCGCACGCAACCAGCGTCGCCAGGCCACCACCGAGCGGTTGGCCGCCCAGAGCTCCGTGGGCGGCGAGCACGAGCATCGACACCCACACCCCGGCGCCGCCGATGTGAGTGATCGCCAGGTACACGAACACACCACGCCGCGCTCTCGTATCCTGGCGATGAACCAGGATCGCGCCGGCCGGTAGCAGCGTCATCAGCTCCCAGAAGCCCAGAAACGTGCTGACGTCCCGTGCGCTTGGAAACCCGGCGAGCGCGAGCAGGAACAGGCCGGTGAGAACCGCCAACGAGCTTCCCTGCCCACTTTCACTCAGCCAGTCGCGCGCGAACCACGCAGCGGGCGCTCCCACGAGAGCGACCACCATCAGGAAAAAACCGCTCAGAGCGTCCAGGCCCAGCGCGGGATGCACGCCGCTGTGAAACGAAGCGCCAACCGCACGACCCGAAAAAAGCACCCAAGCACCGGCGATCCCCAACAAGATCATCCCAAGCGACTGTGCCGCCAAACCCGTGCGAGCAGAGCGCATCACGCCGGCGCTGAGCGCGCCGATCATCATCGCCAGCACACCGGCGAAGACCAACTCCCCCGCTGCGCCGATCAACAGGTCAGCCTACGCACGGACAGGCGCTCCGAAAGCCAGGTGACTTCGAACGCGCGCGGCTCAAACCCACCCATACTTATTAGCGTAGCAACTTCTAAGATTTCTGTATACTGACCTTGACATGCGACCCTGCATGATTCGTGCGAGAAACGCGGCGAAGACGTGAACATCCGCCCCAAGGCAAGACGGACCTGCCAAATAGGAGACCCCGAGATTGGGATCGGAAGGAATGAGTGTTGCCACAGGACTTGCTACCTGCGGCTGAGCACGCCGCCGACTGGCGAGCCCTCACGTCGGCGGTGAGCGTCAGAGTAGAAGCGTGACACCGGCCAGATCCGACCAGACCCCTCCGCGCCTCCGGGTCACAGCCATCCTCTCCATCCCGCTCACCGAGATCGCCCAGCGCACCAGTCGCTCCTCCGGCCCCGGCGGACAGCACGCCAATGTCACCGCCTCCCGTGTCGAAGCCAGCTTCGACGTGCTCGCCTCCACCACGCTCAGCGACTCCCAACGCGCCCGTCTGCTGGCACGACTGGGCCCACAGGTAACTGCCGTTGCCCAAGATTCGCGTTCGCAACTGCGCAACCGAGAACTGGCGCTTGAACGCCTGGCCGAGCGTCTCGCGGCCGCTCTGGCGCGCCCCAAACCTCGGCGCCCCACCAAACCGACCGCGGCCTCGCGCGAGCGGCGCCTGCAAGCCAAGCGGCAGGCTTCAGAGCGCAAGCGCCGCCGCCAACCTCCCGAGAGCGGCTGAGCCGCCGCGCAGCGAACTGCCTACGCGCTCGGCACGCAGTGAGCCTTGGGCTGCGCCTGCTCCAAGAACTTCTCGATCTCCAGGGTCCCGAGCGGACGCGAGAACAGAAAACCCTGGCCCTGATCGCAGTGTTCGCGCTGCAAGGTCGCAAGCTGCGTCCGATCCTCGATGCCCTCCGCGAGTGTCTCCAGGTGAAGAGACTTCCCAAGTTGCACGAGCGTGTGGATCAGGGCTGTGGACTGTTTGGAGCCCGCGATATCACCGACGAACGAGCGGTCGATCTTCAACGCGTCGGCCGGAAACTGGCGCAGATAGGCCAGCGAGCTGTAACCGGTCCCGAAATCGTCGATCGCGATTCTCACTCCGAGTCCCTTGAGCCGGCGCAGACGCTCGGCGGTGGCGTTCGGATCGCGCATCAGCGTGGTCTCGGTCACCTCGAGCGTCAGCGAGCCCGGCTCGATGCCGCTTTGAGATATCGCTTCGCCCACGTCCTCGAGCAGGCTGTCGTCATCGAGTTGGCGCCCCGAGACGTTAACCGCCATGCCGACATGGTGGCCGTGTTCGCGCCAGCGGACGGCCTGTCGGCAAGCCTCGGTGAGCACCCAGCGGCCGATCGCCACGATTTGTCCGCTCTCCTCCGCCACCGGTATGAAATCGTCGGGCGCCACCACGCCGCGAGTCGGATGACGCCAGCGCACCAGCGCCTCGACGCCGATCACGCGTTCGCTTTGAAGATCGAAGGTGGGCTGGTAGAGCAGGAACAGCTGATTGTGCTCGAGCGCCTCGGAGAGGTCCATCTCGATGGTCAGCCGGTCGCGTGCGGCGGCGTGCATGGAGGAGTGAAAGATCACCGAGCGGTTCTTGCCGGCGCTCTTTGCCTGGTAGAGAGCGACGTCCGCGTCGGCCAGCAGGCTGTCGGCGTCCTCGCGCAGGCCGACTGCGATGCCAATGCTGACCGTGACTGACAATCGACGGCCGATATTGCCGTTCAGGTCGTAGGGCTGGCGCAGCACATCGAGCAGGCGCTCGGCTACGAGCTCGGGGCCGGCGTCGAGTGTGGAGCCCTCGACGAGTACGACGAACTCATCGCCGCTCAGACGTGCGGCGGTGTCGCCCTCGCGCACAACGCTTGCCAGACGGCTCGCGATGATCCGCAGGATCTCGTCGCCGGCCGCATGGCCGAACGTGTCGTTGACGTGCTTGAAGCCGTCGATGCCGATGTATAGGGCGGCCACGGGGACCTGCCGGCGTCGAGCGCGGGCAAGCATCTGCTCGGCGCGATCGAGCGCGAGCACCCGGTTGGGCAGTCCGGTCAGAGCGTCGTGCAGCGCTTGGTGGCGCAGCTGTCCGGTCTTCTGCTCGACCATGCCCAGGGCCCGCGCGCGGGAACGTGAGAGGACCAGGATCAGCACGAACAACAGCACGCTTGAGAGGGCCCCGGCCGCGAACACGATCCAAGCCTGCAGGCCGGCGCTCATTCCGCTCGCAACACCGGCGCCGCGCACCCGCACGAGCCAACGTCCGTTGATCGGCAGTTCGTTCGAATAGGTCAACGGCTTGGCGCGTCTGTCGGTGCTGGCGTGCCCCATCTCTTCCCAGCGATCGCCCGGGTTTGCGTGGTAGAGCGCGACTGCCATTCGGCGATGCTCGCCGACGGCGGAGTCGATCAGCGACGGTGTGTCAAAAGAGCTCGAGACCCAGCCCCGTACGGCTCGACTGCGCTGTGCGATTGTGAGCAGCGGCGTGTCCCGGCGGTAGAAGGCGGTTTCCAGGAAGAAGTTGCTTACGCCCTCCTCTTTGACCGGGTAGACCAGCATCTGCCCGCTAGCGGCAAGCGTGCGCATGAGTTTGGCCTGCGTGGCGCCGCCGGTGGGATAGCCGCCGATGGGGGCGGCGGGATTACACCAGTCGCCCTGCAGGAGCTTGTCGATCGCCACGCTGTAGGCGGAGCGAACGACACCGGCTGAGAGCAGGCAATAGCCGGCCCGTCCGCTGTCGCTCACGGGGGAAATGTGCCCGCCGATCAGTTCTATGAAGGCCGGGTCGGCGTTACGCCCGGTCTGGAATGCGCCGAGCCCTCGCGCCGGCACGGGCACGACGACAAGCGTTCCGAGCCTGCCGATCTGGGGTTGCTCCCCTTCTACCTGGCTGAACCATTTTCTGAAGGCGGTGGCGCTCAGATGTGGCTGCATCGTCAGAACGCCGCGCAACGTCGCGACGAATTCGCTGTCGCGACCCAGTTGCATCTCGAGCGTCTCGGTGACGTCGGTGGCGCTCGTTCGAAACGCCTGCTTTTCGGAGTGTTGGACGTTGGTTCGCCACAGCAGCGCTCCTGTCACAGAGACAAGGAGGCCCAGTAGGAGAACCGCCAACGCCACAAGCGCCCAGCGTCGCCTGCGCTCAGAGGCGCCCACAGCGCGCATGCCGAGCGTCTGCGCGGCGGGCATGGACGGACCTCCAGGCGTCTTGGGTGCGCGTGACTCCTGCACCTGGCTTGGATCGACGCGTTGCGAATAACCCAAGACCGTGGATTCAACTCATTTGAACCTCGGTAGAAACAACTGGTGGCACCGTCGGTGTCGAGTCGATCGGCGCCGGCGCCCCTAGATAGCGACCCTGCGCGAAATCCACGCCGTAATCGCGCAGCAGCTCAAGCGCGGCTTGATCCTCCACTCCCTCGGCGATGATGCGCTTGCCGAGGCTGTGGCCGACCTCGGCGATCGCCTTGACGACCTGCCGATCGGTGTCGTTGCTGGCCAGGTCGCGTACGAATTCGACGTCGATCTTCAGATAGCGGCTGGGCAGGTGCTTGAGGTAGCTAAACGACCCGAAGCCCGTGCCGAAGTCATCGAGCGCGACGTCGCACCCTAGGCCGCTGAGGGCCTGGGTGAAGCGGCGCGCCTCGTGCATGTTGGTCATCGCCGCCGTCTCGGTTATCTCGAAGATCACCATGCCCCGAGCCAGACCGGCGCGCGCCGCCTCGCGAACCTGCTCGAGGATCGCGGCGTCGCCCATCGAGTGGGCTGAGAGGTTGATGCTCACGCCCTCTCCGCGCGCGGCCATCGCCAGGCCCTGCGCGGTCACCCAGCGATCGATCTCGGTGATCAGCCCGAACCGTTCGGCGGTCGGGATGAAGGCGCCGGGCAGGATCACCTCGCCGCTGTCAGAGAGCATCCGCAGCAGCAGCTCGCGGTGCTCGATGCCCTCCTTGCCAAGGCTCACGATCGGCTGCGCGTAGAGCACGAACCGCTGCTGCTCGAGCGCCGCGCGGATGCGCTGCACCCAGCCGAGCGCGGCGCCGCTGTCGCCGTGGTAGACGCACGCCTGGCGCCCGCCGGCCTCCTTGGCCTCGTAGAGAGCGATGTCGGCGGCCGCCATCAGATCGTCGGCCAGCAGCTCCTGGTGGCCCGCGAACACCGCTACGCCGACGCTCACGCCCGGCGGCGGGTCGATCTCGCGGCGCGCGATCTGAGCCGCTATCTCCTGTGCCACCAGCAGCGCCTCCCGCTCGCCGGCCTCGTGCAGCGCGATTCCGAACTCGTCGCCGCCGAGGCGAGCGACGATGTCGGTGCCGCGTGTGCGGGTCGCGATCTCGCGTGCCACCAGCTTGACCGCCTCATCGCCGGCGGCATGGCCGTGCAGGTCGTTGACGAGCCCGAGGTGGTCGATGTCGAGGATCAGCAGCGCGCCCGAGCGGTCATAGCGCGACGAATAGTGAAGTACCCGTTCGAGCTCCTCGGCGAAGCGGCGGCGGTTGAGCAGGCCGGTGAGCAGGTCATGATCGGACTGGTAGCTGAGCTGCGCCTCCAGTCGCCGCCGGCCCGCGCTCTCGCGGCTGGCAAGCAGATCGGCGGTCTGTGTGGGTGAGGGCAGCGCCGGCGCGGGGTGCTCGCTGGGATGGGCGATGACCTGCACGAGCATCTCAACGACGTTCGGGTCAAATTGCGTGCCGGCGCCGGCACGCAGCTCGGCGATCGCTTGCTCTGTGCTCATCGGCTCACGCCCGGCGCGTCGCGTGGTCATCGCCTGGTAGGCGTTGCAGGCGCCGACGATCCGTGCCGCCAGTGGGATCGCCTCGCCGGCGAGGTGGTCCGGGTAGCCCTCGCCGTCCCAGCGCTCCTGTACCGAACGCACGATCTGGGCGGCGTAGCCGAGCGCCGGCGCGGCGGAGATGATCCTCTGCGCAATCACGGGATGGCTGCGCACGAAGCGCTGCTCGTCCTCGTCGAGCCCTGTCGGCTTTTCCAAGAGCTCGTCGGGGATCGCGATCTTGCCGACGTCGTGTAGCGCGGCCGCATGGCTGAGTGCGCGCAGGTCGCTGGTGTCCAGGTGAAGCAGCTCCCCGACGGCGACCGCCAGCACCGTCACCCCGACGGCGTGCGATTGCATGCTGGGGTCGCGCGCGGCCAGGGCGGCGACGAGCACGTCCTGCACCTGGCGCTCGGTGCCGGGACGCCGTCGGCCCTTGCGCGCATACATCTCGTCGTCGGCGCGCCGCAGCAGCACTGTCGTCGCAGAGCCGTCGGCAGGCGCCAGCGCGCAGCCGAAGCTGGCGGTCACCGAGAAGCCCTCGCCGTGCTGGGCCATCGCGCCGGCCAGTCGCTCGCCGGTCGCGCCCGGCGAGTCGGAGGTTCTCAGCAATGCGCAGAACTCGTCGCCGCCGATGCGATACGCGCGCCCGCGCTCGCCGACCGCCTCGCGCAGCGCGGCGGCGACACGAATCAACAGGCCGTCGCCGGCGCCGTGGCCGAACGTGTCGTTGTAGGCCTTGAAGCCGTCGAGGTCGAACAGCATCAGCAGGGCGGGGTGCTCGACGCTGGCGGTCTCGCTCGCCCGAGTCAGGTCCTCGAGCAGGACCCGACGGTTGGCAAGGCCCGTGAGCGGGTCGAGCGCCGCTTCGCGCTCGCGCGCCACAAGCAACTGGGCGGTCTCACGCTGGGATATCGCCATCCGCGTGAGCACCAGCGCCAGCGTCACGCCCGCGCAGGCAAGGCCCGCCGCATTGACCGATACGAACGGTTGCAGCGCCAGCACGAGCAGCGCCACCAGGCCGGCGAAGCTTGGCACGAGCGCGCGCTCGGCTACCGCTCTCCCGCGGCGCGAGCGGATGCGTATGCTCGGCAGCGCCGCGCCGGCTGCCATCAGCATCAGTGCGATCAGCCAGCCGCTGTCCAGAACGCCCCCGGCCTGGTAGGTGTCCTGGGCGTTCTGCACCAGGTACAGCGTGTCTGAGATCGAGAAGGCAACCATCCCGAGCGCCAGTAGCACCAGGCCGCGCGCGTGGCGCCAGCCGACGGTGGCGGTCGTGAAGACGAGCATCGTAAATAGGGTCAGGTCGCCGATCGGGTAGGCGATGTTGGTGAGCGCGCCGGCCAGCGATTCCCCGTTGGTGGCCTGCACGACCGGTTCGAGTACCAGCGCGCCGGCCAGCGTGGCGCACGCCGCCATCCCGATCGCCCCATCCAGCCACAGGCCGGCGCTCAGACGGGCGCCGCCGCGCCGCCGGGCGGCGATCACGGCCACGTAGACGAGCGGGTAGAAGGCGAGGTAGCCGATGTCGGCCGGCGAGGGGTTGGGCAGCGAGACGCCGGCGGCGAGCGAGTGCTCGAAGTAGGCGTTGCCAAGGCCCCATGAGGCGGTCCCGAGCGCCGCGAAAGTCCACATCGCGCGATCCGGGCCGTCGCGCATAGCCCGCCGCGCGCACACGAGCACCGCGCTGAGCGCGATCGCATCGGAGACCCACGTGGCGCACAGCCGCTGTGCGGAGGCGCCGCCGACGCCGGTGAGGGCGCGCAGCACGAACACCGCCAGCAGCGCCATGCCGACGCCCAGGAGCGCCAGGTCTGCCCCGCGCGCGCCGTCGCGCCCGATCGCGGCGTCGCTTGGCGAGGGCTTGCCTGCGCTCATGCGAATGCATCGGCTCAGCCGAGTCGAGCCGTTAGCGTAAAAACTACGGTCGAGTCGATCTATCCCGCAATATCGGCGTTTGAGCTGAGTGGGCAGGGGTATGTCGGTCGCGATGACTTATGGCACCTCACTACTGCTGATCGCCGTCGGCGCGATCCTTCGCTACGCGGTGACCGCAACGGTAAGCGGCATCGATCTTCAGGTCGTCGGCCTTGTGTTGATGATCGTCGGCATCGTCGGCCTGATCCTCTCGCTGTTGTGGTTCGGCGCCTGGGCGGGCCGACGCCGCGAAGCGCCGCCCGTGGAACGCGAAGTCCGCGACCGCGACCTTCGCTACTAGCGCGTTCGCCGAAGCTCCGTTTGCCGAAGCTCGCTCCGCTCGAGCGCCCCGGGCCTTCACAGGCAGGATCTCTCGACCGCGCTCTCTCTGGGCTGCGAGAATGCCTGGCCGCACACACCGCGACCGGAGGGAATGCATGGCCACGGACCTGTTGAGCGAGATCCGCAGCGAGATCGATGAGCGCCTAAAGCAACTGCGCCCGGCTGTAGCCGAGTACGAGCAGCTGCTTGACGCTGCCGGCGCGCTCGAGCTCGACGGGGCTGCGACCGCTCCGCCGCGGCCCGTACGTAAGCGGACCACGCGCAAGCGGCCGGCCGTGAATACGGTCGTGCGCGAAGCGATCTTAGGGGTGCTCGAGCACGGCTCGCACACGATCGGCGAGCTGGTGGTGGTCACGGCGATGAGCACCGCGAGCCTCAACGGGGATCTGCGCAAGCTCGCCGCCGAGGGTGTCGTCGTAAAGACAGGGCGCGAAGGCAAGACAGCCTGGTCGCTGGCCGACTCGGCCTGAAAGGGTTTGGATTTGGGGCGTGCCCGTGGTGCTCCGCGCGCTACCCACTAGCGTGAACCCGTTGTGTCCCTGCGCGAGCGTGTTCTGAGCGACCCCGCCACCCGCAAGCGACTGACGCTGCTCGCTTGCATCCTTGGCTCGAGCATCGCGCTGCTCGACAGCACTGTCGTCAACGTGGCGCTGCCGACGATCCAGCGCGAGCTCGGCGGTGGCCTGGCCGCGCAGCAGTGGGTGGTCAACGCTTACCTGCTGACGCTCGGCTCGCTGATCTTGATCGGTGGTTCGCTCGGCGACCTCTACGGCGAGCGGCGGATCTTCGCGCTCGGCGTGGGCGGGTTCGGAGCGGCGTCGCTGCTGTGTGCGCTGGCGCCCACGATCGGTCTGCTGATCGCCGCGCGCGCCCTGCAGGGTGTTGCCGGTGCCCTGCTGACGCCCAGTGCTCTGGCGGTGATTGTCGCCACCTTCAGCGAGTCAGAGCGTGGGCCGGCGATCGGCAGCTGGACCGCCTGGGGCGGGATCGCGACCGTGCTCGGACCGCTTGCCGGCGGCGAGCTGCTTCAGATCACCTCGTGGCGCGCGATCTTCTTGATCAACCTGCCGCTGGTGGCTGTGTGTGTCGCGCTGATCTTGACGGTGATCCCACGAGCCAGCCCGATCGCCGCCCGCGGGCGCAGCATCGATTTCCTGGGCGCGGCTCTGTGTGCGCTGGGTCTCGGTGGCCCGGTGTTCGCCTTGATCGAGCAGCCTCGCCTGGGTTGGAGCTCGCCGGCGGTGTGGTTCCCGTTGATCGCGGGCGTCGTTCTGTTGGTGTGCTTTCTCGTGCACGAGTCGCGCACGCGCGATCCGATGTTGCCGCTGGGCTTGTTCGCGCGCCGCAACTTCTCGGCCGGCAACGTCGAGACGCTCGCGATGTACGCGGGCCTTGCGATCCTGTTCTTCTTCCTGACGATCTTCCTGCAGCAGATCGGCGGCTACACGCCGCTTCAGAGTGGCTTGGCCACGCTGCCGGTGACCGTCGTGATGTTCGCTTGCTCAAAGCGCTTCGGCGCGCTCGCCGATCGCCACGGCCCGCGCTTTTTCATGGGTGCGGGTCCGCTGCTCGCGGCCTGCGGATTGCTGCTCTTCCAGCGCATCGGCGTGCACGTGGACTACGTGACGGATGTGCTGCCGGGCATCTTGCTCTTCTCGCTCGGCCTGGCGATGACCGTCGCCCCACTGACCGCCGCGGTGCTCGCCGGCGTCGAGCGCGGCCAGGCCGGGATCGCCTCGGCCGTCAACAACGCCGTCGCGCGCGTCGCCGGTCTGCTCGGCACGGCCGCCGTGGGCGCGGCGGTCGCCGGCTCGTTCGTCTCGGGCCTGGATGCCAATCTCGCCGGTCGTCCACTCGGCCCGCGAGCCGATGCCGCGGTCTCCGAAGCCAAGAAGCTGCCGCTTGGTCGCCCCGACGTCAGTGGCCTTCCGCGCGTCCAGGCCCGAGCAGTCACGCTCGCCGCCGACGAAGCGTCGCTCGACGCCTTCCGCCTTGGCCTCGGTATCGCCGCGCTGCTCGTCGCCGTAGGTGGCCTGGCGGGCGCGATCGGTGTGCGCAACCCTCGCCGCGAGGTGCTGGCGGAGGACTGCGAGGGCGGTCAGCTGGTCGGCGCCGCACTGGACGCCGCCGGCTGCCACGAGGGCGATCCGGCGCTCGGGGTGGCGGCTCAGCCGGCCGCGTCGGCGTAAGCGCGCATCGCCTCTATAACAGGCGCCAGTCGGCGGCCGCGGGCGGTCAGCCTGTACTCGACGGTCGGCGGGGAGGTGGGCAGGACAGTGCGCTCGATCAGGCCCGCCGCCTCCAGATCGCGCAGACGCTCGGCCAGCATCCGCGGCGAGATGCCGTCGACGGCCTGTGCGAATTCGTTGAAGCGCATCGCGCCGCTCAGCGCGGCGTAGATGATCGACAGCTGCCAG
>JBOGXY010000192.1:0-30908 GCA_050696495.1 Solirubrobacteraceae bacterium
ACCCTAATCCGCCGAGCATCTAATTACACGTGGTCCTCCGCCGCTCGGTAGAGAACCTGTAGGAAGTCGGAGACTGTGTGCGCGACGAAGATCGTGCTCACCAGGCGAGTGATGCGCGGAGCGCCGATCATGCTCACGGTGAGCCCGGTCGCCACCCATTGGGCGAGGCAGTAGGGACACACCAACAGCTCCCCGACGGCGAGGCGCACACCATGACCGCACGGTTCCTCCTCCACCTCGCCGTGCCCGCTTGATTCCTGAAATCTGGTGAACGGGGCTCGCAGAAAACTCGTCACCTTGTCCTTGGCGATCAGCCGACTGAGCTTGTGTGTGGCGATCCCCACCAGCAGCACGTCGCCTGTCGTGAAGCGCTCGGGCAGGTCGTTGCCCCGTCTTCCCAACGCCATAACCGAGCCGGCGAAACCGGCGCTATAGGCCCCGGCGAGGACCGCATAGGGCAGCAGCGGCCGCTCCTGCTTCGGAGCGTAGTGTGCTGTGAGCGTCGCCGTCACCGGCGACCGGCCTCGACGCGTCGTTTGGCGACCGGGTCGAGGCGCTTCTGACCAAGCCGCTCGGCCAGCCTGGAGGCGAGCGCCATGATCGTGAGCGCCGGGTTGGCGGAGCCCTGGGTGGGCATCACGCTGCCATCGCAGACGAACAGGTTGGGCACGCCCCAGACGCGGTGATCGCGGTCAATCACGCCGTTGCGCGGCGTACTTGCCATGGCACAGCCACCGACGAGGTGCGCGTAGCGGTCGATCGTCAGGACGTCCTGAGCTTCCGCGGCATTGAGGATTTCGTGCAGCTTGTTCTTGGCATAGGCGATGTTGGCCCGGTCGTTGTCGCACTGCGTGTAGTCAAGGCGCGCGACCGGCATGCCGTTGCGGTCTGCCTGATCGGCGAGCGTCACTCGGTTCTGCGCTCTTGGCAACAGCTCTGAGAGGACGCCGATCGTGTACCAGTGGTTGTAGTCGCGCATGTACTCCCGCAGCGCCTGTCCCCAGTGGCCGTCGGCGAGGACGTGCTCGGCCCATCCGATCGGCAGCGGTCCGACCGTCTGGATCGAGAAGCCGCGGGCGAACCCTCGTCCCGGATCGGTCTCATAGAACTGCTCGGAGGCGATCTCCGGCGGGGGCGCCTTGTACATCCGCATCTCTTCGGGAAAGCGCCCGGCGACCTGAGGTGCGCCCTGGACCATGACTCCGCGGCCCAGGAGATCGTTCTCGTTGCCCAATCCATGGGGGAACCGGCTGCTGGTCGAGTGCAGCAACAATCTCGGCGTCTCGATCGAATAGCCGGCGACCGTCACCGCTTCCGCCGCCTGGAAGCGCTCCTTGTCGTCCTGGAAGTAGGTGACACCCGTGCAGCGCCCGGACTCGTCGGTCTCGACCCTCGTGACCATGCAGTCGGCCCGCATCTCAACGCCGTGCTCGAGGGCGTCGGGGATGTGCGTGACAAGCGGCGAGGCCTTGGCGCCGACCTTGCAGCCCTGCAGGCAGAAGCCGCGGTAGATGCAGTGCGGCCGGTGACCGAATGAGCCGTTCGCGATCCCCACAGGCCCGACGCGCATCTGGATTCCCAAGCGCCGGGCTCCCTCCCAAGCGCGCAACGCGCCGGCGCCGACGGGGTGCGGGCCGTGCGGGTAGCTGTGGGGGTCCCCCCAGGGCCAGGACTCGCCGGCGACCGGCAGCTCGCGCTCCAGGCGCTCGTAGTGAGGCTTCAGATCCTGGTAGGAGATCGGCCAGTCGGCGGCGACCCCGTCACGCGTGTAGACCTCGAAGTCGGATGGATGAAAGCGCGGGGTAAAGCCCGCGTAGTGGATCATCGAGCCGCCGACGCCGCGGCCCGAGTTGTTCTTGCCGAGCTCGACGGGATCCTCGCCGCCGATGATGCGCTCCTCGGTCCAGTAGAGCGGATGCGCGCCCGCCTCGTCTGAGACCCAATCCTCGTCTGGATCCCAGAACGGGCCCGCCTCCAGCACGAGCACCCTCCAACCCAGACGGGCGAGGCGCTGGGCGAGAGTCGAGCCGCCGGCGCCGGCGCCGACGATCAGCATGTCGACTGCCTCCTCGGGCCGGTAGCGGCGCATCCGCTCGCGCCCCGGCACTCCACGTCTGTGCGGATCGAGCAGGAAGGCGGAATCGTTTTCAGGGGGACGTATCGCGCCCTTCAAGGCGACACGCAAGCCGGCGCTCACTCTATGCCTCGGCGGCGCACATCGGCCACTGGATCGATGGCGAACTCCGGCGGCGCCTCCCAATGCTCGCGCTGCCCGGCGCCGAGTCGTGCATAGCCGCGGGGGTAAGCTGGCCCGCCAAACCCGATCTCGCTCCACGCCCACGGATGCGAGTAGAACGCGCCCAGCACGCCGCGCATCACCACTCCCCACGCCTTGCTGACGGGCATGTCCCAGTCAATTTCGCCTTCGGAGAACATCTGCACGATTTCGTGGCGCAGCGGTGAGTCGGCGCCGGCAAATCCAGCTTCGGCCCCGCGTTCGCGCGCGCTGCGATCGAGATTGGCGGCGACCTGCCTCCAGGTGTCGGGGTCCGCGGGCATGTCGTGGTGGCGAAACCCATCGAGGTGACCCGCGTAGAGCTTGGCGTCGACCATCTCGAGCACCGGTATTCGCGGCTCGGAGTCCTGGCCTGTGACGACGTCGCAGAACGCACTGAGCGTCTGGCTCTGCTCCTCGTTGAAGAAGCGGATCGGCGGCACGTTGGCTACCCGGTCGAGCACGACGGCGCGGGTCTTCGCATCCCAGTGGGGGGCTGCTCCGAGCACGTCATAGTCGGGATAGCGGCCGCGCATCTGCGGTGTGGTGCCGCGGCGCTGGCGCGGCAGTTGCGCCGGCGGGCCTGGTGAGGTGTCGCTGCCTTGCTTGGGCAGATGCCCGGCGCTGCTCTGGACCCGCGCTTGCGCCACCCCTCAGCGCTCCCGGTCGGCCAGCGCCGCCGCCAGGCCCATCGCACCAACCAGCGCCAGCGATCCGGGCGCCAGCAGCGGCGGTCCCATGACGATGTTGTAGAGCGGCTCTGAGAATCCACCTGGACGCTTGCGAACCCCTTGTACATGGGTGTAGAGGCCGATCAAGCCATCCAGGCAGTAGAGCGCCGAGACGGCGGGCAGAACGGTGCGGGCGGCGCGCTGTGAGCTCACTCCCGCCAAGCCGGCGGCGCTGAGCAGGGGGGAGAGCGCTACCGGCGTCCACATCCACTTCTCGCCGAAGGACCCGCGGAAGTGCTCGAAGTAGATCTCCAGGCCAAGTGGGAGCGCGCTGGCCGCGGTCGCGGCGGCGAGGGTCCGCTGCGCCCGCCCTCGCCGCAGGTTTCTCAGCAAACGCCTGCCGCTCATCGTCCCGGCAGGAACTCCGGCAGCTTCTGGCGCAGCGACTGAGCGATGATCCGTCTGCTGCCCGGGTCGCCGTGCCGGATCGCCGAGGCGAACGAGCGGGCCTGCTCGACGGTGATGTGCGGCGGCAGCGGCGGCACCTCCGGGTCGCAGTGAATCTCGACCACGGTCGGCCGATCGCTTGCCAGGGCCTGCTCCCAGCAGTCGCCGATCGCGTCCGGGTCGTCGGTGCGGATGCCGTTCAGCCCGATCATTTCCGCCCAGCGGGCATATGGGACATCGGGCAGAACCTGTGACTCCACGAACTTGGGGTCTCCGGACATGGCGCGCTGCTCCCAGGTCACCTGATTGAGATCGCGGTTGTTGAGCACGAGCACGATCAGGCGCTGATCGGACCAACGCTCGCGGTACTTGGCGATCGTGATCAGCTCCGCCAGCCCGTTCATCTGCATCGCCCCGTCGCCGACCAGCGCGATCACCGGGCGCTCGGGATACGCGAACTTGGCGGCGATCGCATACGGAACGCCTGGGCCCATCGTCGCCAACGTGCCCGAGAGCGTCGCCATCATTCCGGCACGAAGTCGCACATCGCGGGCGTACCAGTTGGCCGCCGAGCCGGAGTCGGAGGTCAGGATCGCGCCGTCGGGAAGGCGCTTTGAAAGCTCGTGAAAGATCAGTTGCGGGTTGATCGGCTGGGCGGGCTCATGCGCGCGTTGCTCGATCACCTTCCACCACTCGCCGATGTTCTTTTCGATCTCCTCCCGCCAGCCTCGGTCCTGCTTGCGCTCCAGCAGCGGCAGGAGCGCCTGGAGCGTGAGCGCGCTGTCGCCGACGAGGTTCACCTCCATCGGATAGCGGATCCCAAGCATCCTGCCGTCCAGGTCGATCTGAACGCCGCGCGCCTGGCCCTCTTCGGGCAGGAACTCCGAATAGGGAAAGCTGGAGCCGACCATCAACAGCGTGTCGCAGTCCTGCATCAAGTCCCAGCTGGGCCGTGTGCCAAGCAGGCCGATCGACCCGGTGACGAAGGGAAGGTCGTCGGGAACCGCCGCCTTGCCCAGCAGAGCCTTGGCGACGCCCGCGCCCAGCGTGTCCGCCACCTCGATCACCTGCCGGCCGGCGTGCAGCGCGCCGGCCCCGACAAGCATCGCGACGCGCTCGCCCGCATTGAGTATCTCTGCCGCGCGCTCGAGCTGCTCGTCGGCGGGCGTGACGCGCGGGGGCGTGTAGCCCGGTCCCGAGTGAACCGTGCCGTGGGCGTGCGGAGGCGTCGACACCGCCGGTTCCATCTGCAGGTCATTGGGGAGGATCACGCAGGTGACGGTGCGCTCGGAGAGCGCTATTCGCATCGCCCGGTCTATCAGGTGACGAACCTGGCCCGGCTCGGTAGCCATCTGCACGTACTCGTGTGCGACGTCCTTGAAGAGCGTTGTGAGGTCGACCTCCTGCTGATAGCTGCCCCCGAGCCCAAGGCGGGCCTGCTGGCCGACGATCGCCACGACCGGTTGATGATCGAGCTTCGCGTCGTACAGGCCGTTGAGCAAGTGGATCGCTCCCGGACCCGACGTGGCAAGACAAACTCCCGCTTCGCCGGTGAACTTCGCATGTGCGCAAGCCATGAACGCGGCCATCTCCTCGTGGCGAACCTGGATAAATTCAAGGTCGCGCTCGCGCTCCTCCATGCGTCCAAACGCGCCCATGATCCCGTTGATCCCGTCGCCGGGGTAGCCGAAAACGCGCTTTACTCCCCACTCGCCGGCCAAGCGGTTTAGTAGATGGTCGGCGACGGTTTCACTCATAGCCATACATGGCTGCTACCCATGAGATCGCAGCCCAAACATAGGTCAGGTGATGTGCGGGATCGTGATTGCTGTACCGGGATCTGGGTAGTTGGCCAACCGGTAGCAACTCGGCAAGGCGCAAAGCCCGCGGGCGGACTTATTTATGAGATGGAGCGAGGCGGTAACCGATGAGCGAGGGCGTACAAACAGCAACGATCGAAACCGAGATCCCAGCCCGCCTGGACAGGCTTCCCTGGTCGCGCTTTCACTGGATCGTGATCGTCGGCCTCGGGACAGCATGGATTCTCGACGGTCTGGAGGTAAATGTCGTCGGCTCGATCTCCAGCCGTCTTTCTGAAAGTGGTGCGGGTACCGGCTTGAGTGCGGGAGACATCTCCGGCTGGGCGGCATCGCTGTATATCGCCGGAGCGTGTGTGGGAGCGATCATATTCGGTCAGCTGACCGATCGCTTCGGTCGCAAGCGGCTTTTTATGGTCACGCTTGGTATCTATCTGTTGGGAACCGTTTTGACGGCGTTCACGTTCACGCCGGGCTGGTTCTTTGCCTTCCGGTTTCTGACCGGTATGGGTATCGGCGGTGAGTACAGCGCGATCAATTCGGCGATCGATGAGTTGATTCCCCCTCGGCACCGCGGTCGCATCGACGTGTCGGTCAACGGCAGCTACTGGCTGGGTGGGATCGGTGGGTCGCTGCTTGCGGTACTGCTCCTGAATACTGCGATCTTCCCCGTAAATCTTGGCTGGCGTCTTTCATTCGTGCTCGGCGCGGTTATCGGGTTGGCTGTGCTGCTGGTGCGTCGCAACGTGCCAGAGAGCCCGCGCTGGCTGTTCATACACGGACGCGAGCGGGAGGCCGAGGAGATCGTCTGCGACATAGAAGAGCAGGTCAGGGAGTCGACCAAAGAAGGACTGCCCGAGCCGAACTCCAAGCCCTTGACGGTACGCCAGCGAAAGACGATTCCGCTGCCGTTGATCATCCGCTCGGTGGTGAGTCTCTACCCGCGCCGCACGATCCTTGGCCTGGGGTTGTTCACCGGCCAGGCGTTTCTCTATAACTCGATCCTGTTTGGGTTCGGAAATCTGCTTAGCTTGTACTTCCACACTCCTTCAGGGAATGTTCCTTATTACCTGGCAGTGTTCGCCGTTGGCAATTTCGCCGGCGCACTGATCCTCAGCCCGCTGTTTGACACGGTCGGGCGAAAGCCGATGATTACCGGCACCTACCTTCTCTCTGGCGCGCTCTTGATCGCTACCGGTCTTCTGTTCAAGGCGCACGAGCTGAACGACATCAGCTTCACCGCGTGCTGCTGTGTGGTGTTCTTCTTTGCCTCCGCGGGGGCCAGTGCGGCGTATTTGACGGTCTCAGAGGTCTTTCCGTTGGAGACGCGGGCTCTGTGCATCGCGGTGTTCTATGCGATCGGCACGGGGATCGGCGGTGTGATCGGGCCCCAGGTATTCAGCCGCATGATCAATACAGAAAGCTATGAGCAGGTGTTTCTCGCACTGAGCCTCGGCGCCGTGATGATGATCCTTGGCGGCCTGGCCGAGCTGATGTTCGGTGTAAAAGCGGAGTGCGAGAGTCTTGAGAACATAGCCAAACCACTAACCGTTGAGGATGCTCCCGGGCGGCCTGCGACGGTGCCGGCCACGGCGAGCTAGAGGGGAGGCACGATGGGGTCTGTGGTGGTGGCCGTGACCGGCGCGAGCTCAGGGGTTGGACGCGCGAGCGCACACGCGTTTGGACGTGAAGGCGCGACTGTCGGGCTGATCGCTCGCGGCCGGGATGCGCTTGAGGAGACCGCCGGAGAGGTTCGCTGTCTGGGAGGAGATCCGGTGCTGCTGGAGTGCGATGTCGCCGATCCGGCGGCGGTCGAGGCGGTGGCGCAGGAGCTCGATCAGCGGGGCGGGATCGACGTATGGGTCAACAACGCGATGGCCAGCGTGTTCGCTCCAACTTGGGAGATCGCAGCCGAGGAGTACGCCCGCGTGACAGAAGTGACCTACCTGGGAGTCGTATACGGCACGCTCAGTGCGCTGCGCCGCATGCGTGCACGCGAGCGCGGCGTGATCGTTCAGGTCGGCTCGGCGCTTGCCTACCGTGGCATTCCTCTACAGAGTGCCTATTGCGCCTCAAAGCATGCGATTCAAGGCTTCACGGAGTCCTTGCGCTGCGAGCTGATGCATGAAGCGAGTCCGGTAAGGGTGACGATGGTGCAGTTGCCGGCGCTCAACACGCCGCAGTTCGACGTGGTTCGTACTCGCCTTCCCCGCCATCCTCAGCCAGTGCCGCCCATCTATCAGCCCGAGGTCGCGGCCAGGGCGATCGTCTCGGCGGCCAAGGAGCCCGCGCGACGCGAGTGGTGGGTGGGGGCCTCGACCGCACTGACCGTAATCGGCAATGCGCTTGCGCCAGGGGCGGCGGACCGCTATTTGGCGCGGACCGGTTTTGACGCCCAGCAGACCGATCAGCCGATATCGAGCGAGCGCCCGGACAACCTGTTTGCGCCGCTGCCGGGGGGGCGCTCCACGCATGGCGATTTTGACGATCGGGCAAAGCGGCGCAGCGTGCAATGGGAGATCACCAGGCATCGCCGAACGCTCGGATTGGGGTTGGGAGCGGTGCTCACGGCGTGGAGGGCCGCTCGGTTAAGGCGATGAGGGGCGAGATGGATGAGTGCGCGATCGGCGACTACGGGCTGATTGGCGATTGCCACAGCGCCGCGCTCATATCGCAAACTGGGTCGATCGATTGGTGCTGTTTGCCCAGATTCGACAGCGGCAGCTGTTTTGGGCGGCTCCTTGATCGTGAGCAGGGCGGGTTCTGCTCCGTGAGCTTGAAGGGCTCATATGAGCTTGGACCGCGCTCCTACCTCGATGAGTCGACGATTCTGCAGACGGTCCTGAACGGACCGGTGGGGACCATACGCGTACTGGACTTCTTTGCGATGCGCGAGCAGGGGGCTCTGGATCCAAGGCGAGAGCTGATTCGAATCGTCGAGTGCGAGCGCGGTAGCGCCGATGTTCAGGTGGAAGTCGCTCCGCGCTTTGACTACGGGGCGGTGAGGCCCTGGCTGCGGCGTGCCGCCCGGGACGCCTTCACGGCAATCGGGGGAGACGACGGGCTGCTGGTGTGGAGCGACCGCGAGCTCTCGAGCGACGGCGAGACGCTGCAGGCAAACGCGACGATTCATGCCGGGGAGCGACTGCGCGTGTTGATCCGGTTCGTCAGGCCACATCTGCTCGAGCGTGATCGGGCTTCGCTTGAGGCTGTCGATATCGACTCACGGCTGGAAGAGACGATCAAGTGGTGGCAAGCGTGGCGGGAGCGCTTGCGCCGTGACGGCGTCGATCAGGACGGCGTGGTGCGCTCCGCCCTCACTCTGAAGGCGCTCTCCTACGCGCCGACGGGGGCGATTGTGGCGGCGCCCACCGCGTCGCTGCCCGAGACCTTCAAAGGCGAGCGCAACTGGGACTACCGCTACAGCTGGATAAGGGATTCGACGCTCAGCGCGCACGCTCTCGCGAACCTCGGCTGTGAGCGCGAGGCACGGCGCTTTCGCCACTTCATAGTGCGCAGCTCCGCCGGCCACGCCGATGACTTGCAGGTCCTCTTCGGGATCGGTGGTGAGCGGAGAATCGCCGAGGAATCGCTGGACCTCAAGGGTTACCGAGGCTCGCGGCCGGTGCGGATCGGCAACGGCGCGGCCGGTCAACTGCAGCTCGATGCGCTCGGGGAGATCTTGAACCTCGGTTGGCGCTGGCACCTGCGCGGGCATCCGCCCGATGATGACGAGTGGCGTTTCTTCAGCGAGCTGGTCGACACCGCGGCGCGCCGCTGGTCTGAGCCCGACCGGGGGATCTGGGAGTGGCGCGGGGAGCCGCGACATTTCGTGCATTCCAAGGCGTGCTGTTGGGCGGCGGTCGATCGCGGTTTGCGCCTGGCCGAGGAGTGCGCTCGCAAGGCGCCAACCCGCCGTTGGCAGACCGCCCGTAGCGAGATCCGCGAGGCTGTCGAGACGCGCGGCTATGACGGT
This sequence comes from Solirubrobacteraceae bacterium, assembly GCA_050696495.1. Taxonomy (GTDB): domain Bacteria; phylum Actinomycetota; class Thermoleophilia; order Solirubrobacterales; family Solirubrobacteraceae; genus Palsa-744. Next base: position 9,187 of record JBOGXY010000192.1, read on the forward strand.
GCCCGCGGCGTGTTCTGTCAGTGTTTCGAGGAGCCGGCGTTGGACGCGGCGTTGCTCCTGCTGCCGGTGGTTGGTTTCGTCGACTTCGATGACGAGCGTATGGTCCGAACGGCCGACGCGATCGCGGACGATCTCGATGCGCAGGGGCTTCTGTACCGCTACCGCGAGGATGACGGGCTGCCGGGTCAGGAGGGGGCATTTCTGGCGTGCTCGTTCTGGTTGGCGGAGTGTTATGCCCGTCAGGGCCGTCTGCCGCTCGCTCGCGAGGTCTTTGACCGGGTGATGGCTCTCGCAAGCCCGCTCGGATTGTTCTCCGAGCAGGCCGATCCGCAAACGGGGGAGATGCTTGGCAACTATCCACAGACGCTTACCCATCTTTCGCATGTCGCCGCGGCGGTCGCGCTCGCGGAGTGCGGGGAGCAGGGGAGTGTTGCCGCTTGAAGGCAAGGGCTCCAGTCGAGCGTTTGATCGCGCGCGCCTTCACCGTCCCGACCGATGCACTCGAGGCCGACGGCACTCTCAGCTGGGATTCAACGACGATCGTCGTGGTGCGGTTGGAAGCCGGCGGACACATCGGGCTCGGCTATAGCTACGCGGCCGGTGCGGCGGCCCATCTGGCATCTGAGCTCTTGAGCGATGTCGTCGTCGGTTCGGATGCGCTTTCCCCGCCTGCGGGGTGGGCTCGGATGCGCGCAGCGGTGCGCAATGTCGGCTACCCAGGAGTCGCCTCCAGCGCGATCTCGGCGGTAGATGTCGCCTGGTGGGATCTAAAGGCTCGGTTGCTGGGAGTTTCCCTTTCCACCCTGTTGGGCAGGGTTCGAGAGCGGGCGCCGGTGTACGGCAGCGGCGGGTTTACCACCTATGACGCCGCAGAACTGGAGCGCCAGCTCTCCGGCTGGGTGAGAGAGGGGATTGGCGCGATCAAGATGAAGGTCGGCTCCGACCCGCGGCGGGATCCCGAGCGGGTGCGCCACGCACGCTCGGTGATCGGAGAGCGGGTGGAGCTGTTCGTCGATGCAAACGGCGCCTACTCGCGCAAGCAGGCGCTCGAGCTGGCCGAGACCTTTGCCGAGCAGGCAGGGGTGTCGTGGTTTGAGGAGCCCGTTTCCTCTGATGACCTCGAGGGGTTGCGGCTGCTGCGCGACCGTGGGCCCGCCGGGATGAGCATCGCGGCCGGGGAGTACGGCTATGACCTCTACTACTTCCGGCGCATGCTCGAGGCGGGCGCGGTGGATGTACTTCAGGCCGACGTGACGCGCTGCGGGGGGATCACTCAGTTCTTGTGCGTCGGTGCGCTGTGCGCGGCCCACGGCCTGCGACTCTCGGCGCACACCAGTCCCGCGATCCACGCGCATCTGTGCGTCGCGACCGAGCAGCTCGAGCACGTCGAGTACTTCCACGACCACGCGCGCATCGAGGCGCTGTTGTTCGATGGCACGCCGCCGCTGCGCGACGGAGAGCTGTGTCCGGACTCCTTCACGCCAGGAATGGGCTTGACGCTGCGAGAGGACGAGGCGGAGCGCTATCTGCTCTGATTCCGGGCTCCCCTGAAGGCGGCAGTCGATCAGCGCTTCTTGCTCTCTACCGCTTGTTGCAGCTGCCCCTTGTTCATGCTCGAGCGGCCTTCTACGCCAAGCTTACGAGCCTCTTGGTAGAGCTGTTCGCGGGTGCGTCCGCGCAAGCCTGGTTTGCCGGAGCGAAGCCCGCCGCGGCGCCCGGAGGACATGTCGCTCGTCGATGCGCGTGAGCCGGAGCGCGATTCGCCGCTGCGCGCACGCTCCTTGTTGACGGTGCGCGCCGCGATCTCCTCGGCACGTTTCAACGATGCGCCGCTCTTTCGCTCGCTGTCCTTGACGTGCTCGTACTGGCGCTCTCGCTTGGTGCCCTTCTTTACTCCACGCGGCGGCATTTCACTTACCTCCAATTAGAGTGATGGTGTCGGGTGTTCGATTGCGCTCCTACCCGATGTCTGGCGCCTCAATCGGTATGGCTCAGCGCTGACTCTTACATGGCCCGTTTTGCACTTTGCGTGAGGGGTAATCCCTAATCCTGACTGGCATGCTGGCATCGCGCAGTGCGGACAGCGGGACTCGCCACGAGACTCCGCTGGAGCGCCTTGACCGTAACCTCGAGGAGCTGACCGGCGAGCTGCGCGTCGTTGTGACAGGAGTGCAGGTGCTCTTTGCGTTCCTGCTGATCGTGCCCTTCAATGTCGGCTTTGCTCACGTAGGGGGATTCGAGCGCGCCGTTTACTTCATCACGCTCGTGTTGACTGCGCTCTCGGCCGTGTGCACGATCGCGCCCTCCGCGGCACATCGGTTCCTGTTCCGTCATGACGACAAGCGCCACATCGTGTTCAGCTCAAACCGGGTGGTGATCGCCGGACTGGCGTTTCTCGCGCTGGCTATGTGCGGATGTCTACTGCTCGTCACAACCAAGTTGTTCGGGGTCACCGCCGGTGTGCTGACCGCGAGCATCGGAGCGCTGCCGTTCATAGCCCTCTGGTTTGCCGGTCCGATCTGGAGGCTTCGCCAAATCGAGCGGGAGGGCAAGGATCAGGCTTCTCGCTGATGGCGCCGCCGGTCTAACTCGCCAAGAGCTAGACCTGAGCCGCGCTATCGCTGGGATGCACCACGGCATCGAGTGCGCTCGCAAGTGTCTCGATGCGGGTGAGATGGGCGCGCGTGAGCGCCTCCAGCGCGATCCCTCCGCGGTTGGTGAGCCTGAGATGCAGGCGTCGGTGATCGACCTCGTCGCGTAGGCGCTCGAGCAGACCTGCGCTTTCGGCTCTTTGGGCCAGCTCAACAACGCTGTGATGGCGGATATGGAGCTTCTCGGCAGCATCTCCGATCGTCGGACCCGAAGGCCTTGGATGTCCGCGAACGACGAGCAGCAGTTGATGCAGAGATGAAGTCAGTCCGGCATCCTGGGCGGCCTGTTCGCTCCAGCGCAGGAAGTCGCGTAGCTCGGTGCGAAACGCCAGCAGGCGCTGATAGTCCTCGTCATCGAGTTTGCGCGCCTGGCGCCAGCCGGTGCTCATGCCGGTTCGCGCGTCGGCAGCATCGCGCCCAAACTACCGGCCAGGCTGCGGGGGGCAAGCGGACGCTCGCGGTGGCGCTCCTCCACCAGCACCCGCTCGTGGGCTCGCAGCAGGTCGAACTGGCTGATCAGGCCGACAAGCCGATCTGGACTGTCGCGATCAATCACGGGTAGCACTCCATGTCCTGTCGAGACCATCCGATCGGCGACAGTACGCAATGTCTCATCCGCAAGCGCCACGGTCGGCGCTCGCGCGAGCGTGTTGACAGTAAGTTGGCCCTCGTCATCCTGGCAGGCGGCGAGCACGTCAGAGAATGCGAGCGCCCCGATCAGCTCTCGGTGGGCTCCGAGCACGGGATACAGACGCTGGCGCCGCTGCTCAGAGCCCTCGGGCAGGCTCTCGTACAACGCTTCGATCAACAAGGACGGCTCGACGCTCAGCACCTCGGTTGCCATCACGTCGCGCACGAGCAGCGCTTGCAGCGGATCGATCTCATACTCGCGATTGACGTGGTAGCCGCGGCGGGCGACCTTCTCGGTGAGGATCGAACGCTTCAAAGCCAGCACGCTTATTAGATGGGCGATCGTGCAGACGACCAGCAGCGCCAGGAGTGAGTTCACATCATGTGTGAGCTCCAGCGCGAACACGATGCTCGTAAACGGCGAGCGCGTCACGCCGGCGAGGGCTCCGGCCATGCCGAGCAGAGCCCATGTGCCCTCACCGGCGCCGGGAAGAACCGCCCCGAGTAGACCGCCGAGGGCGGCGCCCAGCATCAACAACGGTGCGAGTATCCCTCCGCTCGTGTTCGATCCGAGCGCGATCGACCAGACAGCGAGCTTGACGACCAGCAACAGCGCGAGCGCTCCGAGCGCCAACTTCCCCGCCAACTCGGCGCCGATGGTCGCGTAGCCGACTCCGAGCACACGCGGGTCGATCAGTCCGCCGACACCGACGGCCAGACCCCCGAGCGTCGGCCACCAGGACCAGTGCACCCGCAGACGTCCGAACAGATCCTCGGCGCCGTACACACAGCGCGTCATCGCCCAGGCAAGGCCGCCGCAGGAGATTCCCACAAGCACCGCGCCGGCGGTGACCGAAAACCCCAGCGGATGAGAGACCATCGGAAACAGCGGAGCGCCGCGCAACAGTCCCGCGTTTGCGAGCGCCTCCCGCAGCGCTTGCGCTGAGCAGGCCGCAAGCGCCACCGGGATCATCGAGCGCGGGCGCCACTCGAACAGCAACAGCTCGACCGCCAACAAGACCGCTGAGACCGGCGTGCCGAACACAGCGGTCATTCCCGCCGCCGCGCCGGCCACGAGCAGACAGCGCCGCTCGGCCGCGCTGAGATGCAGCAGCTGACCGACGATGCTCCCCACCGCGCCACCGGTCACGATGATCGGTCCCTCCGCGCCGAACGGTCCGCCGGTACCGATGCTCACGGCGCTTGAGATCGGCTTGAGCACCGCCAGTCGCGGCTCCATGCGGCTGCCACGAAGCAAGATGGTTTCCATCGCCTCGGGTATTCCGTGACCTCGGATGCGCTCAGAACCAAAGCGCGCCATCAAGCCCACGATCAATCCTCCAAAGGCCGGGACCAGCACGCTCCACACGCCCAATACGGAGATGTCGGGCTGCGTGACGCTTGTTGCGATCGTACCCGTGTAGGCGAGATGAGTGATCAGGCCGATCAGATCGAGCAGGCCCAAAGCCAGGAAGGTCACGGCGACGCCTATGAGCACGGCGATCGCCGCAAGCCAAAGCACCACACGCGTGGTGGTGTAGTCGCCCAACTCGCGCTCGGGCGAACCTGTCGCGCGTGTATCTGGCGGGGCAATCGCGTCGGTCGGGAAGCGCTCTCGTTCAGCAGGCACGCCGAGAATATATCGGCAACCGATATTTATTCGCGCTCGAGAGACGCCGGCTGCAACGCATGCGCGAACACCAGTTCGATTTTCGTCCGCATCCCTGAGTATGTTCGTACGCATCTACGAATGGATGGCCGGCGGCTCGAAGCACCACCGCCGGCAGCTTGGCGCAAAGGAGGCTGAGAGATGGATGGATGTGCAGCATGTTTGACGAGCGAGGAGACGCGCTCAGCGCAGGCGGCGATCTTGGGCTTGCTGCTGAACTTCGAGGCCGGCAGCATTTGGGCCGTCGATGAGATCGTGCGTCAGCTCAGCGCACCGCAATTGGATGTGATCGACGGGCTCGGTGAGCTCGAGGCCGCGGGCTTGATCCATCGTCTCGGCGACTTCGTGTTCGCGACTCGTGCAGCGTCGAGCTTCGATCGCTTGGAGCTATAGCCGGTCAGGGCGACTGGCGGTCATGCCGGTCGCCCCAGCTGGTCCAGCAGGCCTCGACTCAGCTGATGCCGTCCAGGAGCTCAGCCGGTGAGGCGAGCTCGAGGCCGCGCGAGAGAATCACGATCGTCTCCAGGCGCGGTGAGCGCTTGCAGCGCTCCAGCAGCGAGATCTCGGTCCTGTGCAGGTCGCAAACGTCGGCAAGGGCCTCCTGGGAGAGCCCCACTCGCTTGCGGTGGCGACGTAGGTTTGCCGCGAATTGCTCTCGTACGGACTCCATTTGACTGACACTGTCGCTGCCCGCAGACGGAAGGTCTACAGACAATGGTCGCTCCGTGGTGAGACGGCGGTGCGCTCAGTCTCAATAGGCTGCGTCCGTGTGCGTCGAACTGACCGACCAGCGGCTTGAAATCCGTCTCTCGCCCCTTGAGAAGGCGCTCGGCCTGATGCGCGACATCATCGTCCCGCGCTCGGCGATCGCCGAGGTCCGCGTGCTCGATCAGCCGCTCTATGAGGTGATGCGGGTGGGCCTGAAGGTCGGTCTGCGCTTGCCCTGGCTCTACTACGTCTGTCGTACCATCCGCCTCGATCGGGCGTGGTTGGTCCGTCGAGGCGTCCCGGCGCTCTCCTTTGCCGTTCGCGACCAAGGCGTGCTCGAGCAAGTCACCGTCAGCACACCCGAGGCTCGCGAGCTGGCGCGTATGTTGGGTAGCTGACCGTCAGGTCGGCCACGAGTGGCGGGGGCAGGATTCGAACCTGCGAAGGCTGAGCCGCGAGATTTACAGTCTCGTCCCTTTGACCGCTCGGGAACCCCGCCAGGGTCCGCGATGATAGCGGCGCCTACGCTCAGCTCGCCTCGCGCAGCTCCTGGGCCTCGGGCGCCGTCTGCAGCTTCTTCAACGTGCGACTCTCGATCTGGCGAACGCGCTCGCGCGTGATGTTGAAGGCACGACCGACCTCATCGAGCGTACGAACGCGATCCCCGGCGATGCCGTAGCGCATTTCAAGCACCTCGCGCTCGCGACGGGGCAAGGTGGCGAGCACCCGCACGACGCTCTGGCGGCGCAATGCGTGAGAGGCCGCATCGAACGGTGACTCGGCCTCGTCGTCCTCGACAAAGTCCGACAGCGACGAGTCTTCTTCGTCGCCCACCGGCTTCTCCAGCGACACCGGTTGCTGGGACATGCGCAGGATCTCGCGCACCTCACGCGTCGTGCATTCCAGCTCCGCGGCGATCTCCGCCGGCGTGGGCTCGCGGCCCAGTTGTTGGATCAATGCGCGCTCGGCGTAGGCGACCTTGTTCAGGCGCTCCATCATGTGCACCGGGATGCGGATCGTGCGGCCCTTGTCGGCGATCGATCGGGTGACCGCTTGGCGGATCCACCAAGTCGCGTATGTCGAGAACTTGTAGCCGCGGCGATAGTCGAACTTCTCAACAGCGCGGATCAGGCCGAGCGAGCCCTCCTGGATCAGGTCCAGGAAGTTCAGGCCGCGCCCCATATAGCCCTTTGAGATCGAGACCACCAGGCGCAGATTTGCCTCGATCATGTGCTGCTTGGCCGTGACGTCGCCGCGCTCTATGCGCTTTGCCAGAGCCACCTCCTCTTCGGCTGAGAGCAGCGGCACCCGACCGATCGAGCGTAGGTACAGACGCAACGAGTCAAGGCTCGGCTCGACGCTCATGTCGACCTCGGCCCGGCGTAGTTCCTCCAGTCGAAAGCGCAGCGTCAACGGATCGAGCTCTTGATCGTCCTCCTCTTCAGCCGCCTCCAGCGGCTCCTCATCGCCGGACTCGTCGGGGTCTGCCTCCTCGCCGATGCCCACCAGCGCTTCGGGCTCAGGCGCGCTCTCGCTTGACTGAGTCGCAGGCTCGACGATCTCGATCGCGTGCTCCTCCAGATAGCTGAGCAGGTCCTGCGATTGCTCCAGGCTGAGCTCTGCCTCCTCGATCACCGACGCGAGCGCCGCGGTACTCAGGAAACCGTGCTCGCGCGCATCGGCGATGACGGCCTGGACCTCCTCCATCTCCACCACGGATATCTCCGTGGCCACCAGCGTCCCCTCACTGTTGTTCATCACCTCTGGACCCCCCAGGATCCGAACTGCTCCCTCGTCGAGACTGATGCCTCGACCTCCCCGAAAACTACAGCCCATCGTCTCCCTATCCGATTCGGTTGGGCCACCCGATGACTTCTCCTCCTATCAACCGATCGGCCTCCTCGTCGATGCGGCCTTGCTTCCGTGCATGTGCGGAGTGATACCAGATTCACGAGTCAGAACGGCTGGGTCAGGGAGGTTGGCGCTCAGCGCTAGGCTTGGCGCCGGTGAGCACGATCATGCGGCCCACGCAACAGAGCGATGACGCGAACGTGACGGACGATGTCCAGGCACGCCGCCCTTCTGTGGAGCTTGGGCTCTCGCGCGTCGGCGTCACCGGGGTCGAGAAGGTGATCCGTATTCGCGACGAGTTGTTCTTCGCGCGGCTCGACTGCTTTGTCGATCTTGGCGCCCACCAGAAGGGGGCGCACATGTCGCGCTTTGAGGAGGTCGTCAACGAAGCGATCGGTGAGGTCGTGCTCAAAGAGTCGCCTTTCAGGGCCGAGACGCTCGCCCAGCAGATTGCCGAGCTCGTGCGCGATCGCCAGCACGCCGAGCGCGCCGAGGTGGCGATCGCGGCGCGCTATCCCGAGCACAAGCCAGCGCCGATCTCTGGCGTTCGCACGCAGGAGATCTACACGCTCTACGGGCGCGCGGTGGCCTCCTCACGCGGCACTCGTAGGCTGGTCGGGGTCTCGGCCACCGGGATGACCGCATGTCCGTGTGCTCAGGAGCTCGTCGCCGGTCGCGCACGCGAGCGGCTGCGCGGCGCCGGCTTTGACGAGCGCCAGATCGAGATCGTCTTTGACAGTGTGCCGGTCGCCACCCATAACCAGCGGGGGCTCGGAACGCTCCACATCGGCTGTCCGGAGGGTTGCGAGGCCGAGATCGACGCCTCCGCGCTGCTGGCAATCGTGGAGGGCTCGATGTCCTCAGAGATCTACGAGTTGATGAAGCGCACAGACGAGGTCGAGGTGGTCGAAAAAGCTCACCGCCGGCCACGCTTTGTTGAGGATTGTGTGCGCGAGATGGTCTCAGGCGTGCTGCGCGCCTTTCCAGAGCTTGACGAGCAGAGCTTCGTCTCGGCGCGTCAGGAGAACTTGGAGACGATCCACCAACACAACGTTCTCGCCGAGCGCCACGGGCTCATGGCCGAGCTTCGCCAGGAGGTCGCGACGGGCCAGGCGGCTGAGCGGCAGACGGGGCTGGACGAGTGGCTCGCCAGAAGTAGTCAAAGCCCGAGAGCACAGTGACCACCACGGTGCTGTAGACCAGCAGCGAGACCCACAGCGGCGAGCCGTGCACGGCGATCACGGCCAGGATCGCGGCGATCTGAAAGCAGGTCTTGACCTTGCCGAACATCGACGCGGCGATCACCGTGCCGCCCTGCGCGGCGCCCGCGCGCATGACCGTTACCGCCAGCTCGCGGGCGATGATCACCATCGCCACCCAACCTTCCAGGCGGTGCAGCGATACCAGGCACAGCAGTGCGCCGACCACGAGCAGCTTGTCGGCGAGCGGGTCCATCAACTTGCCGAAGGTCGTGATCTCCGCGCGCGATCGAGCCAGCCAGCCGTCGACGAAGTCGGTCAGCGAGGCCAGCGCGAAGACCACCGCCGCCAGCACGTCGCCCGACGGCGTGTTGCCCAATAGGGCGACCACCAGCACCGGCACGAGCATGATGCGCAGAACCGTCAACAGGTTGGGGAGGTTCAGCGGCATCGTCAGGCAGGATAGGGTGTGGCCTGTGGACCCGCACGCCCAACTGATCCCGATGGTTGTCGAGCGCACCGCCCGTGGCGAGCGCGAGTTCGACATCTTCTCGCGGCTTCTGAACGAGCGGATCATCTTCCTGGGCACGCCGATTGAAGACCAGGTTGCGAACCTCGTCGTCGCGCAGTTGCTTCACCTGGAGTCACAGGACCCCGACAAGGACATCTCGATCTACATCAACTCGCCCGGTGGCAGCGTCTACTCAGGCCTTGCCATCTACGACACGATGCGCTTCGTAAAGCCCGACATCCACACGATGTGCGTCGGCGTCGCGATGTCGATGGGCTCGCTGCTCTTGGCCGGCGGCACCAAGGGCAAGCGCGCCGCGCTGCCCAACTCGCGCATCCTCATCCACCAGCCCTCCGCCGGCTTTGAAGGCCAATCGACCGACATCGAGATTCACGCTCGTGAGATCCTCAATGTCCGCGATCGTCTCGATGACATCTACGCCGAGCACACCGGGCGCAGCAAGCAGGAAGTGCGCGCCGACATGGAGCGCGACCGTTTCTTCAGCTCCGAGCAGGCGCTCGAGTACGGCCTGATCGACCGGGTCGTCGAGAACCACTGAGCAGGGTCTCATAGGCCCTCGCGAGCGCATCGCACTGCTGCTGGTCGTGCTCGCGACCGCGTTTGCGGGCGTGGCGCACTACGGCTCCTGGGCGTCGGTCCCGAGTTTCGCGCTCGCCACGCTCGCGCTCGCCGGGCTCGCCTGGGTCGTCTCTTTTGCCACCGAGCAACTCGGCGAGCGCTTCGGCCCGGCGGTCACCGGGATGATGCAGTCAACGCTCGGCAACCTGCCCGAGCTGTTCGTCGTCATCTTCGCGCTGCAAAAGGGAGAGTTGATCGTCGCTCAGACGGCGATCATCGGCTCGATCTTCGCCAATGCGATGCTCGTGCTCGGACTGGTGATCGTTGTTGGCGCCCGTCGCTCGCGCGACGGGACGATGCGCTTCTCCCACCGCCTGCCACGCGACACAACGACGTTGCTGCTGGTGACGGTGTTCATCATCGTCCTGCTCGGGCTGTCATTGGCCTCGCACGATCCGGCCAGCCATCACGTGCAGGCGATATCCGCCGTCGGCGCTGTGAGCCTGCTTGTCGTCTACATCGCCTGGGTTGTGCCCTATTTGCGCTCCGATACCGGACCGGACACCGGGCCGGGGGATGCGCCCGGCAGGCCTCGCCTTTCGTTGTCGGTGACGCTCACGCTGCTGCTGGTCGGTGGGGTGGCCTCCGCATTCGTCTCTGACTGGTTTGTGAGCGCTCTCTCTCCCGCGATAGATCAGCTTGGGCTCTCCCAAGCGTTCGCCGGCCTTGTGATCGTCGCGATCGCCGGCAACGCGGTCGAGAACGTCGCGGGGTTGGTGCTCGCCTGGAAGGGCAAGGCCGACCTGGCGATCTCGGTGGTCAAGAACTCGGTTGCGCAGATCGCGGCGTTCCTGTTCCCGCTGCTTGTGCTCGTCTCGTTCCTACTGGCCACCACGCTCACGTTCGCGCTGGCGCCGGTCTACATCGGTGCGCTGCTGGTGATGGCGCTTGCGATGTGGCAGGTGACCGGTGACGGCGAGGCCGCCGAGTTCGAGGGGTGGGCGCTGGTGGCCCTCTACGTGATCCTCGCCACGCTGACTCTCTACGAGTAGTCTGCGCGGTCATGCGCCTTGCCACATTCCTGCCTGTTGCCGGCGGCGCGCCTCGCGCGGGGATCGTTGACGAGCAGGGGGAGCGCATCCGGGAGCTGGCCGATCTGGGCGTGAGCGTGCTCGACTGCCTGCGCGAGCCTGCCCTCGCGCGGCCGGGAGCCGAGTCTTTCGTGCTCGCCGAGGTGAGCTTGCTCGCACCGATTCCCGAGCCGCGCGCGATCTTCGGTATCGGCATGAACTACGCCGATCACATCGCCGAGATCGGGGCTACCGCCCCTGAGATCCCGATCGTGTTCATGAAGTTGCCCTCCTCGGCCGCTTCGCCGAACGCACCGGTGCCGTGCCCGACGGCCGTCAAGCGCTTGGACTACGAGGGTGAGCTTGCCGTGGTGATGGGCGCCGGCAATCAGATCGCGGGCTATGCCGTAGCCGACGACCTCACCGCGCGCGACCTGCAGAAGCGGGAGTTGCAGTGGACGCGCGCCAAGGGCGCCGACGCCTTCTGCCCCTACGGTACCTGGATCACGACCGCCGATGAGGTGCCCGATCCCGAATCGCTGGCGCTACGCACATGGGTCAACGGAGAGCTGCGCCAGGACTCATCCACCTCGAATCTGATCTTCAAGATCGGCGAGCTGATCGAGTTCATCGCAGAGATCTGCACGCTTGCGCCCGGCGATCTGATCCTCACCGGAACGCCGGGAGGGGTCGGTATGAGCATGGATCCGCCCCGCTTCCTGGCGTCGGGAGATGTTGTTCGGATCGAGATCGAGCGGCTCGGCGCGATCGAGCACGCGATCGCCTGAACGGGCGATCAGCCTTTCAACAGGCCGCCCACCAACGCGCCCGCAACGCCGCCGGTGGCCGCTGCGCCCGCGCTGCTGTCCACTCCCTCGAGGGGTGCGATGAACATCGTCTGGATGGCCAACCGGCCTGGACCCGTGAAGCGGTTCCAGGTGAGCTTGCCGCCTCCGCCGAACACGCCCGACTTCAAGCCCATCGTGACCGCCTCCAATTTGACCGTGGGGTCCTTGAACAGCCAGCCGCCGGCCTCGACATCGATCTGCTCGCCCTCGTCGAGCTGCACGAGAAAGACGTTGCCGTGGCCGTGCAGCCACACGAGCGCATCGCCGTTAGTGGCGCGGAACTTGTCCATGAAGAAGCCCGAGCCGCCGAGCAGCATGTTCTGCACGCCCTTGATCCGTTCAAAGCTGTAGTCGAGGTTGTCGGTGGCGGCGATGAACTGGTGCTCGCGCACGTCCAGGCCCTCGCCTTGGCGCAGATGCAGCGGCACGCACTGTCCAGGCGAGTCGCGGGAGAAGGCGATGCGCCCGGCGCCGGAGGTGCGCGTCACGAAGAACTCCAGACCGGCGATCTTGCGTTTGATCGCGCCCGGCAGCTTCTTCAGCTCGATATTTACGGCCGTCTGCTTCCACAGCAGCACGTGGTGCTCGAACATCACGCTCGCGGCTCCGACCTCGATCTGCAGCTCGGGGACCAGCTCGCCGCGCACGTGGTAGGTCACTCCCGCGAACGTCTCGTCGTGGACCGTGGACTGGATCGGCTCGGGCAGGTGCATCTTGGCTCTCCTTGAGTGCGTGACGAGGGTTTCGGCGGCTCGGTGCGGGACTCGCGCGGCTTTATCGGCAGCTTGCCGGCGGACGTTAGCCTCCGCCACTCCCGGCGGACGCGCCCGCGCCGCAACCAAGGCCCCCCTTTCGCACCTGAGCGTCGCTCGGCGGATCGTCGCTGAGCAGTCGCGCCACGCTGACGGGGCGCAGGTGTTTGCTCTTTAGGGCCGCGAAGATGTTCAGCATCGCGCGGATCGTCTGACCGTGGTTCTCGTGCATGAGGATGATCGCGCCCGGCTTCATGCCGGCGATCACCGTCCGTTCGATCTGCGCGTAGTTGGCGCCGAGTGAGTCTTGGCTGTCGACCGTCCAGAGGATCTCGAGCAAACCATTGCCGCGCGCGATCGAGTCGATCGTGGCGTTGTGGGCGCCGTAGGGGGGCCTGAACAGAAACACCGGGCCGCCCGAGGCTGCTTCGACGGCGTGCTTGGTATGCACGATCTGCTCCTGCGCTTCGCTCGGAGCGAGGCTCGTCAGCAGCGGGTGCGTGAAGGTGTGATCGCCGACCGAGCCGAGCGCGCGCTCCTCACGCAGAGCCGCCGGCAGCAGCCCGATGTTGCGCCCGACGATGAAGAAGGTCGCTTTGATCTGGTGCTTGCGCAGCTTTGCGATCGCCAAGCGCGTGTAGGTGCCGGGGCCGTCGTCGAATGTGAGCGCAACCTCGTTGCCGCGCGGCGCCGCGCAGTAGATGGGCTTGCCAAGCGAGATCAGATGCCGGATCTCAGGCGATTCGAGGGCTTCCGTGTCAGCCGACACATGAGCGCCGGCCCCGGGTCCAGACGCGCTCGTGCCCGCATGTTTGCCATCGCCATGGCCTGCGCCCCCGGACGCGCCCAACCTCTTGGCGCCGCCTTTGGCATTCCCACCGGGGCTCGCCAGCGCGAGCGCGATGGCCCCGAGCGCGATCGCCACGATCAGCACAGCCAGCACGCGCCTCTGGCGCGTGCGTAAGCGTCGCGCCAGATGCCGTCCTCGCGCCCTACGCTCGGTCCGCCAGTCCGAATCCTCGGGTGGTTGGTTGGAGGCCACAACAGGTTCCTATCACGGGCCGATGCGCGAAGCGCGCGCCCGCGCTAGACTTTGCTCACCTCGCGCCGGGCGGGGTTTTCTTTCGTCTGGCGCTGCTTTGTACAACCAAGCTGGGATTTCTGACCATGGCCCGCGGAGACGTCCGGATAGCAATCACCCTCGCGTGCGAGGAGTGCAAGCACCGCAACTACCAGACGAATAAGAGCAAGCGCAACAACCCCGACCGGGTGACGTTGCGCAAGTACTGCCGCTGGTGCCGTCGTCACACCAGCCACCGGGAGACTCGCTAGCGCGGGAGCGCAGCTGTGGCCCGTGACCGCAAGCGCGCAAGACAACGCCGACCGCGTCAGATTCGCGAGCCGGCGTCCGGGCCATCGCAGAGCAAGCCGGTGCGAGCCGACCTGCCGGGTGCGCTCGAGCACGTCGGCGACGTCGACGAGTTCGACGCGGCGCTCGTCCGCGGCGCCGAGGGCGTCCCGCTCGAGGAGACACCCAGCGGCAACGGTTCCGCCGACACGGCTCCTTCACCCGAGCGCGGCCGCCGCACTACACGGGACGGCGAGGCCGACCTCGAGGAGGCCTTCGGCGAGGGTGTGGCCGCCCAGGAGGCGCCCGTCACCAAGCCGGGCCAGCCGTTGCACATACGTGCGATCGCTTTCCTGCGCGCCAGCTGGGCGGAGCTTCAACGTGTGCAGTGGCCCGATCGACGCCACGTCACCCAGGCCACAACGGTGGTCATCGGCTTCCTGGTCGTCGCCGGCGTCTACCTCGGCGCCGCCGACTGGGTGGCTCAGAAGATCGTCAACTTCATTCTCTGACGCCCGACAGCCCTCCGGCACCCGTTACAGTGCGTCCTCGCTCACTCATGTGCTGGCCGGTTCGGGGACGCGAAGCGTCTCCCGGTTCGGCACATTTCGCTCACTGCGTCCTTGACCTCTTGGTCCTCGGACGTCAGATCGCTAGAACGCGATACCGTCCCAACTCGTCTTTCGCGTGTTTCCGTCCCGCCCTGTCCATTTACACAAGCCGTCAGGAAGCTGAATGTTTCGTTGGTATGTCGTCAACACCTACTCAGGTCATGAGAACAAGGTCAAGCACAACCTTGAGCACCGAGTCGTCTCGCTCGGCCAGCAGCGGGCGGTGCGCCAAGTAGTCGTGCCGACCGAGTCCGTCTCGGAGATGAAGGACAACCAGAAGATCACCGTCGAGAAGCGCACGATGCCCGGATACGTGCTCGTGAACATGGAGCTCAACGAGGATTCTTGGGGGGTCGTCAAGGGCACGCCGGGTGTCACCGGCTTTGTCGGCTCCTCCCAAGAGCCGGTCGCGCTGACCCAGGTCGAGGTCGATCGTCTGCTGCACAAGGAGGTCGCAACGGCGCCGCGCACACGCGCTCAGTTCACGATCGGCGAGACCGTCAAGGTCATCTCCGGGCCGCTCTCAGACTTCTCCGGGGAGATCTCAGAGATCAACGACGACGCCGCCAAGCTCAAGGTGCTGGTATCAATCTTTGGTCGCGAGACCCCCGTAGAGGTGGGTTTCGACCAAGTCAAGAAGTTGTAGGCGGGAGTTATGGCCAAGAAGGTATTGACAACGATCAAGCTGCAAGCCCGCGGTGGGCAGGCCTCGCCGGCGCCGCCGGTTGGACCCGCACTGGGGCAGCACGGCATCAACATCATGGAGTTCTGCAAGGCGTTCAACGCGCAGACGCTCTCAGAGACCGGCACGATCATCCCCGTGGTGATCACCGTCTATGAGGATCGCTCGTTCACGTTCGTCACAAAGACTCCGCCGGCCGCCGTGCTGATCAAGCAGGCGCTGAAACTGGAAAAGGGCTCAGGCGAGCCCAACCGCAACAAGGTCGGCAAGATCACCGACGCTCAGTTGCGTGAGATCGCCGAGCGCAAGCTCGCCGACCTCAACGCGCACGACGTCGATGAAGCCGTGAAGATCATCGCCGGCACAGCTCGGTCGATGGGCGTGGAGGTGGCCGGATGAGCGCTCAGCACGGACGCCGCCACCGCGAGGGGCTGGGAAAGATCGATCGCGAGCACGAATACCAACCCGCCGAGGCGGTCGCCCTGGTCAAGGGACTGGCCAGCGCCAAATTCGACGAGTCGGTCGAGATTCATGTGCGCACCGGCCTGAATGTTCGTCACGCCGACGAGCAGTTGCGCGGCACGATCGCCCTGCCCAACGGGCTCGGCAAGGACGTCAAGGTGGCCGTTTTCGCTCAGGGCGATAAGGCGCGCGAAGCGCAAGAGGCCGGAGCCGACGTCGTCGGTGCACAGGACCTGGCCAAGCGCATCCAGGAGGGCTTTGACGACTTCGACGTCGCCATCGCAACGCCCGATTTGATGTCTGTCGTCGGCCAGCTCGGACGCATCCTCGGTCCGTCGGGCAAGATGCCCAACCCGAAGGTCGGCACGGTCACGATGGATGTGGCCAAGGCCGTCGGTGAGTCCAAGTCGGGCAAGGTCGAGTACCGCACCGATCGCACTGCGATCGTGCACATGGTGATCGGTAAGGCCTCCTTTGAGGAGCAGAGCCTGCTCGAGAACTATGCGGCTGTGATCGAAGAGCTGATCCGCGCCAAGCCCTCGGCGGCCAAGGGGCGCTACCTGCACAGCATCACGATGACCTCGACGATGGGGCCGGGCGTGAAGATCGACTCCACCCGGACTCGCGACATAGTCGAACAGGCGGCTGCCTGATTTAATCCACTCACAAGCTCACCGCCCAAGACCCCCGGCTGCCGGACGATCGCAGATCGGCCATTAGGCACAAGACCGGGACAGGTGGAGCGAGCGAAAGCGGATGATCCCGCTCTCGACGCCCGCCTGCACGCGGGCGCCTGAGCGTTTCTAAGAGAGCAAGGGATCAGATGAACCGAGAGCAAAAGGCAGCGACCATAGAGGCGATAGCGGCCGAGATCGACGCCGCGGAGGCGGTGTTCGCGGTCGACTATCGCGGCATCTCGGTGCCTCAGGCGGCCGAGCTACGCACCAAGCTGCGCGAAGCCGAAACGAGCTTCACGGTGGTCAAGAACTCCTTGACCGAACGTGCGGCCGACCAGGTCGGCGCCGAGTCGCTCAAGCCGCTGCTGAGCGGCCCGACGGCTCTCGCGTTCGTGCGCGGCGACGCCGCGATGGCGGCCAAGGCGATCGCCGACTACGCTCGCGCCACACAGCTGCTTCCGTTCAAGGGTGGGTTGCTGAACGGCGAGCCCCTGGAGGCAGATCAGATCCGCGCGATCTCGCGTCTACCCGCACGCGAAGTCCTCTACGGCCAGCTGGTCGGCATCGTCGCCTCTCCGATCTCCGGCCTGGTCCGCACCCTGAACGCGCTCGTCGGCGGCCTGGCCGTCGCACTCGGCCAGGTGCAGGCAAAGAAGGAGTCCGGCGAGATTCCGGGGGGCGACGCTCCCGCTGCGCCGGCAGCGCCGGCAGCAGCGACCGAGGCTGAGACTGAGGCCGCGCCGGAGCAGGACGTCGTCGCGGCTGAGCCGCGGGCCGAGGAGCCGGCACCAGCCGAGGAGGCGACAGAGCCGGCCGACGAGCCCCAGGCCGAGGAGACACTCGCTGCGCAGGCAGAACAAGCTGAGCCGGCCGAGCCGGCGCAAGACGACCAACAGACGGACGCTTCGGAGCAACAGCCCGACGGCGCCGAAGCGACCAAGGAGGACTGACAGATGGCAACAAGCACACAGGAGTGGATCGACGAGCTCAAGGCGATCTCGGTATTGGAGCTTGCCGAGCGCATCAAGGCGCTCGAGGAGGAGTTCGGCGTCTCGGCCGCGGCGGTTGCCGCTCCGGTGGCCGCGGCTGCCGGTGGTGGCGGCGGCAGCGCCGCTGAGGAGGATGAAGGCCCCACCACGGTTGACGTGATCCTGACCAGCGCAGGCGACAAGAAGATCCAGGTGATCAAGGTCGTGCGTGCCGCGACCGGCCTTGGCCTGAAGGAGGCCAAGGCGCTTGTCGATGAGGCGCCAAAGCCCGTCAAGGAGGGCATCGAGCGCGAGGAGGCCGACAAGCTGAAGGCCGAACTCGAAGAGGCCGGCGGAGGCGTCGAGGTCAAGTAGTCGTTCGGATTTGGATCGCTGTCCCGCGCGCGCGGGCGCCTTGCGCCGTGTGTGCGGGACATATCCACGCTTCACCGCCGATATCGCCTCGTGCGCGCGAACCGCTCGCGAACTCGCAAAATCGGCTTTTCTGCTGTAGCATCCAGGCCGCTGGCCGATAGTCGCAGCCACCCGGAACGACACGGCGTCGCGCCACATACGCGGAGTCTGGGGGTGGGGTCCGTGAGCGCCGGCTGCCCCGCTTAAGGGCGCCGATGATCTGTGCTATCTTTGCTGGTCGCGCCTCGGCGCCCGCCTCTGCCCGTCTCTCGCCTCCCGAAGGAGTCATTTCTTGGCTGCTGTTGATGCTCTCCGGACGCGCCGGACTTTCGCGCGTCTGAACAAGTCCGTCGACGTTCCCAACCTCATCGATATTCAACGCCGCTCCTTTGAGTGGCTGACCGACCCCCAGAAGGGGGGGCTCCGCGAGACGATCGACGATATCTCGCCGATCGAGGATTACACCGGCAACCTCGCCGTCCAGTTCGGTGAGTTCGTCTTCGACGAGCCGGTCGCATCGCTCGAGCAGTGTCGCGAGAAGGACCTCACCTACGCGCGCCCGCTGACCGTCACGGTTGCGTTCATCAACCGCGAGACTGGTGAGATCCGCGAGCAGTCCGTCTTCATGGGCGACTTCCCCTGGATGACCGAGCGCGGCACCTTTGTCATCAACGGCACCGAGCGCGTGGTCGTCACTCAGCTGGTGCGCTCCCCGGGCGCCTACCTGATGGAACCAAAGGACCGCGAGAAGCAGGTCTTCATTGCCAACCTGATGCCGGCCCGCGGCTCATGGCTTGAGCTTGAGATCGACAAGAAGGGCAAGGTCTTCGTCCGCATCGATCGCAAGCGCAAGCTGCCCGTCACCGTGCTGCTGCGCGCGATGGGCTACGCGAGCGACGAGGAGATCCTCAAGCTCTTTGAGAACTCGCACTACATCCGCAACACGATCGAAGCCGACACCGAGGTCACGCGCACCGAAGAGGGGGCTCTGATCGAGCTGTTCAAGAAGCAACGCCCCGGCGAGCCGCCGAGCGTCGAGAACGCCAAGGCGCTGCTCAACCAACTGTTCTTCGACCCCAAGCGTTATGACCTCACGCGTGTCGGGCGCTACAAGCTCAACTCGCGTCTGGGTCTTGACATCGACATCGACACCCGAACACTCACCCACGACGACATCCTCGCGCTCGTCAAGGAGCTTGTCTCCTTGCCCAAGCGCCTCGGGATGCCTGAGGAACCGGAGTTCGAAATCAAGGACTACGCGGCCGAGGCGACCTCCATGCCGCGCGAGCCCGTCGAGGAGCACCTCGACGAGTACGAGCACTTCGGCAACCGCCGTCAGCGTACCGTCGGCGAGTTGATCCAGGAGGCCTTCCGCATCGGCCTCTACAGGATGGAGCGCGTCGTGCGCGAGCGTCTGACCACCGAGGACGCCGACACGATCACGCCGCAGACGATCATCAACATCCGCCCGGTCGTGGCGGCGCTGAAGGAGTTCTTTGGCTCCTCGCAGCTCTCGCAGTTCATGGACCAGACCAACTCGCTCTCCGGGCTCACGCACCGGCGCCGTCTCTCGGCGCTCGGCGCCGGCGGTCTGACGCGCGAGCGGGCTCCCATCGAGGTGCGCGACGTGCACCCCACCCACTACGGGCGCATGTGCCCGATCGAGACGCCCGAGGGTCCGAACATCGGGCTGATGGGCTCGCTGTCCTCCTTTGCCGAGGTATCCGAGTACGGCTTCGTCACCACGCCCTACCGTGTTGTCAAGGACGGCGTGGTCACCGGCGAGGTCGTGCGGTTGGACGCCACTCAGGAGGAGGAGCAGATCATCGCTCAGGCCAACACGCCGGTCGATTCAAAGACCGGCAAGTTGACCGACAAGGAGATCCTCTGCCGCACGCAAGCCGGTCAATACGTGACCGTGCCGCCGAAGGACGTGGATCTCGTCGATGTCTCCCCCGAACAGATCTGGTCGGTGGCCACGGCGATGATTCCGTTCCTCGAGCACGACGACGCCAACCGCGCGCTGATGGGCTCGAACATGCAGCGCCAGGCCGTGCCACTGCTGAAGACCGACGCGCCGCTGGTGGGCACCGGCATGGAGCGCCGCGCGGCGCTCGACACCGGTGATGTGCTGCTTGCCAAGAACGGAGGCACGATCGAGTTCGTCGACGCCAATCGGATCGTCGTCCAGACCTCCGAGGGCAAGGACGAGTACGACCTGCAGAAGTTCATGCGCTCCAACCAGGGGACGCTGATCCATCACAAGCCGCGCGTGCGCACCGATCAGAAGGTCAAGGCCGGCGACGTGCTTGCCGACGGGTCCTCGACCGACAAGGGCGAGATGGCGCTCGGCAAGAACCTGATGGTTGCCTTCATGTCCTGGGAGGGCTACAACTTCGAGGACGCGATCATCCTCTCCAAGCGCCTCGTGCAGGACGACGAGCTCACCTCGATTCACATCGAGGAGTACGAGATCGACGCGCGCACGACAAAGCTCGGCGACGAGGAGATCACCCGCGACATCCCCAACCGCTCCGAGGAGTCGTTGCGCAACCTCGACGACCGCGGCATCGTGCGCGTCGGCGCCGAGGTGGCCTCCGGCGACCTGCTGGTCGGCAAGGTCACCCCCAAGGGCGAGACCGAGCTGACCGCCGAGGAGAAGCTGATCCGCGCGATCTTCAAGGAGAAGGCTCGCGAGGTCCGCGATACCTCGCTGAAGGTCCCCCACGGCGAGGGTGGCGTTGTGATTGACGTGATGACCTTCAGCCGCGACGAGGGCGACGATCTACCCCCGGGCGTCAACGATCTGGTGCGCGTGTTCGTGGCCAAGAAGCGCAAGATCTCCGAGGGCGACAAGCTCGCCGGACGCCACGGCAACAAGGGTGTCATCTCAAAGATCGTCGACCAGCAGGACATGCCGTTCCTGGAGGACGGCACTCCGGTCGATGTGATCCTCAACCCGCTCGGCGTGCCTTCGCGCATGAACGTCGGCCAGATCCTCGAGACACATCTGGGCTGGGCCGCGGCGCAAGGATGGTACGACGACGGCACCGAGGCCTATAAGGAAGCTCATTCAAGCGGCGGCAACAAGCGCATCTACGTGGCGACTCCCGTCTTTGACGGCGCCACCGTGGAAGATGTCGACACCGCCCTGGTCAAGTGGCAGGACGCTCACGTTGGGCGCATCCGCATGGACGTGGACAAGTCCCGCCGTGTCGGTGAGCAGGCCTCAGGCAAGATGACGCTGTTCAACGGCCGCACCGGCGAGCCTTTCGCCGAGCAGGTGACGGTCGGCTACATGTACATCCTCAAGCTGCTGCACCTGGTCGACGACAAGATCCACGCTCGCTCGACCGGTCCCTACTCGCTGGTCACCCAGCAGCCGCTGGGCGGCAAGGCGCAGTTCGGCGGGCAGCGCTTCGGCGAGATGGAGGTGTGGGCGCTTGAGGCGTTCGGTGCCGCCTACACGCTGCAGGAGATGCTCACGATCAAGTCCGATGACACAGTCGGGCGTGTGAAGGCCTACGAGGCGATCGTCAAGGGCGAGAACATCGCCGAGCCGTCGATCCCCGAGTCCTTCAAGGTGCTGCTCAAGGAGATGCAATCGCTGGCGCTGGATGTCGGTGTCGTCTCCGAGGAAGGACAGCACGCGGAGCTGCGCGACGAAGACGACGATCTGCTGCGCGCCGCCGAGGAGCTCGGCATCGACCTCTCGGGGGTCAGGGCGCCCACAGGCGAGGTCACGGAGACCGAGCCCGAGGGTGAGGGCGCCGAGGCGGATACACAACAGGACGGCGAGGTGGGGGCCGATACGGCGCTCGAGGTGGAGGGACTTATCGAGGATGGCATCAGCCTCGAGGACTTGGACGATTCTGGCGAGCCTGTCGGTGAGCCGGCCGAAGGGAGCGAGTAGCGATGATCGACATCAATAACTTCGACGCGATTGAGATCTCGCTCGCGTCCTCCAAGCAGATCCGCTCCTGGAGCTCCGGCGAGGTGACCAAGCCCGAGACGATCAACTACCGCACGCTCAAGCCCGAGAAGGACGGGCTGTTCTGCGAGCGCATCTTCGGTCCGACGAAGGACTGGGAG
>JBOGXY010000193.1:0-8891 GCA_050696495.1 Solirubrobacteraceae bacterium
CTCCACGCCAGGTTGGTGGTGGTTGCGGCCAAGCGCAGCCGTGCCACACCGGTCGGGGTCGGCAGCGTCAGCGTGCCGCCGATCCCGACGTGCAGCGCTTCGGCGATCTGCCGGGAGACGATCGCCCAGCCGCCTTCGGCGAGTCGCCGCCGCGAGTTGGTGGCGCCGCCCTGCACGATCTGTGAGCCCAGCACTTCGCGGGCCCCCCCGGGCGGGCGGGCGAGAATCCATGCGCGACGTCCATCCATGGCGACGAAGCCGCCTTGAAAAGAGCGGACGGCGGCGACGCCCGGGACGGCGGCGATCCTGCCGGCCAGGCGTCCGGGCTGGAACTCGACCGCGGCCTGGTTGTCGCCGCTACTGCCGACCCAGATGGCCGCGTCGTGGGAGTAGTCGTGCGCGAACCCTTCGATCCCGCGCAGCAGGTCCGCGCGCGAGCCGCCAAGCGCCACGCTGCCGAACAGCGCCACCGCCCCGGTGGCAGCGAGCGCGAGCGAACGCAAGGTGGTGGCGCGCAGCGAGGCCAGCGCGACCGGCAGGATCGTCAGTCGTTGGTAGCGCTCGGAGGTGGCCGCCGCTGCCCGCAACACGCCCGCGAAGGCGAGCGGGACCGATAGGACCGTAGCCAGCGCCAGCAGCGTACATGCGACCAGAGCCCGCGAGGGGTCTGTGGCGAACAGCGCCGTGGCGCAGGCCAGCAGGGCGCCGGCAACGATCGCAAGCCCGCGTTGCACACTGCTCGCCAGCGCGTTGCCGGGCACGCCTTCGCCGCGATAGACCGCATCGAGGGCTTTGCCACGGCGCAGGTCCAGCAGCGGCAGCGCGGAGATCGCGCAGGTCGCGAACACACCACCGGCGAATGCGAGCACCGCCGGCTGCACACTCAGCACGGTGCGGTTCCCGAGCGTGAACGCCTCCGCCAGATAACGAGGCGACTGATGGAAGATCTCAAGCGACAGCGCGTAGCCGATTGCCAGCCCGACCAGCGAGGCCAAGCCTCCGAGCACGAGCGCTTGGAAGAGGAACATCTGCGCGATCGCCGAGCGCTTGGCGCCGATCAAGCGCAGGTCGGCGATCGCGCGACGGCGCTCGGGCACCGTCAGCAGCAGCGCCGAGCCGGCCAGCAGCAGCCCGAGCAGGGCGCTTACCGTGGCAAACAGCGCGCTGGCCTGGTCGCTGGGTCGCAGCGCCTGGTGTAGCAGCGAGACATCCTGGTCGGCCGCGGCGACGCTCAAGCGCCCATCGGCGAGCCTGCGCAGGGCCGCCCGCACCTGCGCTTCGCGTCCGGGCTTTGCCTGCACGAGTATGCGCGAGACGCGACCCGGCATCCCGGCCAATCGCTGTAGTTCTCCGAGCGGCATCACCGCCACCTGCGCCTGTGCGAGCGCGCCGAACACTTCCGATCCGAGCACGGCTGAAACCCGCAGCGGGTAGGAGCCGCCGCGCAGCTCGAGCGTAACGCCCGCGCCGAGCGCGCTGAGCCCTCGCGTGCCGGGCAGCGCACGCGCTTGGATTCCGAGCTCATCGGCCGTGTGGCGGCTGAGGCCGATCCCGCCCGCGGAGAGTGTTTTCGTCGGCAGTGTGTGTGCGAGCCCGTCGAGCACCACCAGGCTCGTGTCGGCGCCCGCCAGGTCGACGGTGACCGTGCGCGCGGCAGCGGACGCTCCGGTCACACCCGCTGAGTCACGAGCCGAGCGTTCGCTCGTGACAGTCGCGTTGGCGGGGCTCACAACCGTGGCTGTCTGCTCCAGTAGCGGCGCGGCCTGTGCCACGCCGGGGATGTGCTGCACGCGTGAGAGCAGCGATTCGTTCATGCCGCCCGGACCACGGGCCAGCAGCTGCAGCTGAGCCGGGCCGATCACAGTGTGGACCACTTCGGAGGCCGATCCGGCAATGCTCGCGGAGGCGACGATCGTCGCGAACACGAGCGCCACCGACACAGCCACGCCGGCGCCCGCCAACAGCTCCTGGACGGCGTGCACGCGCAGGCGGCGCCGGTAGAAGTAAACGAGCGCCCGCGGCCGCATCAACGGCTGGGCGTGCAGGGCCTCAGCCGGCGACAACGCGCATCCCCTCGTATTCGTCGCGGTCGCGCACGAGCTTTCCGTCGCGCAGCGTGAAACGCCGGTCGGCGACATCGGCCGCCTCGACGTCGTGAGTGACTAGCAGCACCGCGGCGCCGCGCTCGTGCGCCACCTCGGCCAGCAGCTCGACTATCTCCACCGAACGGGCGCTGTCGAGGTTGCCGGTCGGCTCGTCGGCGAGGATCAGCCTTGGTGCTCCGGCAAGCGCTCGGGCGATCGCCACGCGCTGGCGCTCGCCGGCGGAAAGCCGCTCGGGAGTGCGCTCAAGCGAATCGGCCAGACCGACGCGCTCCAGCCACGGCAACGCTTGCGCCTGGGCCTCGCGCATACCCATCCCGCCCAATAGGAGCTTCATCGACGTGTTCTCCAGGGCCGAGACGCGCGGCATAAGCTGCGGGCCCTGGTGGACGAAGCCGACGTCGCTGTGCAGGTATTCGCAGGCTTGACTCTCTGAAAATCCGTCAAGACGGCGTCCGTCGAAACTGATCGCGCCCGAGTCGGGACGCAGGAGAGCGGCGATCAAAAGCAGCAGCGTCGTCTTGCCCGATCCGCTCGGGCCGTGCAGCGCTACGAGCTCTCCCGGCTCGATCTGAAGCGTCACACCGGCTATCGCCCGAACGGGTTCCTCGCCGCCGCGGTAGTGCTTGACGAGCTCGTCAAGCTCGAGCAGCGCCACGGGACTACCACCTGTCGCGCGCGTGCTCGACCGGACGCGCGGAGCGCGGCCTCATGCGCTTGCGCTGCGTCGCAGCGGCACCACCGCCGCGAGCTCTGGTCTGAGACTGCCGCGCAACTCACCGTCTGAGAGCGACAGTGCACGGTCCGCGCCTGAGAGCGCGGTCGCCTCACCAACGCTCACCAGCAGCGCGATCCCCTCATCGGCCAACGAGCGTAGCAGGGCCAGGATCGCATCGCGCTCGAGCAGGTCCACGCCCTTGGTCGGCTCGTCGATCACCAGCAGCAGCGGGCCCAGGGCCAGTGCCCGAGCGATAGCGACACGCACGCTCTCGCCACCGTCGAGCTCGCTCAGACGCCTGCCGGCGCACTCGCCGGCCCCGACACGCTCGAGTGCGTCGAATGCGCGTGATTCCGCTGTGCTCTGCGGAACTCCCCGCGCCAGTTGACCGGCGATCAGCTCGTCCAGCGTCCCGCGTGCTTCGCCCTCAGCGGTGCCAGGCCGGCAGAAGCCGATACCGCTGCCAAGGGCATCGCCGCGGCGCGCCAGGTCCTCGCCTTCGAAGCGCACGAGGCCCTCGTCGGGTGGCTCGATCCCAGCCGCCACACGCAGCAGCGTCGAGCGACCGGAGCGGCGCAAACCCCATACCGCCAATAGCTCTCCGGCCTCCAGCGTTAGCGATACCGCGTCGAGCACTATGCGCTCGTGTGCGCCGCTGCGGTAGCGGCGGGTAACTTGCTCCAGCGCCAGCAGGCTCATGTGCGTAGCGCGCGGGAAGCTCCCCGCGCTCGCAGCTGCCGGCGCGCGTACTCAAGCCAAGCCAGTCGAGCATCGATGACCAGGCGCTGCTCCTCGTTGACCAGTCGCATCGCCAGTAGCGCGGGATCGCCGCTGTGCTCGTCATCGCCCGAGACGCGCGTCGCGGTGGCTGCCTTCAGACAGGCGTGCTCGCAGCGCTCTATTACGCTCAGCGCCTCACGTGCCGGAAGAACCGCGATCTGGTGAACGAACAGCCGCGAGCGACGCTGCTCGCCCTGGACATGAGAGGCCAGCCAGTCCACGTAGGCGCCCATGCCCTCGTCGGTGACGCGGTAGTGGGGCTTGGGTTGGCGCGAGAGCCCAACGGCCGCCGTCACCGGCAGAAGTTCGATCAGCCCGCGCCGTTGCAGGATGTCGAGCGCCGTATATATCTGCGACGGGCTGGAGAGCTCCAGGTCCTCGCCATAGGCGCGCTCGAAGCGCTGCACCAGCTCGTAACCATAAGAAGGACGCTGGATCACCAGACCCAGCAGCGACCAATTGACCGGTGATCGCATCACGGCGGCACGCTCGATGACTGTCCCAGTTCCCATCAGCAGCTCCTCGTTAAGAGTCAGCCCATTCCGACTGTCGGGCAAAGGCTACCGCCAACGTGGACGCGTGTCTATTCCAATTTAGAAGCTTTCTCGCCACGACGTGTCGTCTCCCTGTACGCATGGGTAAACGACAATTGCGCCCGGACTCGGCAGCACTCGACCGTGGCGCACTCGGGTGAGGGGCCGAGGAAAAAACCGGTGCCGGGGCGCCAGATTGCTACGTCAGGATGGACGCCCCGGCCCGGCGATAACGATCTCCTGCCGGCCCTTGGGTCGACCAGAGTGATTGCATGGTATCGCAGCACCCATGTGTTTGCGGAGGACCGTTTCTCATTTTCCCACGCGTTTCGCTTTGTCTGCATAGAAACTCTAATTTAGAATCTTCGCGATCTGGCTTGCCTAACGGCTTCCGAAGTAGGAATATGACGTTATGGCGCTAGAAAAGTCAGAAACATGCAGCCGGCAGTTGTCAGGATTGTACGGCCGTAACGGTTACCGGCAGATGGATGGGGTGGGGCGCGCACCGGCAGTAACGCGCGCCGCACTCTCTGCCGAGCCACCGAGGCTGCTCGAGCGCCAAAAGAACCGGGCAGGAGGCGCCACTCAGGATGGATGCCTGCTCGTCCCGGCAGATAACGATCGAAAGGCAAGACGATGCTACGCAAATCTCAACTGGGGCGATTCGGGTCGATTACGCTCGGCACTGCGCTGGCCGCCGTGGTGGTCGGCGCAGTGTGGGCGAGTAGCGCCTTGGCGGTGGGCGGCCCGCTGTGGGTTGTTAAAGGGGCGGAAATGAGCTCGGAAGCGGAAAAAGAAACTTTGAAAACCGAAGGCGGGCAATATACGCTAACGGGGACAACGAATATCGTATGTGAAACCGTGAAAGGCAGCGGCGAAATTATAGGCGGTAATCCCGGTCGTGACTTATCTACCATCACGTTCGAAAAATGCCACGTGCAGAATAAGGCAAGCTGTTTAGCGGCCAGTGCTGGGTTCGAAGATACGATTCAAACTGAAAGCAAGTCCGTACTGGTGTATCCGCTTGAAAAGGAAGGGACCGGCGAAGAAGCGTTGGACGCATTCACGCCGGACAACGGTAACACCACCGAAAATTTATTTGTGGAATTCACGCTTAAAAATGCGTCGGGAACCTCCGAATGTCTTCTACTTAACGGGGTCAAAGTCGATGTCATCGCCACGGGTACATTGGTCAGCGACCCGTCCCAGATCAACAAAAAGTGTGGCATTCTAGCTCACGTCGGCGCGTTAGTTGGAGGCTCATTTTCCGTGACAAAAGCTCTCGAAGAAAGCCTAGTCGGCGCGTTGAACGCAACGGGTACACCAGAAGAAGCCGCTATCTGGAAACCCGTGGCCGAAAAACTCAGTACAATAACGTGTAAATTGGAAGCGTTTGGGCCCGCTAGAGAGTCGGGGCTATCAGACGTTTTATTGGTGAGTGAAGCGACATTCGGATGGGCCGTTTAGAATACTTCCATCGCCTGCAGGCGACCGGGCGCCGTGTGCTTACACGGGTCGCCCGGTCGCGGACGGCGCGCGCGCGGTCTGTCATGGTTGTCACAGCCGTGACGTGTATGACATCTTTTGTTCCTGTTGTTACGGCCCGCGCGGGCGGCGATGCAAATAGGCTCTCGTGTGGACCCAACTCTGTAGCATCCCCTGGTTTTCGCTCGTACCTACCGGATTGTCGTGGATATGAGTTGACAAGCCCCGGTTTTCGCGAGGGTGGCGTGCCGCTCGATCAGCCGGCAGCTATTTCCACCGATGGGAACGATCTTATTCTCAGTTTCGGAGGGGCAACGGCCGAAGCAGGCAACGAGCCTTACGACCCGAACCGTGGCGGCGATGTGGTCGTTTATCGCCTGAGTCGCGCTACAAATGGATGGAACTATCGAGCGCTAACTCCGCCCGCTGTTCCCTATGAACGAAGTGCATTGATAGGAATTAGTGCAGACGCGGACCTAAGCTCCACGCTTTGGACCGTGCAGACCGGCTCGATGGCCCATAAAGAAAGCATGGATCTGCTATCCGGCGACGAACAGATGCGTGAAGTGGGTCCCGCGGAAATACCGGAATTGAAGGACAGTGCTATCGAGCTGTCGGAAGAGCTAACGTTTGTCGGCGCGTCTTCTGATTTGTCACACAGCTTCTACTCAATCACTAATGAACCTGCTTCGCCCAATCGGCGTCGCGACGTGTGGCCAGGTGACACGACCAAGGCCGAAGCTACATCGCTATATGAATACAGCTATCAGGGAGCGCCCAGCGTCGAACCCAGGCTGGTCGGCGTGAAGAATCAGACGATGCTCGACGGACATTTGCACGTTAACGAAGGTGCTGAACTTGTAAGTAATTGCGGGACTACACTTGGTTCAGCATCCGGAGGGTCTGCATACAATTCTGTATCCGAAGACGGCGAAACCGTTTTCTTTACCGCAAAGGCTTGTGAAGGATCGCCTTCAGTCAACGAACTCTATGCGCGTGTAGGCGCTAAGCGCACCGTCGCGATCTCCGAGCCGAGCAAGGAAGACTGCGAAGTGTGCAATACGAAGGCGAGCGTTAAGGACGCGAGCTTTGTCGGCGCGTCGGCGAACGGGCAGCAGGCCTTCTTCATGAGCGAACAAGGCCTGCTGCCGGGCCAGGAAAGCATGAGTCTTTATAGATACAACTTTGCGGCTCCGCCGGGGAGTCCGAGCGATCCGGCTGGAAGGATAAGCTTGGTCTCAACAGCCGCCAGGCCCGAAGTGCAGGGCGTTGTTCGGATCTCGGAAGATGGCTCGCATGTTTATTTTGTTGCGAAGGGACTGCTCGCCGGAGCCAATGCTGAAGGGCGCGCTCCCGAGCCAGGTGCTGACAACCTCTATCTCTATGAGCCTGATCCATCGCACGCCGACGCGTCGCGGGTTGTATTCATTGCCACATTGTTTACGCCGGCTATGGAAGCTGAAGCCCTTGAACGTGAGGAAGCAGTAGAAGGCCAGGCGCTTACCGAGGCCGTCGAATTCTGGGAAGCTCACTGTCCGCCCGCGTTTTCAAACTTTTCCTGTCTTGGTGAAGTGGAAGCGCAGCTGGAACGAGCGAAGTCCGCGCTCGGTTACTTCGACGTCGTCGAAACGGTAAACGAGGATAGATCGCTGTGGAGCACAGAGGACATCCATCCAGCCCAGGCTACGCCTGACGGGCGCTTTCTTGTCTTTGCTAGTTCAGCCGACTTGACACCGGACGATGTCAGCCATGTTCCGCAGCTATTCGAGTACGATGCGACAGGGGGCTCGCTCGGGCAAGGAAGTTTGACGCGGGTGTCGATCGGTCAGGATGGCAGCTACGATTCCGACGGAAACGTGGCGGCGTTCAGCGAAGCGCCACAGATTCCTCGCCAATCGTTCGCATTTACGGACCTACCGACGGCTGGACAGTTTGGGCTGGCGGTGTCAAACGATGGGTCGAGAATCTTCTTCACAAGTACCGCGCCGCTGACGCCGTTGGCTATTAGTGGCATGCCCAGTTTGTTCGAGTACACGGCAGGCAGCGTCTACTTGATCTCAGACGGAAAAGACGCATCGACGACCGATGCTGCTCCCTCAGTTCAGTTGTATGGCGCCGATCCTTCCAGTAGCGATGTCTTCTTTACGACGGCGGATCAGTTGGTGCCGCAGGCCGCGGACACTGAGCAGGCGCTCTACGATGCACGCGAAGAAGGCGGTTTCCCAGCACCGTCCTTGTCTGCCGGATGCCTTGGCGAGACATGCCGAGGTCTGAATGGCGGCGCCACGATCTTCCCACCTGTAAGCACGATCACGCAAATCGGCGGAGCGACGTCTGATGGGCTGCTTGCACCTACATTCAGGGCGGACAGAGCCGGCTCAGGTCGACACGCGGCGACTCGCGCAAGGCGTTTGGCGCGGGCCCTGGCGGCGTGTGTCAAGCTATCGGCACGTCGCCGACGCGGATGTCGCCTGCGGGCGCGCAAGCGGTACGGATGATGAGACGTCAGATGCGCCGACCGGCTCTTGTCGCCGCGGGCATGCTCTTGGTCCAAGTTATCGCCTGGGCTCAATCTGCTCAAGCCGGCGTGCCTGCGCCTGGTTGGTCCATAAGCTCTGACTCAGAGCCAACAAGCTTCAACGCGGCCGAGAGCCGGAACGCTGTACTGGCGTTTGCCGTATTGGCCACAGGAGGCACGTATGAGCTTTCGACCGAAGGTGGAGAAGGTGCGCATGAATTGTCCGTGCCGATTGAGTGGAACGAAACGGCTGTTGATCTCCAGGCAAAGCTCGAAGCCGTGGCCGACATAGGTGTGGGCAACGTCGAAGTCAGCGGTGGTCCCGGTGATGAAACGGGAAGCAAACCGTACGTGGTTAGGTTTGTCGGCGCTCTAAGTGGGAGTTCACAAAGACTCTTGCTACAAAAATCTCTTTTGACGGGAGGTGAACACACCATCAGACGCGACGAAGCCTTGAGTGTCAAAGCTGCCGCCTACGATCGATACACGGTCACCGCGACGAACATCGGTAATCGAGTGACAGTTGGCCCTATCGAGTTGACCGAGACGGTACCCTCGCCGCTGGTGGTAGTGGCGGCGGAAGTTGAGGCGCGCCCGTCTGAAGTGACGGCGGCGTGTCCGGTCGCGCAGACGGTTACCTGCGAATTCAACGGACAAGTGTCACCTGGTGGGAAGCTGGTTATGACCGTAGAGGTCGCACTGCGGTCGTTCGTTTATTCGGGAACGCTTGCCGACGAAGTCGCGGTCAGCGGGGG
>JBOGXY010000194.1:0-15631 GCA_050696495.1 Solirubrobacteraceae bacterium
GGTCGCCGCCAACCCACCTCCGCGCCGACCGGCCCTCAGGCCACCAGACTGTGCCCACGCTCACGGACGCCACCACCACCGACCATCACAACCGCGCCCTCAAGCCAAAAACCCCGAAACTCGAGGTCGTGTCAGCCACCCCCGATTCGCTCACTTGAGGCCCACGGGAGGAAGCACGGACTCGTCGGAGAGCTGACCCCGATCATCGCGTAGCGCTTTGTCGCTCCGTTCGGTGCCTGCTTCGTGCCACGAGCGAGCGCGTTGCCGGCCCGTCCTACGCCGAGCGCAATGGACGAGTACGGGTCCAAGACGGAGGGGAGGCGAGCACTTTGGTTTGCTCGGTGCGAGCGAGGGTGAGCCGATCCTTAGTTGGTGTGCTCGAATGTCGTCCAAACCGGGCGGGCCGCCTCCCTCCGAACACGCTCCTGCTCTTGGCGAGGACCAAGAGTCTGGACTAGCTGGGGCGAAAGACCTGCTCTTTGCGTCACCTCGCGCAGCGCGCCTCACCGCCGTCGCGACGTCCCACATAGCCTCCGTTACCGGAACGGATCACCGGGCGGGGCTTACGGGACACCTCGCTCTCCGCCGACGCGAACCGCACAGGCTGCGGAGCGTTTCCCGTAGGAGATTCGGTTTACGGGCACGCATCAGTCGGTGCGGCGGGCGCGGCGGGCGCAGCTACTGACCCCCGGCTTCGTGCGGGACGCGCCGGCCTGTTCCCGCTCGTCCCGACCCTCTCAGCGTCGCGAAGTGCTGCGTAGCGCTCGGCGGGCGTCTCCCGCTGATCGCGAGACGCCCGCCGAGCGCGAGCTTCGACAGCGTGACGTTGAGCGTCACCTTGCAGTCACTGATCGTGGCCCCATTGCTGTCCGTGCGCGAGCTGGCGTCCGCCGCGTGTCGCCGACCACCACGGAAGGACCTCGCCGGACTGGCCGCGCGTGGCGCTGAAAACGGATTCACCCGTGCCGCTGCAGCGGCGCACGCCGAGGCGGCCGAATCGCGTTCGGCACGTGCGGCTCCTTGCCGTTTATGCCGCGACCGTCACCGGCGGCGTCAACCGGCGTCGCCTACGCTGTCTTCCCCCAACTCGACCTCGGTGTCCGCGGTATTCACAACAAATAGCGCACTCTTCAAGCGTTCGAGTCTCCCGTAGAAATCGTCGAGGGTTTCGGCCATCGCTTCTGCGATGCGAAGATTGTTTGCCGCCCACTCATCGTACTCGGGTCGACCTGGCCCCAGACCTGCCGCGGCCAGGCCGTCTCCGTAGACGGAGAGGGCGACGAGACTTTCCGAATGGGTGGCCAGAGTACCCAAATTGGCTTGGTACCCGGCGATGAGACCGATCAGATCACCGTACGGCTCGTGTCTTGCGACAGTCTGAATGGCCAGTAGTGCGACCGGCGCTAGTCCACTCATTTCGTTGCTGACGATGGACCCGAACGCGCTCAGTGCGCCCGCTGCCTCCATCATCTTTTCGACTGACTCCTCGGTAGGCCTGCCGCGAGAGGAGAACTTATCGGCACCGGGCAAGCTGAGAAACGCATCGTAGAGGCGCTGGTGAACGGCAAGTCCGCCCGCGGCATAAGCGTCGAGCGCGGCCAGGCTTGGCACCCGCCAGCGCTTTGACTCAGTCCAGGCTAGCCACCGCTCGACGGCGAAGACTGTGAGCAATAGCAGTATCAGGCCGGTCCCGAGTGTCACGGTGAACGGATGTTCCACGGTCCAGTCACGGACCGCGTCGCCCTCGAGCTCCGCCACGACCCCGGCGATGCCGAAGATAACGCCGATGCCGACGAGGACCACTGCCCGCGTTGGAACGCGCCGACGCTTTGGTGTCTCAGTCATGGTCAGCGCCACGAGCGAAGGTTTGCTCACGGGCAACTCATAACAGTCGTCTCGGATGCGCTCGATGGTCTTGCCCTCGGCGCCGCCGACCGACGCGGCAGTCCCTGGTCGGTCTCTACGCCCAGACAAGTCCCGGCGGGGTAGACCTTCAGGGGGTGGTTGCGTGTGACTGTGGGGCCCAGGATGCGAGTCGCGCGGGGGCGTAGTCGCGGGTTTGGTCGGCGGGTCTGAGGTTGTCGGGGAGGTGGGCGTCGAACGCGTCGCTGGCGTGCGCGAGGCGCAGGACTTCGAGCCATCTTGAACCCGCTCCTCGTGATTCATCCGCCCCTCCAAGCGCCGATTCGCGCTACGCGAACCGAGTCGCTATTCAATACGACCGCGACTGGCTACCGCGTTTGCCATCTCGTGAAGAGTTGAATACGCCGGGCAAGCCCTGACACTGAGTCCGCAGCCGCCGGTGACGGTCGCGGTTCGCTGGGCCGATGGCGGCGCCAGCGCCGCTGCGGGCGTCGGGATCAGCGGTCGTGGTGTCCCGCTGGAGAATCAGCTAACGGGACACCTCCTTCCCGCTCCGCACGGGCATCTGATCGCCCACGGCGCTCGGACCCGCTTCGCGCGGAAAGCAGGCACCCTAACGTAGCCAAAGAGACGCCTGAGTTGGACGACGACCGAGGCTGAGGCGAGAACTTCTGCTTTGGGTCGGGGCCAGCGAGCGTGTGCCGAGCCCAAGTCGGTGCGCTCGCGCGGCGTCCAGGGTCAGCGCGGGCCAGCACTCCTCCTTCGCTCTGTCCAGGCAGGAGCGTCATGATTCGACCACCGTGCCCTTCGCGTTCTCTGCGAAGTAGCGAGGATCGCGAGTCCGACACGACGACAACCAACGTTGCGATCCCAATACGGCGCAGAGAAACACTGCATCCCACGACGATTACTGTTGGTCCCGGGGTTGGGCGTTCGTCAGAGCCCAGTTTTCACGCGAGGTGCGTTCAATCCATCCCTCTTGGTTGCTCGTGCGGACCCACAAGCGATCACCATCGGCACGGATCTCAACGAGCGGTGCGTCAAACCAAGCCACAGCATGTCCATCGACGGACCCGTTGGATCTGTCGATGATGGTGACAAAGCCAGCCTCAGGCGCGGTGCGAAATACGTAGTTGGTGCCGACGCTCTCCAGATGTGGTTGACGATTCTGTTGTGCCTGTGCCTCCGCGTCGGCGAGGAGTTCGGCGTAGCGATTCGCGGCGTTCAGGAATTCGTCGATGAGGTGCTGGACGAGCTCATGGCCGGCGCGTCCGCCATGTTCGGTGCCAAGCCTGACGTCTCGTGTCTCAAGCATGAACACGTCAGGCAGCTGGTTGACAATCCTAAGGTAGATCCCAACCGCGAGATGGATGTCCCAACTGTTGAACAGCTCCCACGCTATGTCGATCGTCAGGCTCACCCGGTGTTGCGAACGCGGGCCGAGCGTAAGCGACTCATCCCACCTCAAGGCGACATCTCGTCTGCCGGTCCCACCACCGAGATGGAGGATGAGACCTTGATTCTTGCTAACGAACACACGGCCAAGGCGCTCCATGTTCGGACGCAGGGCCTTGTGGGCAGCTCGCAGGCAATCCGACATGGCGGCCGCCTCGCGATGTAACACAGCCTGCTCTTCCTGAGCCCTTACCTCGGGCTCACTGATCGCGCTGACCCGGTCAACAAGGTGCTCGATGCTCAACGGTTCGCGAGGAGGCTCCGGCGGCGTCGACCACGTTTCCAGCTCCATCGCAAATGCTCGCATCGTTGGTCTCGTCGAGGCAGCAAGTCCAGTCGCCTGCTCAAGAATGCCCTCCAGACCAGCAGCCCGAGGATGACTGTTGTAGCTGCGAAGCAGAGTCGCCTCCTCGCCGATCCGTAGCTGTCCGGGGGGTGGGTAATTCTGTCCAGACGCGAGCACCCATAGAACCTTTGCCAGTGACCACACATCGGCAGGCCCGGCATCGGCCTCGCCTGGATTCTCAACCATCTCCGGTGCGACGAAGTGCGCCGGACCAAGCTTCTGTCCTGGCTCGGTGAGTGCCTGCTTGCCTGGCCAAGTCACGAGCCCGAAGTCTCCGACCAGCCACTGGTCATCGAGCCAGAACAGATTGTCTGGCTTCAGGTCACGGTGATAGACGCACTTTTCGGCGAGCCCGGCCAACGTAGCGGCATAGACCTGGACTGCGTCCACGATCTGGTCGAGCGTTGGTTCAGAACCAAGAGTGGCCCGGACCGTTTTGGCAATTGGCATCGCCAACCATGCAGGGTTGGCGCTGGTTGGATGCTCGGGAACGTCAGCGTCGAGCAGCGGCAGTACCCCTCGATGTGGGCCGGTCTTGTGAAAGGCAACCTCGTCGCGGAATCTCCTATAAGGCTCTCGATCGACCCGACGGACCTTCAGTTGCTTGATGGCCACGGGAGCGCCACCGATATCAGTGGCCTCCAAGACAACCGAGTGGATCGTCGTCGCGATCTCCCGAACGACCGTGTACCGCCCAAATTGCGCTGGCTCGACCACCACTAAGGTTTACACCTACCAGAATGCGTGCCGTCAGCACCGACCCCACGTATGGACGTCATGTCTGCCTCCGAACAGACGCATCGGTTCGACGTGCACGGGTGGGACGCGTTGCTCGCAAATAGTGGCGGACGATCGCAACGTCGAACCCTGGAAGCACGCACCCGATCCTAACCCCGGCAGCCGTTCGCGCGCTCTGAGCTTGTCAGGCTTGGAGTCCTGTCAGCTCCGGTCCGCTGCCAGCCGCCGCCTCAGCTCTTCCTCGTCAATCCCCTCAACGTGTACGACCTTGTCGCGCGAGCTCGCGCCGCGTGTCACCGCGACGCTACGCACGCCTACACTGGCGTGCTTTGCGATCAGACGGCACAGCTCCGCGTTCGCACGGCCGTCGGTGGGAGGTGCGCGAACGCGCACGAGCAGCACGCCATCGCGCTCGCCGGCTATCTCGCTAGCGCGTGCCCGAGGGGTGACGCGAACCGCGACGTCCGCGCTCGGCATCCTGGCATCCATCCAAACGACGATATTGACGCCCCTGGCCACCTCAGGCGCCACGATTGCCCGGCATGTCATTACAGACGATGCGGCGCACGGTGGCCTCGGTCCGTGCTGAGCGCGGGGGACGCTCGATCCGCGAGTGTCAGCCCAGTCGTCGTCGTGCCTTCTGCACTGAAGGCAACGCGTCCTTGGCCTTCGTGAGTGCCCGCGCGCGTAGATCAACACTCGCGGGCTTCGCGGCGATCGTGATCTCCTCGCCGGTCGCAGGGTTACGCCCCTTACGCGCCTTCGAGGCAGGCTTCACTCGCACAGTCAGCTGGACGAGCCCACCGATCTTGACCTTCTCTGCGTTCGCGATCTCATCGAGCACGACGTCTTCGAGAGCCTCGAGCACACGCTTGGCCTCCGCCCTTGTGATCTCGGCACGATCGGCGACCGCGCCAGCAAGCTGCGTCTGAGTCAACGGCACGACAGCCTCCTTCCGCCCCTGGGGGATATGCAAAGAGCCGCGAAGACTAGTCGAACCCATCGGCGGTGAGTGATATTCATCCGACCGTGCCCGGTTGGACGATCCGTCGCGCAAGCAAGCACGATGCTGAGCGAGTGCTCGCATTGTGGGATGTGGCGGGCAGCGCTGAGACCGTCACCGACACGCGCAAGGGCGTACTTGGCCTGCTCGACGCCGATCCCGAGGCGCTGCTCGTCGTGGAGTCAGATGGCGGTGAGATCGTCGGGTCGCTGATCGCCGCTTGGGATGGGTGGCGGGGAAGTTTCTACCGGCTCGCGGTTCATCCCGACCGGCGACGAGAGGGGCTCGCGACCGCCTTGCTGCGCGAGGCGGAGCGCCGTTTGCAGGCACGCGGCGCCGCCAGGTTCACAGCGATAGTCACCGACGACGATCCCGGTGCGATGGGCTTCTGGGCGGCGACTGGATATGAACAGCAGAAGAGCCGAGCACGGTTC
This sequence comes from Solirubrobacteraceae bacterium, assembly GCA_050696495.1. Classification (GTDB taxonomy): domain Bacteria; phylum Actinomycetota; class Thermoleophilia; order Solirubrobacterales; family Solirubrobacteraceae; genus Palsa-744. Next base: position 5,840 of record JBOGXY010000194.1, read on the forward strand.
GTGCGCAACCTTGCCCCCTGAATCTCGCGCCTGATCGGACCCTGGCCGGCGTCATCCGGCGACCGGCGTGAGCACGAGCAACGAGCGGCCCAGCTTGTCCTCCGCGCGCGCGAGCACGTCCGCGAGCAGCAACCCTTGGTATTCGCGGCGTGCCTGCGGCAACGTGGTCGGTAATCCCTGCTCGGTGACCATCGCCGCGAGCACACGGTTGGAGATGACCTCGCTATCGACAAGCACGCCGTCGCAGTCGAAGCTCACAAGCTCCAAACCCACGCTAAACCCTCATCGTCATGTAGGTGGTGCTCGGACTTCGATGATAGTCGCCGAACGGCTCGCACGGCACAAATCCCGCGCTCGCGTAGAGCGAGCGAGCTGGCGCAAATGCGTCCTGGGCTCCAGTCTCCAGGCTCACGCGTTCGAAGCCGCGCTCGCGAGCGACAGCGAGGAGATGGTCAAGCATCGCGCGGCCGACACCCTGGCCACGGACATGCTTGAACGTGTGCATCGTCTTCAGCTCGGCGTGTTGATCGTCAAGCCGCTTGAGCGCGCCGATCGCGACCAGCTCCCCGCGGCAGCGGATACTGAAGAGGGTGACGGCGGGATCGAGCAGGCCATCGACCTCGAGCGCGTGCGCATCGTGTGGCGGACTGTGCAACCGCCCGAACTTCAGGTGATGTTCGACGAGCCCTCGCACGTCCTCGATCCGTGGATCAGCGATCGCGATGTCAAGCTCATCCATCAACGCTCCCCGACACTAACAGCGAGGTTGGCATCGACGCAATGATGCGAACGCTGGGCCGCAGCTACTACGTGAGCCTGCTCACCGCCGCGGCTATGCACGGCGCCGCACACCAGGCGCCACAGGTCTTCCAAGTGATGGTTGACCGGCATGTCGCCGACCGCGACATCGAACGAGTCAAGCTGCGCTTCTACGCCAATGACTATCTCGACCGGATGACTATCGAGGAACGCCAGGTCGACACCGGGCGGGTCCGCTTGGCCACGCGCGAGACGACCGTCCTTGACCTCGTCGCCCACCCCAACGCCGCCGGCGGACTGAGCAATATAGCGACCGTGATCGCGGAGATCGGAACTCTTGACGTGTCGGCATTGGCGCGCCTTGCGAGCGTGCGCTCACGCTCGACTGCGCGACGACTCGGGTGGCTGCTTGACACTTTCCTTGATGACCTCAAGCTCGGCCCGCTACAGAAGATCGCCCGTCCAGAGCAGGGCTATCCGACACGGCTCGTGCGCTCCCTGCCAGCGCGCGGCCCGATCAACACTGACTGGAATCTGCAGATCAACAGTCCCCTCGAGCCAGACCTATGATCGACCGTCCCGCCCTTATCGCGTGGCGCTCCAAGGCCCCGTGGCCCGATAGGGTGCAGATCGAGCAATACCTCCTGCTGTCCCGACTGATGATCGAGATCGCACGCAACGAGGTCCTCGGCCAGGAGCTTGCGATGCGCGGCGGGACGTGCATACACAAGCTCCAACTCCCGAGCGCTCTGCGCTACTCCGAAGATCTCGATTACGTCCGCTCCACCCACACAGGCATCAAGCCCTACACGACGATCTTCGGACATGCGGACACGACATGGACGCAGCAGGCGACGCTCAGCACCGGCGCCGCCCCGACGATGTTCGACAACTTTGGCCATGCGCTGGCCCTTAGCGCCGATGGCAAGACCGCGCTCGTTGGAGATCCGAACGCAAGCCGCTCAGCGGCGGCACCGTTTCAGATCATCGGCTAACACGCCGACTCACCAGTCGCTGCCCCACGCCAAGTTGCGGCCGCAACCAGCACAGATCGGCTCGCGCCCAGGGCCGCTGTCAGTGCGTGAGCGGAAAGAGCAGATCGAAGCCGTACACGCTCGCCTTGGGCCCGAAATGCTCGACGTAGAACTCGGTCCAGACGGTGCGGCCGAGGTAGCGTTCTGTGATGCGATAGACACGCTCGCCGTCTTCAATCCGGGTCGGCTTCAGACCCGCTGCCGTCTGGAGCGCATAGCGTCGCTTTCGATCTCCTGGCGGCAACCTGTCAAGCCAGTAGCCGGCCGCCGTCTACGACGATCTGGCTGCCGGTCATGTAACTGGATAGGTCGCTTGAGAGGAACAGCACGGCCCGGCCGATGTCGTCGGGCTCGCCCATGCGCCCCATCGGGATCATCGCCTCGAAGGCTCTCGTGTTCTCCTCGTCCATGTCGCCGGTACCCGGTGTCTTTATCCCTCCGGGCGCGACCGCGTTGACCCAGATGCCATGCGGCGCAAGCTCCAAGGCGACGTTCTTGGTAAAGCCCCAGGCGCCGTGCTTGGAGGCGTCGTAGTGGGACAGACCGACCATCGACGGGTGCAGAGCGTCGATCGAGGTGACGTTGACGATCCGTCCGCCCCTGCCCTGCTCGACCATCCGCGCCGAGGCGTGCTTGGTGGCGAGGAACAGTCCGGTGAGATTCACATCCAACACATGGCGAAACGTGGCCGCGTCGAGGTCCGCCAGGGGAACCATTGGGTAAATACCGGCATTGTTCACGAGGATGTCGAGGCGACCGAAGCCCGCCACCGCCGCGAGCACCATACGCTTCACGCTCTCCTCGTCGCTGACATCGCAGTGAACCGCAAGCGCGCTCCCGGAACGTGCAGCCGCGAGACCTTCGGCAATACGCTGTGCCGCCATCTCATCGAGGTCGGCGACCAGCAGGTTCGCGCCGGCCTCGTGCAGCCGGCGCGCTATGCCGAGACCGATCCCCATCGCCCCACCGGTGACCACAGCGGTGCGTCCCGTGAGATCGAGCAACTCGGCCAGCGGGGCGTGTTGTTGTGAGGCATCTGCGTTCATGCGCCAAACAGTCTCATGTAGAAATCCGCGAACACCGGTATCCACCCACACCTGGGAGCGGGACAACTACCGATTGTTGTCATCAGGTGGCGGATGCCGGTCGTCAAATCGAGTTCGACTCACTTTTCCTCGTCGTTGGCCGCGCAGGGCGCTACCCGCTGGTCGAGCAGCGCCATCAGATCGGTGATTTGCGCCTCGACGGGGCGGTCGCTACGCAGAACGACATGCGCCTCCGGGGGGACCTCCAGAAGCGGCTCCCACATGACGCTCTCTCGCACAACCACCTGGAGCGACGCATCCGAGATGCGCTCGGGCTCGCGCGCACGCGCGGCTGCCCGACGGGCGAGCGTCTCCGCCGGCGCCTGGCATTCGACGAACAGCAGCGGCGCCACGCCCGCGAAGGCCTGGGCGAAGGCGTCGCGATCGGCGCGATGGCGGAAGGTCGCGTCCACGAGCGCTCCGCCATGGGCGGTCACCTCCCTGGCCGCGAGGCGTCCCAGCTCGGCGTAGGTGAGCCGATTGGCCTCGACGGTGTACGCATCGCTTGGCGCACGCCGCGTGGGAAGGACTCCCGCAAGACGCTTGCGAACGACATCTGAGTTCAGGTGCGCCAAACGCGACCTCAACGCCAACGCTCGCGCCAGATGCGACTTGCCCGTGGCGGGTAGACCGCAGATCACGATCGCCAGCGGCAAGCGTGCCCGCCAGGAAAAGCGTTCGGCCAGTCCGAGTAGGTCCCGCGCGGTCGCGCTGTGGTGGCCATGTGCGGCGCTGCCGGTCGGCTGCTGGACGGCTCGCAGGAGCTCCACCTTGGCTCGCACGAGCGCCCTGTAGTCGGCGTAGAAAGCCACCAGGCGGCCCTCCCCTGCATGGCCGCCTGCGTCGCGGTAGGCACGGAGGAGCGTCCGGGCGAAACGCTCGCCGCCACGCGCGGTGAGATCCATCACCAAGAACGCAAGATCGTCGGCCACATCCAAGCTGCGCAACTCGGGGTTGAACTCGATGCAATCGACGATCTGGGGTGTCCCGTCGAGCAGCACGTGCTCGGCGCGCAGATCGCCGTGTACTTCGCGAATGAGCCCGTGGCGCGCGCGTGTGTTGAACATGTCCGCGCACGCCACCACGAACGCATGGGCGAAGCGCTCCAGTGCCAGCACCCGCTCGACCTCGGCGTGTTGCTCCACAATCGCCAGCAACTCGTGGAAGTTCTCCGTCAGGCGCCGCTCGAGCGCCGGCGCCGGCACCCCGACGCTCCCCACACGCGGCGCTTGCGCATGAAAGCGCGCCAGCAAACGCGCCACATCCACCACTTCGCCTTGCTTGAGCTCGCCACGCGAAAGCTTCGCCGCCATCGTCAAGCGCTCGTCGTAGCGGCGCATCTCAACCACATAGTCGATCGCATGTGGGGCATCCTCGTCTGTCAACTCCAAGACTCCATCGCGCTCGGCGACTGCGCGCACACCCAAATACAGATCGTCTGCCAAGCGACGGTTCAGCCGAACCTCCTCGTGACACATCTCGCGACGGCGCGCCCGCGTGCGGTAGTCGAGGAATCCGAGCACCAGCGGCTTCTTCAGCTTGTAAGCGCGCTCCCCCGCCAGGAACACCCACGAGATGTGCGTCTCGCGCACCACCACACCCTCGGGAGAGCCGGGATAAAAGCCAGGGACCGACATCGCCGCGCGCACGTTCTCTGCGATCGCCGCTTCGGAGATCACCGGCAAGCCACCTTCTCGCCTCACTGCGGAGTCATCGATTGGACGGGCCACCGGTCCGCTCATCTTCTGCCCGCGGCCACCGCTGCGCATCGGGGAAACCGTGCGCGCCCACCGAGCGAGAACTACGGAACCGGCACCCGGCATCCCACGGCAGTCGAGCTGTCGGGCATAGAATCGATCGAGGGGCCCGCGCCGGCGGAGGACTCGAGCGTCCCGCCTGACTGAGCGCCGCCAGGGTGCCGGTACAGCAAAGAGCGTCGCACCGTCCTCGCTGCGCGCCTTCCGTAGAGCGCCATCCAGCCGCCCGTGCGGGAAACCCCCAAGCCGCCTCAGTGACGCGCGCGGATGACCGCATGCCCCTGAGGCGACAGCATGGTGCAGGGCATGCACGATCGCCCGATGGCAGAGGGACGAGGACCGATGGGTACACACGATCCAAGCATCGTCGAGCGCAGCGTGGAAAAGGCCCACGTCTGGCTCGGGCACTGGCTGTGAGCTCGGCTCCCCGCGAGGTCGGCCGGGCGCACAGATATGCCCGTGAGCGCGGCGTCTGCGTACCGCTCTATGTGTTTGCGCGCCTTCTGCTCACACCCATATTGCGCGCATGGTTCCATGCGCGCATCTCGGGTGCTGAGCACATCCCCAAGCAGGGGGCGGCGATCGTCGCCTGCAATCACAAGAGCTCCCTCGACGCATTCTTCATCGGCATCGCAACGCGTCGATACGTGCGCTTCATGACCAAGACCGAGCTGTTCTTTGGCCCGCTTGGATGGCTGCTGCTCCGTCTCGGGGCCTTCCCGGTGCGTCGCGGTGAGACCGACGCCGAGGCAATTGAGACCGCGCGGCTGATCCTCGAGCAGGGCGGAGTGCTGGTCATGTTCCCCGAGGGGACACGCGTGGAGGATCGCCACGCACTTGGCTCACCCCATCACGGCGCAGGCCGGGTGGCACTCGAGACCGGCGCGCCGCTCATCCCTGCGGCCATCTCCGGCACACATAGACTGTGGATCGGGCCGGTTCCCAAGCCGCGCCGCGTGCAACTCACCTTCCTGCGCGCGGTAGATCCCGGGCGGCTCGCCGATCATTCAGACGCGGTGGACGAGCTGATTGACGACGAGCTGTGGCCCGCCATCCGACAGGAGTACGGCCGCCAGCTCGCCCGGTCAGGCCTGATCCTCGCCGCGCTCGCCACCACCGGCATCGGTGTCCGTGTGTTGGCGCGTCGGTGGGAGCAGGCGCCACCCCGCCTGCTGGGCATCGTGGAGCCCCTCAAGGCGCGCCGCCGCAAGACCATGAGACGGTGGGTGAAGCGCTTCGTCAAGCGCTTGCCATAGACCCATCCGATGGCATGGGTGCGTAGCTTGAGCGGGCTACCTCCGAGTTCTCTACCGATGGCAACGATGGTGGACGAGCATAGGCTCGTTAACCGAGGCGGAAGTCGCAAGCGGGGCCTACTCTTGGACAACGCTTCCTGGCTTCCGTGAATCCACCGGTACGGGCGGCACGCCCCCAAGGAGACAGATGCAATGCCACAGACCAAGACCCAGCCGCGCTCGCCGGCACGCAAGGCGCCGGCGTCCCGCGAGCGCCCCGTGAAGAAGGAGCAACAGCAGGCGAGCCCGGTTGACCGTACGGCCGAGCTCTCCGAAGAGGTGCTCAAATCACTCGAGTCCGGACAGCGAGCCGCGATCGAGGCGGTCCGCAAGTTCATCGACACCATCGACGAGACCCTGCCTGCGTTCGGCGAGCGTCCATCAAGACGGCAAGACATCATAGATGCCGCCCTGGAGATGGCCGATCAGCTCGTTCACACCCAGTACGACTTCCTGCACAAGGTCGTGCACAGCGCGGGCAAAGCGCTGAACAAGCAGGAGAGCCACAAGTAGGACGCGACTCCCGTGCAGCCGGCGCCTGGCCGGCTGCACGCGTCTCCAAAGCAACGTCCCTTCTGGCTTTCTTCAGGGAGACATGGATGGTTGCGAAACGACCGGCTAATCGGGGCGATGGGTTAAATTTGGCTCAGATACTGGAGATTCGGAGCCTCTGCAATCGTTTTGCAACCGTCGCGTACGCTCCATGCACGCGCGAGAGCCATCTCATGCACGCTCCGTGCGCACGATACCGGATAGGCATCGTCAGCGATCCGATTGCGTCGGGCGACCCACGATCTACAGAGGTGGTCGCTGCATAACGGACTAATGGTGGCATGCTACCATGCGCTCATGCCCAAGAACATGACCGTGCGACTCGATGACGAGTTGGCTTCCGACACGGAGGCACTGGCCCGCGCCGAAGGCAAGAGCTTGAACGAGACCGTCAAGCACGCCCTCGCCGAAGCGGTGCAGCGTCGCCGCGAAGACCCCCAGTTCAAGGTGCGCATACGCCGCATCATCGAAGAGGACCGCGAGCTGCTGGAGCGGCTCGCCAAGTGAGCATCCGCTACGTCGAGCTCGCCGACTACCTGGCAATCGCCGCCGAGATAACCGGGCTCGACACGAACACGCTTATACAAGCCACCAAGATCGACCTTGCCGAGTCGGCGCTGCATGCGCCAGCCGCCGGCTTCGGCGAGACGGAGTTCTACCCCGACTTCATAGACAAGGCCGCCGTCCTCATCGTACGACTGGCGAAGAACCACCCCCTGCTCGACGGCAACAAGCGGGCAGCATGGGTAGCGCTCCGCCTGTTCATCGAGATCAATGACTGGACATGGCGGCCAACGCCTACCGTCGATGACGCAGAGCAAGCCGTCCTGGCTGTCGCTGCCGGTGCATGGAGCGAGCACGATATTGAACCAAAGCCCCGGCCTCCTTCTCGGGGACCGGGGCGGTTCGTCCTTCTACAAAATGGTCGGGGCGCCCGGATTCGAACCGAATCTGGGGGATTCTGTGGGGCGCAATCGCCCGTATTTACTGGGCTTGGGTGATCTCAGATCAGGTGAGATTTGCTCAAATTGGAACCTTGAATGGAACCTTGGGGTGGGCTTCTCCGTCTCAGGTGTGCATTCCTGTCGGAGGTGCGGGAGGATCGCGGTAGGTCGTCGGCGGGCGCACGGGATCGACACCGGGAATGACGATGTTCTCACGGAACAGGCAAAGCGCCTGATGGTCCGGACGGGCAGCGCTCGGATAGAGCACACCGCGAAATCCATCTCTATGCAGCTCCTCGCCGACAGCTTGAAACTGCGGCCAGCTCTGCCGACCGGGACGGGGAACGGGAAGGCCGAGCTTCGTCAGCTTGGCGGACGTGGACAGGTCGGCGATGTCGCTCACGGCGACAGTCCACCGCCACAGATCACGGGGCATCTGATGGGTGGGCGGAAGCCCAATCTCGGCGAGCATCCGGTACCACTCCGCCCAAGCCGTCTGCTCCTCGTCGGCAAGGTAGATAGCCGCCAAGTTGCTGCCCACCTGCCAACGGCCACTCGACGGCGGAGACGCCAGCCACAACGGGTCCCCGCCGTGAGGAGCCTGACGCCACCACGAACCCGCCACCGACACACGCTGAACACCCGACGCCACTACAGCATGGCCTACGAGAAAGAAGCCTCTTCGAGCGCGGAGACCAACTCCGCTACACGCATGTAGTCACCGCTGGCGATGACATCGATTGGCTTGCTCTCGGCAAGAGCTGGGACGGGCTTGCGCAACCAGACCGCGATGTAGGACGGCTCCATCACGCGCGCCAAACGCTCCACGAGCGCGGATAGCTCGATCAGCCGCTCGGCCCTATCCCCTGTTGGAGAGCGCGTATGCGCGAGCCACGCTCGGGCCGTACTACGAGCCACACCCGTCGCACGCGCGATGTCTGCGTCCGTGAGCTGGGCTATCTCGTGCAGGTAGACCGCCTCTCGGACGAAGGGGCGCGGAGCCAGAGCAGGAGACGGCATGACACGACTGTAGCATGACTGCATCTAATTTGTACCCATATGTGCGTCAGCTACGCCTGCATCATTTAGCGGAGCGTGATCCGGCAGAGTTGCGCCGTATCGCGGACCTGTGGGGGATACGGCTGGGACTTTGAGACTGCATTTTGGGTCTGCCAGGCCCGTCGCCCCGAAACTCCATCCGGGCGCGCCCCCATCCTGCTCACAGACGCCCAGATGACCCGTCGGCAGGCTGACCGCATCCACTCAGCAGAGCCGGCCGGACGACGCTGCCGCTGAGCCCGACGTAAGCGAGGACCAGCGCGACAACACAATCCTGAACATCATGCTTTGCGGCCCGTCGTACCCGTGGACCGTCGATGAGCTGGTCCGCGAGGTCCAGGACGCCGAGGCCGCCGATTCGGTGGCGAGGCTCGCCGAGGCCGGCCTTGTGCATCGCTTCGGCGAGTTCGTGTTCCCGACGCGCACCGCGCGACGTGCAGACGAACTCCAGGTCGGCGCCATATAGCCGTCGAGGGGCACCATGTTCACGTCGTAGTGGGCTCGGCGGCTATTCGCTCGCCGAGCCCTTGCGACTCTCCCAAGCGGAAACCGGCGGCGCGAGGCAAAATGGTCGTGCGCCGGGTCTCATGGGCCGGGTGCGCCGTAGACGCTGAGCGTCTTTCCTTCTTCCGTGCTCTTGAACGTGAGGGTGCCTTCGATCGAGCCGGTCCCGAGCGCGCTGCCGGTGCACGTGAGCGCCGGCGATTTAGATTCGAAGTTGGTTGCCACTCCACCCGTGATATTTTCGACGTGGCTCGTCGATTCGCCCAGACAATTGTCTGTTGCCGTGCTTCCCATGAATGCGCACTTGACCGTCAAGCCAGGCTGGTTGGTGCCGCGGTAGAGGAGACGATATTCGTAGTGGACTTCGTGTTTGCTGTTTTCTACCGGCACGTCGACGAGTTCCGTGGACCATGAAAGGTTCACGGCGCTGACCTCGATTGCCGAAGTCCCGCACCAGCCGGCTTCTATCGGATGGCAGGTGATTGATGATTCGCCTTTGAATCCGGTTATTTTTTCGATACTTGCTTCTTTACCCCACACCCAACCAGTCTCGTTGATACCGCATTCAGCAGTGACTTCAAGTCCAGTGTCCTTCAATGTCAGAGTTCCTTCGGCCTTGATGGCGCCGATTGCTTCTTTCCCGTTGAGCAGCCACTTTGGACGGAGGGCGGTGGAAAACGTTTTGTCCAACCCGTAGCTCGTGCCGCCACTGTTCGTCGCGGTGATCCTGTAATGGTAGAACGTGCTCGATTCAAGACCGGTCAACGCCTGGGTCTCTTCGACGGGGACACGAGCTTCGCCAG
>JBOGXY010000195.1:0-2311 GCA_050696495.1 Solirubrobacteraceae bacterium
GCAGTGAGGACTGCGTGTGCGAGGCCCAGGGGCGCGTCCTGGACTACGTAGGTGATCTCCACGCCGAACCGCGACCCGTCCCCCGCGGCCTCCTGGATCTCCGGGCCGGTCTCCGGGCCGATGATGATTCCCACCTGCTCGATCCCCGCCGCCGCCATCGCCTCGATTCCGTAGAACAGCACCGGCTTGTTGGCGACCGGCACGAGCTGCTTGGCGCTCGTGTGAGTGATCGGTCGCAGCCGCGTGCCCTTGCCCCCGGAGAGGATCAGTCCCTTCAGCGAGTCCATCCGGCCAAGAGCTTATTGACCAGGCGTGTCGCGTTACGCGCACGCCGTCCGGCCGGCGTCAATACAGGCCGCCGAGCTTGCGGTGATCCCAACTCGTGCGCCTTTGCTCGACGAACTCCAGCGCGACGCGCTTGGCGGCCTGCTTCTCGACCATCGCCGCCACCTCGCCAGAAAGGTCGGCCACCGGCTGCTGGCCGCGCGGGACGGCATAGCGGCGAAAGATCTCGTTGCCGAGCGCCGCGACGATCGCCGGCTCGCGACGGATCTGAGCCTCACACTCGAGCATCACCCCGCGCAGCTCCTGGTAGGACTCGCCGGCCTCGATCTGCAGCGTCGCGCGCGGGTCGCGCTCCAGGTTGCGCACCTTCTGAGAGGCGGCATAAGTCCAAGCCCACACCCTTGGGCCAGACGGGCTCGACTGGCCGTCGGCGCCCTCGCGCACGACGTACCAAAGCGGCATCAGGTGCGGCCAACCGCGCACGCCAACGGTCGCGCATGTCACCGTCCGCTCCAAAGCGAGGAAGGCCGTCGCCTCCTGCTCGCTCATCTTGATCTGATCGCGGCGACTCACGATACGCCGGCGGGCGTGCGCCGCGCGGCCTGCAAGCGCTTGACGGTCCCAAGCACCGCCTCGCGCGCGTCTGGGGGCTCGAGCACGGCCGCGTCGCCGGCCTCCTTGAGCACCTCGCGCACCAGCCAGTCGGTGCCCGCGTAGCCGAGCTCGACGACGATCGAGCCGTCGGCGAGCTCTTCGCTGACACGGCGCTGCTCGCGGGCCCAGCGCGCGCGCTCAGGCGTGATCCACACCCGCGCTGTGCGCGAGGCCTGCACTTCGCCGGTGCGAAGCCAACCGTCAACCTCCGCCGCCGGATCGACTTCCTCGACAGGGCGCGGCTCGAAAGCCTCCTCGCACACCTCCGCGCGTCTGATGCGATCCAGGCGGAAGTGACGCATTGCGCCCTTCTCGGGATCGAAAGAGGCGACGTACCAGCCCTCCTGGCCGTTGGTGAGCGCATATGGCTCGACCCGTCGCAGCGAGAACTCGTCCTCGTTCTCCTTGTAGTAGTCGAGCTCGACGAGCCGGTGCTCGACGATCGCTCGCGAGATCGTCTGGGCGACCTCATGGTCGTTGCCGGTGGCGTGCGCGACGTGCAGCCCCTGCTCCATCGGATCCTCGCCCAGCGCGGCGACGATCTTCTCGCGCGCGCTTGCCAGCGAGCCCTCGGGCACGTGCTCTCCGATCAGGTCGATCGCCGCCACCAGCGCCTTGGCCTCGACTGGCAGCAGGCGCGCAGGGCGGTCGAAGTTGTCGCTGTAGGGCTCGGGGTCGACGTCGATCTCGCCCTCCTCCTCAAGGATTTCCGCGTAGAGCACGTAGGAGCCGCCGCCGAAGTTGACGACGTTGAGCACGTTGATGTCCTCGCGCAACTCCTCGTCGCTGAGGTTCAGGCGCTCGCACAGCTCGACGATCTGCAGCCGCTCTTTGCGCCTGCCCGAGCGGATCAGGATGCTCGCGAGCGTCACCAGCCGGGCAAAGCGCTCGGGGCGGATGGCGGCTTCGGGCTGGGTGTCGCGCTCCGCGCCGACTGCGCCCCGCCCAGTGCGGCCCTGGCCGCCGGGCTCCTCGGGCGGCGGCAGCGTCGCGGCCAGCTCGACCGGCTGGGCGTGCAACTCCTCGATCGCGGCCAGGCGGCGGTCGAGCTCCTCGACCAGCGCCGGTGGTCCGCTCAGCTGGGCGTACTCCCCGAGGCCGAGGACCCAGGAGATGATCATGCGAGCGTTCGAGTAGGTCGTTCGCAGTAGCCGATCGCCGCCGCGAGCGCCGTGCTCATCGACCGCCGTGATCTCACCGAAGCGGCCGAAGTGTCGCTCGATCTGCCAGGCGATGCGCTCGCCCAGCAGAATCTCGGCGATTCCGTCCTGATCGCCGAGCTGCCACTCGGCGCGGTCGGCGTAGGAGCGCGGGTCAAAATCGGAGGGGCGGCGAAAATCGTGCTCGGCCTTGGTCGCGTAGGAGACCTTGC
>JBOGXY010000196.1:0-19722 GCA_050696495.1 Solirubrobacteraceae bacterium
CATAGGTGCCTCGCCCGCCCACAACCATCTTCACAATCGTTTGCCCACAGGCAGAGCACGGCTCGCCCTCGCGACGGTGAACCTGAAAACGGTCCTGAAACGAGCCCCAAACGCCGTCCACGTGGCGGAAGTCGTCGATCGTGGCCCCGCGCGCCTCGATCCCTGCCTCCAAAGCCCAGACGACCGCCTCGCGCAGCCGCTCCCATTCGGCGGCGTTCAATCGCCCCGCCGGGCGCAGCGGGTGGATCGCGGCGCGGTGAAGCGCCTCATCGGCATAGATGTTGCCCACGCCCGCGATCATCTTCTGGTCGAGCAGAAAACCCTTGATCGGGCCGGTGCGCCCGCGCGCCAACCGGCGCATGCGCTCGGCGGTGAAGCCCTCCTGCAGCGGCTCGACTCCCAGGCGCTGCGCAAAGAAGCGATCGAGCGCCTCGTCGCCGAGCAGCAGCTCGCCGGTGCCGAAACGGCGCGGGTCGGCGATCGCGAGCGGCCCGCCACGATCTAGCTCGATCCAAACGCGCGCATGCGTGGGCCGCGGGTCGGGCGCGTGCAGCACGCTGCCCGTCATGCGCAAATGCTGAGCCAGGTAGACCTCATCGGAGAGCTCCCAGACCAGGTACTTGCCGCGTCTGCTCAGACGCTCGACGCGCCGCCCGCGCAGAGCATCCTCCAGTTCGGCCGGCGCCAGTGGGCGCGACCAGCGCTCATCGAGGATGCGTGCCCGCTCGAAGGTACGACCCTCAACCAGCGGCGCCAGCTGGCGCCTGATCGTCTCCACCTCGGGAAGCTCCGGCATCGCCCCGCAGGATATGTGCGCGCGGGTGCGCGTCGAAGTAGGCCTCCTTCAGGCGATCGGCAGACAGGTGCGTGTAGATCTGCGTGGTGGCAAGGTCGGCGTGTCCGAGCATCTCCTGCAGCGAGCGCAGATCGCAGCCGCCGGAGAGCAGATGGGTGGCGAAGCTGTGGCGCAGCGTGTGCGGGCTCATGCGTCCGTCAAGGCCCGCGCCGCGCGCATGGTTTTGGATGATCTTGTAGGTCCCCTGGCGCGTGAGCGCGGCTCCGCGATGGTTGACGAACAGGTGGCTCTCCACCCGTGTGCCCACCAGCACTGGACGCCCGCGCGCGAGGTATGCCTGGGTCGCGCGCACCGCCGCGCGCCCGACCGGCACGACCCGTTCCTTCGATCCCTTGCCGCGTGCGCGCAGCATCCCCTCGGCCAGATCGATGTCCCCCATCTCCAGCGCCCCGGCCTCTGAGATGCGAAGCCCGCAGGCGTACATCAGCTCAAGCAGCGCCCGGTCGCGCAGTGCGAGGGGCTCTGTGCCCTTTGGCTCGGCCAGCAGCCGCGCCACCTGCTCGCGCGTGAGCACCTTGGGCAGCGTGCGCGTCTTTGCCGGCCCACGCAGGTCGGCGGTCGGGTCGTGCTCGATCAGCCCTTCGCGGCGCAGGTGGCGGTAGAAGGAGCGCAGGCAGGCGGCCTTTCGCTGCAGGGTCGCGGCGACGACGGGAGGGTGCTCTTCATCGCCGCTCGCCAGCCCTGAGAGGAAGGCCGCCAGATCGCTGTGTTGGGCGTTCAGGGGCGCGACGCCACGCGCGCGCAGGTACTGACCGAGTTGAGCGAGGTCGGATGCGTAGGCGCTCAGCGTGTTGCGCGAGAGCCCGCGCTCGAGCTCCAGGTAGGCCAGGAAGTCGAGCGTCAATTGCTCTAGGCGACCCTGCTCCCCGGGCGGGGCGTGCGTGCTGGCTTCGGCCACCCGCAAAGTTTCGCCTCGACGCGGCCGTGACCTGCGTGTGAGAGACCGCTCTCAGCGCTACCCGCGGCGCGCGAGGCCCTGGATGTCGATCGTCAGTGAGCTTCGGCGTGCGCGCCCGCGAGCTCGCACAGCTCCGCCAGGGCCGCGCCTCCGGCCAGCGCGGCGGCGAAGAACAGCGGGTCCTGCACCAGCCCCCGGCCCATCGTGACCGCCGGAAGACCGCTCCGCAGATAGGCGGGCAGGTCGATCGGGGCCCTGCGCCAGTCGTGACGGGTGAGGCTCGCAGGGTCCCTGCCGGTCGGTCGATCTACATCCAGCGCCAGTTGTGGCAGCCCGCCCGGCGAGGGAGCGCCGAACACCGACCCGAGCGTCGCGCGCAGATCGGCGCCGACGGGCGTTCGGATGCCGGCCGGCAGCGCCACCGTGACCGGCTCGAGCAGCAGGTCGAGCACCGTCAACGTGTGGTGGGAGACGCCACGGTGGCGGGGGCGGGTGTCGGCGGAGGACATGCGCGCCACCAGCAGCGTCGGCGCGCCGAGCGCAAGCGCGGCGTGGGCTGAGTCGAGCGCGTACAGGCCGCCGTGCCCGAGCGGGGAGCGCGAGCCGACGATGCCCGGGCCGGGCCCGCAGATCGCCGCGTCCCAGCCGAGCGTGCGGATGCCGTGATGGATCGCGCCGGCGGTGGTGATCGCCTCGCCCTCCCCCCCGTAGCTTGCTCCGGAGGTTATGTGCCCGGCGAGCAGGCCGCGCTCGCGCAGCATCGCCACGGTGCGCGAGCGGCTGCCGGGCAAAGCGCCTCCGGGCGTCTGCACGAAGCCGAGCCGAGCGCCCGGGTGCTGCTCTGAGAACGCGAAGGCCACCGCCGCCAGCTGTCCGTGTAGCCCGAGCACAGCGATCGGCCGCTCGATCGGCAGCTCGAGTGTCTCCTCCTCCACGCTGGCCACCGCGTGCTGCAAGCTCGAGTAGTTGAGCTTCATCACATGGGCGCCGGGTGTGCCCTCAGCGCTCAGCCCACGCGTGAGGTTGACGTGCAGGACGTCAAAGCCGCCGGAGCCGAGACCCAGGTCGAGCGCCTGCACGTTGACGATCACCTCATCCTCGGGCCGGCAGAGGCCGTGTAGTGAGACGTCGGCGATCGCCGGGCGACGGGTCCCGTCATCGCACTCCACGACCAGCTCCTGCTCGGCGGCGTGAGCGAGGTGGGCCTCGCGGACCGTAGCTTTGCGTAGCTTCAGCACTTCGCTGGACGCTACAGATCGGAATGGGGATCGGGCGCCGGGTGCGACGACGAGAGGCCGTGCGGCTGCTCCGGCGGGCCGATCCACTCGACGTCGACGTCGACGTCGCATTCGCTCTCGGGCAGGTTGGCAAGCTCGTGGGCGCGCTCGATCACCTTGGCGGCCAACTCGCGCGCCGCCGGCTCATCGGCGAGCTTGAAGCGAACCCGCACGGTCAGCCCCGGCTCGTGCGAGCCGGAGGGTGAGAGCGGCGAGCCGGGACTCACGAGCGTCCGGTGAGGGTGCCCTCGGAGCGCTCACGCTCGCGCTCGACCGACGATCCGGGCGATCGCCGATCGGCCAGCTCGATCGCGGCCGCGACGAAGCCACGGAACATCGGGGCGGGCCGCTCCGGGCGCGACTTGAACTCCGGGTGAAACTGCGAGGCCACGAAGAATGGATGCTCGTCGAGCTCGACCGCCTCTACCAGTCGCTCATCGGGCGAGGTGCCGGCGACGCGCAGGCCGGCGCTCTGCAGCCGCTTGCGCAGCAGATTGTTGACCTCATAGCGATGGCGGTGGCGCTCGTAGACGACGGCCTCGCCGTAGATCTCGCGCATCTTCGAGCCCTCGTGCAGCTTGATGGGATCCGCTCCCAGGCGCATCGTGCCGCCGAGGTCGGCGACCTCCTTCTGCTCTGGCAGCAGGTCGATCACGGGATAGGGAGTCTCGATGTCAAACTCGGTCGAGTTGGCGCCGTCCATACCGGCAACGTGGCGGGCGAACTCGGCCACCGCGATCTGCATGCCCAAGCAGATCCCCAGGTAGGGGACTTGCCGCTCGCGCGCGATTCGTGCCGCCTCGATCTTGCCCTCTATGCCCCGGCCGCCAAAGCCACCTGGGATAAGGATGCCGTCAGCTCCTTCCAGCAGGCCGCGGGCGGTGTGCCGGTCCTCCTCGGTCCCACTCGCTCCATCCTCCAGCCGCTCGGAGTCGACCCAGTCGATCTGAACGGTGCCGCCCTGCAGCGCCGCGGCATGGCGCAGCGCCTCGGAGACCGACAGGTAGGCGTCCTCGAGCTGCACGTACTTGCCGACCAGGGCGATCCGCACCGTCCGCTTGGCTTCGGCGGCCAGGTCGATCGACTGCCGCCACTTGGCGAGGTCCGGCTCGGGCGCCTGGGCTCCGAAGTGATCGAGGATGAAATCGTCGACGCCCTGCTCACGAAATGTGAGCGGCACCTTGTAGATGTTGTCCACGTCGCAGGCCGAGACGATCGCGTCGGCGGGAAGGCTCGCGAACAGCGCGATCTTCTTGCGGATCTCGTGGGAGAGCGGACTCTCCGAGCGGCACATCAGCATGTCCGGAGCGATCCCGATCCGGCGCAGCTCGTTGACGGAATGCTGCGTGGGCTTTGTCTTCAGCTCGCCGGCGTGGCCGATGTAGGGGACGAGCGTCAGGTGGATGAACATGCAGCGGCGGCGTCCCACGTCGACGGGGAACTGGCGGATCGCCTCAAGGAACGGCAGCGACTCGATATCGCCGACGGTGCCGCCGATCTCTGTGATCACGTAGTCGACGTCGGCGGACTCGGCGATCAGCGCGACTCGCTGCTTGATCTCATCGGTGATGTGTGGCACGACCTGCACGGTGCCGCCGAGATAATCTCCGCGGCGCTCGCGGCGGATGACGGTGTCGTAGATGCCGCCGGCTGTGACGTTCGACGCGCGCGAGGTGTTGGCGTCGGTGAAACGCTCGTAGTGGCCGAGATCGAGGTCTGTCTCGGCGCCGTCCTCGGTGACGAACACCTCCCCGTGCTGGTAGGGGGACATCGTGCCGGGGTCGACGTTGATGTAGGGGTCGAACTTCTGCAGGCCGACGCTCAACCCGCGAGAGACGAGCAGCCGGCCGATCGAGGCCGCCGCGATGCCCTTGCCAAGGGAGGAGACCACACCGCCGGTGACGAAGATGAACCGGGTCTTGGCCGGGGGCTGTGCGTGGCGGTCAGCATGGGGCGTGCTCATCAAGAGGGTCTGCCGAGGCAGTCTAGACGGCGCAGCAGCGGCAAACGATCGACCAGCTCGGAGATCGAGCGAAACTCCGCAAACAGCGCGATCGCAAGCAGCAGCACGAGCGCCACTACCTGCCCGAGGACTGAAAGCGTCAACACCAGCCACAGGCCCGCCAGCGCGCCAAGGACGCTCGCGCCCGTGTCGCCGAGCATCGCCTGTTCGCGCAAGTCGTAGTAGCCGGCCACGAGCGCCGGTCCGAGGAATAGGCCGAGTGTGAACAACACGCGCGTTCCGGCGGAGATCGTGAGCCCGGCTCCGAGCAGGACAAGCGCCTTGATCGCCCGGCCGGGGCGCAGGTCGAGCAGGTTGAGGCAGTGAGTGGCGAGCACGAGCACAGCGCCTGCAAGCAGCCAACGGCCCGTGGGAAGCGACAGCATGGAGAGCGCGTACAGCGCCAACCCCACCGTGCCGAGCGCCTTCATGGCCCCGGTGGACAGCTGCCCGCGCCGCAGTGCAAGCGCGTGCGCACGCCAGCCACGCGGAGCGCCGGCAAGCGTCGCACCGAAGGCGTCGTCGAGCAGGCCGAGCAGGGCGACGCCGAACACGTAGACGGCGGCGCTCGACGTTTGAGAGTGAAACACCGTCGTGAGGCCGAGCTGTTGCAGCGGCGCCAAGACGATCAGGGCGATCGCCGCGGAGAGGACGATCAACAGCCCGAACGGGAACGCCAGCAGACGCTCGCGGTAGTTGGCGCGGACATGGCCGTGCGCGCGCAACTGCGCAAGCAGCCCCGGCGCCAGAGCCAGCGCCGCGAGCGCGGCTACCGCCAGCGCCGGCGCGTGCACGGCGAACCGTTCGTTCTCACGGGTGCCCCGAGCCGGCCGGGGCGCCTGCCATCGAGGGAAGCAGCGCATCGGCGCTTGACTTATCGCCAAACGCGCCACGGTAGCCGCCCAGCGCAAACGCGAGCGCGGCGCGGCCGCCCACGTTCTCGATGTCATCGACACTGGAGAGGCCTTCGGCCTTGTACCAGGACACCTGCGAGGGTTCGGTCGAGCTCATCTCCACCCCCACCGCTTCGACGCCCTCGGTCTTTATGCCGGCGATCAGGCCCGACTCGAATTCGTGTGTCTGACGAGCGGCTTCCGCGCTCATCCCGGCCGGCTCGCTGCGCATCACGACAATGCCTTCCAGTCCCTCGAGTTGGCCGTCATAGGAGCTCAGCAGCTTCGATCGGTCATGTTCGATCAGCCTCCCGCCGACGACCAGCTCGCGCCCAACGCGCACGCCGAAATGGCGGATCGGCTTGGCTTCAGAGGTGGAGCCGGCGTTATCCGCGCTCGCGGCGGAGAGGCCAAGCGCGGCCGCCGGTAGGGGCTCTCGCACCGCGACGAGCGACTTGACTTCCCCGCCGGCCTGCTTGACGCCGTCCTGCACGAGCGAATCGACTTCGTTTGAAGATTCGCCCAGGAACACGATCCCCACCGACCTGCCGGCCAGCAGGTCGTGTACGGCCAGTGGCCAGAACGATGTGACGAGGCTCTGCTGTTCTGAGAGTTGCCGGCCGGCCAGTTCGAGGTTGCGCTGCGAGTCGCGGACTTCACCGCGCAGGTTGTGCACCAACCCGTCCTGAGCAGAGGAGACAAGACTCGAGTCGCCGATCGCCACGCCGACCAGCACGCCGACCGCCAGCGCACACAACACCGCGGCCAGCGAGAGAGCGTGGTAGCGGAAGTCGAGCATCGCCGCGCAACCATAAAGCTTCTCTGCCTGCTCACAGCCCCAGTTTGGAGAGCAGCAGTTCCAGCAGGTCGCGCAGTAGCGGCGTGCTCAGGACGATCGCGACAATCGCCGCCAGGCCGGCGAAGAGGACGACCAGCAGCGGCGCCAGGCCGGGCAGTGGGCGGTACAGGCGGCTGACCCCCTTGGCGTCGATCAGGATCTCACCGACCCGCAGCCGCGTCAGGAACGTCGAGGACATTCCCCGCCGGTCGCGATCGAGAAACTCGACGAGGTTGAACTGCGCTCCCACGCTGACGATCAGCCGCGCTCCCTTCTCGGCCGCGATCAGCATCGCGACGTCCTGGCTCATCCCGGGCGCGGGCACGAGCTTGAACGGAAGTCCGAGTGCTTGCACGCGCTCCCGGCCGGGCGCCGTACCATCCGCGTAGCAGTGGACCACCAACTCGGTGCGCCCACCGCGGGCGCCCAGCAACGCGGGCTCGCCGGCGGAGTCCATGTCGCCGACGATCATGTCGGGGACCAACCCCGCGTCCAGCAGAGCGTCGGCGCCGCCGTCCACCGCCACCAGCACCGGGTGGGTGTCGCGGATGAAGGGACGCAGCGCCCGCAGGTCGCGCCCGCGATCGACACCTCTGACCACCACCAACGCCGGGCGGTCGCGAAAGTCGGTGCGAAAGCGCGGCAGGTCGATCCGCCCGGCCAGCAGCTCGCGCTCCTCGCGCATGTGATCGATCGTGTTCTGGGCAAAACGCTCGAGTGCCTCGCCGATCTCGCGCTTGCGTGTCTCGGTCTCGGCGCGCAATTGAGCCAGGTCGAGCACTGTGCCTCCGCCGATGCTCTCAGCGCCGCGCAGCACCTCGGCCGTCGCTCCCGGTTCGGTCGCGCGCACGCTCACCAGATCTCCATCGGAGAGCGCCCCGAAAACCGAATCGTCGGGCAAATCGACCAGCAGCACTCCCGCTTCGACCAGCAGCAACGGGCCCAAGTTCGGGTAGCTGGCGCTCACAGACGGCTTGCAGTTGAGAACGGCCGCCACCCCGGCCTCGATCAGATCCTCCGCCGAGACGCGGTCCAGATCGGCGTGGTCGACGATCGCGATCTCGCCCGCCCGCAGATGTTTGACCAGCAGCTTCGTGCGTCGCCCGAGCCGAACCGGCCCCGCGACCTCACGCATCTACGCCGCCCGGCGCAGCTCGCGCGCGTGCTTGCGCGCGCCCGCATCGCCCTCCTGCGCTCCGAGCATGCGTACGAGCTCGCCCTCGACCTCGCGCTCGGCCAGTTGAGAGACCGTCGCCAGCGTCAGCTCGGCGGCGGTGTCCTTGGCGACAGTGAAGTGCCGATCGGCAAGCGAGGCGATCTGCGGAAGGTGGGTGATGCAGATCAGCTGGCGGGAGCGGGCAAGCGTCTGCAGGCGCTCACCGACAGCGCGGGCGGTGTGCCCGCCGATGCCTGCGTCCACCTCATCGAAGACAAGCGTCGATCCCTGCGCGTCGTGTGCTTGGGAGCCGGCCGCCTGCTCGCAGGCGCTTGCCAGGGCGAGCATCACCCGCGAGAGCTCGCCGCCAGAGGCGATCTCACGTAGCGGCGCGGCCGCCACGCCGGGATTGGGCGCGATCGTGAACTGCACCGCGTCGGCGCCCGAGGCCCGCACGTCGACGTCGATCAGCTCTATCTCAAAGCTAGCATCGGGCATCGCAAGCGCGGCAAGTTGCTCGCGCACGGCGGCCGTCAACCTTGTGGCGGCGTCCTTGCGCGCCTCGCGCAACTCCTTTACGTGAGCGTCGAGTGCCGCTCGCTCGCGCTCGAGCTGCTCGCGTGCCCGGCTCTGTGCCTGCTCGGCGCCGCCGAGCTGATCGGCGCGCAGGCGCGAGCGCTGCGCGTACTCGAGCACGGCCTCGATCGTGCCGCCGTGCTTGCGCATCAGCCGCTCGTTGGCCGCCAGGCGCTCTTCGACGCTTTGCAGCGAGCCCTCCTCTGCATCTATCCCTTCGCGGTAGGAGCGAATCGCGCCGGCCAGGTCGCCCGCCTCGATGTTGAGCGCCTGCGCGCGCTCGGCCAGGGCGTCCAGTTCGGCGTCCACCCCAACTGGGCCCTGCAGCTCCCGCGCGGCGCCGGCGAGCATGTGCACAGCGCCGACTCCTTCTCCGGACTCGGGGGCCAGCGCCTCGGAGGCGCCCGCCGCCGCCATCCGCAGCGACTCGACCGCTCGCAGTCGCTCACGCCGGGCGAGCAGCGCCGCGTGCTGCTCGGGATCGGGCGCCGCCTGCTCGATCTCTGAAAGCTCGTGCTCGAGCAGACCCAACTCGCGCTCGCGCGCCTGCTCGAGCTCGGCCAGGCGCTCCAGCTCGACCCGCAGGCGCTGGGTCTCACGGTAGCTGGCGGCGCACGCCCGCAGACGCTCGCTGTGGCCCTCGCGGCACACCGCGTCGAGCATCTGCAGTTGAGTTGCCGCCAGCACCAGTTTGCGGTGCTCGTGCTGACCGTAAAAGGAGATGAGGCGCGAACCGGGCTCACGCAGGTCGCTCACGCTTGCCGAGCGCCCGCCGACGAACGCGCGCGTGCGGCCGTCGGCGCCGATCCTTCGCGCCAGCACCAACTCCTGCTCGCCGGCCTGGTCACGCGCCGTCTCAGGTAGCAGTGCATGAATCTCAGCTTGCATGTGCTCGGGAACGGTAAAGACGCCCTCGACATAGGCGCTCTCGGCACCGGGACGAACGATCCTCGCCTTCGAGCGGCCCGCGGGCGTTCCGCCCATCAACAGGTCAAGCGCCTGGGCGAGCACTGTCTTTCCGGCGCCCGTCTCCCCCGTGAGCACGTTCAAGCCCTCGGCGAACCGAAGCTCGGCTCGCTCGATCAGCAATAGATTCTGGACACGCAGTTCGCAGAGCATCCCTGAGGTCTACCAGCGAGTAGGGACGGATCTCACCCGCGCACGTGTTCGCATATGACCATAATCAAGCCTCAAGGCTCCCGCCACCGATGGCGGGAGCGCACCGACACCACAGGCATGGCTGCCACCGGCTCACACGACAACCCGCTCGAGCGCCCGATCCTCACGGCAGGCGCGGCCGAGCTTCTCGCGCGGCTGCGCGAGGAGATCGAGCGAGCGCAGCGGCAGCGAACCGCGCTGAGCGCTCTGCACGTCGGCGTCGATCCAGACGGTCTGGAAGATGAGCGCGGCGAGGAGGTCTCAGAGCAGGCGGTCTCCTACATCGCGGCCGCGCTCACCCGGCAACTGCGCCGCTTCGATCGAGTCGGGCGCCTCTCAGGGCGCGAGCTGCTGGTGGTGCTGCCCGGCGCCGACGGGCCGCGCGCTGAGATCGTCGCGCGCCGGGCGCTGGCGCGGCTTGCGGCGGTGAAGATCGAAGTCGAGGGGCAGCGCCACCCGATAAGCGTCGCGATCGGCCTGAGCACTTGGAGTGCCGGTCAGAGCGCGGCGCAACTGCTCGAAGGAGCCCGCCTGCTCTCACGCCGCGAGCCGCTCCCCGACACGCCCGTCGCTTGACGCCGACCGGCGGGGACCGGCCGAGCGTTCATACTGCTACGCCGTGCTGACTGGTTCTGAGCTGTGGCTGCTGCGACTGATGGCCGACCGCGGCCTCGCACTGCTTGACGCCGACTCGCTGTTGATGGTCGTGGAGGAGCGTGGCGAGCTGCGCATCGCGGCCGCCAGTGGACGCTCCTCCGTGCGGGTACGGGTACTGCCGACCGAGGGAAGCGCGCTTGGAGCGCTCCACCGCACCGGCCAGTCGCTCTCGCTTGACAAACCACGCGGACAGGAAGCGACGTGGCTGCACGAGCTTGGGCTGGAAGCGCGAGCGGTGCTTGTCGAGCCGTTTCGAATGGACGGGCACGGCGGCGGCATGGTGATCGCCGTGCGCGAAGACACCGGCTTTCGCGACCCCGACCGGCGGGCGCTGAGCTCGTTTGCCGCAAGCGTCGCCCAGCGGTTGGCGGCGGAGCGCTCGGTTGAGATCGAGCGGCTGCGTTTCGGAATGGAGGCGCGCGAGCGCGAGCGCACCCGCTGGGCGCGCGAGATCCACGACGAGACCGTGCAGGGCCTCGGGGCCCTGCGCCTGCGCCTGGCCAACGCCCGCGACCTGGGCGATCAAGAAGCCCTCAACGGCGCTGTCGACACGGTGCTCGAGGGACTTGGCGAGGAGATCGACGGGCTGCGCCACCTGATCACAGAGCTTCGCCCCGCCGCCCTTGACGAGCTGGGGCTTGCGCCTGCGCTACAGGCGCTGGCGCGGCGCGCACAGGCGATCGACGGGCTGGAGATCCAGACCGACATCGACATCGACGACGGGGACGGGGAGCGGCGTCTCGATCCCGAGCTCGAGAGCACGCTCTACCGCGTAGTGCAGGAGGCCCTGACGAACGTCTCACGCCACGCCAAAGCCACGCGGGCGGTGATCAGCCTCTCAGAACGCGACGGGAAGATCACCGCCAGCGTCACAGACGACGGTCAAGGACTGCCAGAAGGCGGGCCCTCGCGGCCGCGCACGCCCGGTGAGGAACTGAAGGGTGGGTTCGGCGTCTCCGGCATGCGCGAGCGCGCCGAGCTGGTCGGCGGCGAGGTCGAACTGACCGGGGCGCCCGGCGGTGGAACAACGATGAGATTGACCGTGCCGCTGGCCGGCCGGCCGGCGCCTGTTTAGAGCACGAGCGAGCGCAGAGCACCCGCTGCGCGAGCTTGAACGCTCGCTACTCGACCAGGCCGAGCTTGCGCGCGTAGGCGGTTATCTCCGCGCGTGAGGAGAAGCCGAGCTTCTCGATCGCGCGGGCGCGATATGTCTTGACCGTGCGCTCGGCGACGTGCAGCTGCTCGGCGATCTCAGGGTTGGTGTAGCCGTGGGCTATAAGGCGCACGACCTCACGCTCGCGCTCGGAGAGCGCGACGCCCTCCTGATGGTCGCCGTTGCCGGTGGCCATCAACGCGCCCAGGCGCGGATGCAGGTAGTTGCGGCCGGCGACCGCCAGGCGGAAAGCCTGCAAGAGCTCGGCCGGCTCGGCCTCCTTGAGCACATAGCTACGTGCGCCGGCACGCAGGGCTTGGCGCGCATACTCGGGGTCCTCGCGCATTGTCAGGATCGCTACCGCAAGCGTCGGGTGTGCGACAAAGCAGGTCGGAAGCGCCGCCAGGCTCGAACCGCCGGGCATCGTCAGATCGAGCGTGAGCAGGTCGGGCTTGAACTCACGAACCGCGCGAATCGTCGAGGGGACATCGGCCGCCTCGGCGACGACGCGAAACTCGCCCGTCTCGCGCTCGAGCACGGCGCGGATGCCGTCGCGCACGACAGTGTGATCGTCGGCGATGATCACATCGACGGGGCGCTCTGAGCGAGGGGAATCGTCTGCCATTTGCCTCCCTATCGGCAGCGAACGGCGGCGGCGATAGGGACGGGCGCAAGCTTGCGCGTGAGGCTTGCCGAGCACGCTGCTGAGGCTCTGTCCGCGCTGTTCATCGCGCAAATGGCCTGCAAAACGGCGGCTCTCGAGCAGCGGACCGGCACCATCGGGACTACAAGACACGGCACCTTTGGGACGACATGATCGGCACCGCCCGACCGACAGACACGCGACCGTAGGGACGGCATCATGGCGGTGTCATGTCTGGCTCCTCTCAGCCGTTTGCCGTGGCGAGCGCCCGTGGGCAGGTCCGGCGACCCGGCCTGCGCCTGGTCGGCGAACGACAGGCAGCCGGGGACTCGAGTACTTGTGAGCCGCGTCTTGCCGCGGATCGCCCCAACGATCGGCCGGGAGACGACCACGTTCTTGTAGCGGGCGCCGATGCCGCCACACGAGCGCGGATGCTCGCCGAGCTTCGCAGCGTGTTGCCGGAAGGGACTCGCTTCATCGAGGCCGGTGAGACCTGGGAGGTGGTCGCGCGGGCGCCGGGAAGTCGCATGGTCGTACTTGCGGGAGACCTCGGCGAGACGTCCTGCTCATCGCTGCTGCGCCTGCTGGCGCGCCGCAATCCAGCGCTCCCGGTGCTTGCGGTGGGCGATAGCGAGCGCCGCCAAACCCTTGACGTGGCACACGTCTGACCTCGCCGGGGCCGTCAGGGTTAGCCCCACCGGCGAGCGAACGGCCTTGCCGTCGGCACAGCGGCCTACAATCAGCCGCACTCGACGAGCACGCGTCGAGCAACCGCCAGCACCGAGAGGCGTCCTTGCTTCCAAAGTCCCCACGACTGCGGAGAATTCTGCTTGCGTACACGGTCAACGAACTGGGGACCTGGTTCGGCTACGTCGCGCTGGCCTTGGGCGTCTACGACAACACTCACAGCGCGATCGCCACGGCCGGACTGTTCGTCGCCCGCGGACTGTTGCCGGCGCTGCTTGCGCCCGTGCTGGTGGCGCGGGTGGAGCGCTCGCGCAGCGGCGGTCGATTGACGAGGCTGTATCTGCTGGAGGCTGCCTTGACCGCCGGACTGGCGGTGCTGCTGTGGAAATTCTGGCTGCCGGGAGTACTGATTCTCGTGACGGTCGACGGGATCGTCGCGGTCGCCGCGACGGCCCTGGTGAGGGCGTCGGCGGCGCGCGTGGCAGCCGAGGAGGTCGTCGGTCCAGAGCGGGAGCGCGCCGGCGAGGCGCGTGTGCTCTCGGCCACCGATCAGGCGCGGCGAGACGCAGCTCAGCGTCAAGCCGGAGCGGCACTGAACTTCGCGTTCATGGGCGCCCTCGCGGCCGGGCCCGCTCTTGCCGGACTGCTGGTGCACGTGATCGGTGGGCCCGCCGCACTGCTGGTCGACGCCGCGACGTTTGTCGTGTGCGCCACGGTTCTTCTAAGCGTGCATACGTATGTGCAGGAGAGCGGCGGCGACTCGATACGCACGCGCCTGTTGGCTGTCGTCGAGCACCTACGGCTCGTGCCGGCTCTACGCGCGGTGCTTCTCACCCAGGCGGTAGCGCTTGTTTTCTTCGCTTCGGTCGAGCCGGTCGAGGTGGTGTATGCGAAGTCGACGCTGAACGCGGGGGCGCTCGGCTATGGACTGCTGCTCGCCACCTGGGGACTTGGGGCGGCACTCGGAGCGGTGGTGTTCGCCAGGGCCGTGAGGAAGCCGCTGGGGCCGATGCTCACGGGTGGCACGCTGCTCGTCGGACTGGCCTATCTCGGCTTCGCGGCGGCTCCCACAATAGGGCTGGCGTGCGCCGCCGCGGTCATCGGCGGGATCGGCAACGGAATCCAGTGGCCCTCGCTGATCAGCGCCGTCCAGCAGCTCGCTCCAGGCGCTCTACACGGTCGTCTGATGAGCGCTGTGGGCTCGCTCAATGCGCTGTGTCCAGCCATCGGCTTCGTGCTGGGAGGGAGCATCGCCGCGCTGGCATCGCCGCGCGCGGCGATGGCGGTCGCAGGCGGCGTCACCAGCCTCACGACGATCGCCTTCATGCGACTGCCCATCCGCGGCCTGCAATCCAGCGCGAACCCTGCCGAGGCGATCGCCTCCGAGCCCGATCTGGTGGGCTCGCAGCACTAAAGCTCCAAATGTCCTTAAGTGCCGCGCGGTGTCGGTCGTTAAGTACGACAGGGGGTCCCCTCCAGAGATGATGCGCCTAACACAACGAAATCTCTCACGCCTCTACCTGGTGAGTCAGCTGGTGCTGCTCGCTGGGGCGGTCGCCGCCGCCGTGCTCACCTCGCGCGCCGCGGATTGGCATCCGATCGAGCTCGTCCTACTTCTACTCGTGCTGAGCGTCGTGGGCGAGTGGCTGACGATCACGATGGGAAGCCAGGAGGTCTCCGCCGGTTTTGTGGCGCTTGTACTGGCGATGACGCTGCTGGGGCCTGCCCCCGCAGTGGCGATCGGGATCGTCGCAATCGCCGCCGACTCGATCTCGCGCCGGCCAGATCCCACGGTCTGCATATCCAATGCCGCCACCTACGCCGCCTATCTCGTCTGCGGCGCGCTGCTCAGCCGCTTGCTGATGGGCCACGCCCACGTCCAGACGGCAACGTTCGCGTTCGTGGTCTTCGGGGTGTTCGTGACCACCAACCTGCTCAACTTTGCGCTGATAGCCCTTCAGAAGCGGGTGCTGCAGGGCAAGTCGCTGATCAATCAGGTCCACACCGTGCTCGTGCCGGTGCTTCCGGGCCAACTGGCGGCCGCGGTACTGGCGGTGATCCTCGCCGTCGCCTACACGAAGATGGGATATCCCGTGCTGCTCAGCCTCGTGCTCGTGCTGGCGATCTTCCAATACTTGGCGCGGGCCCTGTTGCGATCCGAGGACCGCGCCGAGCAGCTGGAGGCACGTTCGGTCAGGCTTGCCTCGATGCAACTCGGTGTGCTCGTGACCCTGGTCGAGACGCTCGCCCTGAGAGATCGAATGACGGCCCGCCACGCGGCTGCGGTCGCCCGTTACTCGCGTGCGCTGGCTCGGGAGCTCGGATGTGACGAGGCCGACCAAGATCTGGCCCATACGGCCGGGCTGCTGCACGACATCGGCAAGTTCGCACTGCCCGATCGCATCCTGCACGCCGAGATCCTCTCCGACGAGGACTGGGCGGTTGTACGCCGCCACCCCCAAGAGGGCGCAACATTGGTGGGGCGCTTGGACGGCTATGGGCCCGTGGCCGACGCGATCCTCTACCACCACGAGCATGTCGACGGCAGCGGCTACCCGGCCGGCCTGATCGGCAACGAGATCCCACTCGCCTCGCGGATACTGTCGGTCTGCAACGTCTATGACACGCTCACGGCGCGCGATTCCTATCGCTCGCCGATGACCCCGCAGGACGCGATCTCCGAGCTGCGCCGCGTCGCCGGCCGTCAACTCGACGCTGAGATCGTCGACGCCTTCATCGCGATGCTCGAGCGTGACGGTCCGGTGACGTTCGCCCACGGTGACGACGCCGAGTTCGAGGCCGAGTTGGCCTTCGAGCGGCGCACGCGTGCGCTTGCGCAGCCCGCCGCGCGCTGACCGAGGAAACAGCCTCTGAACGGGCCGCCTGGGCTTAAACAGATGAGGACGTTGCCGCTGGCAACGTCCTCATCTACTTCTTGACGCGGTCTGCGCCGCGTCGGCAACTGCGATCAGCCTTTGAAACCCATTACATGCTCCTCTCGTGGCAGCGCCCACGCGTGCAACGGCCTCCATCCTCAGCCAAGCACGATGAGCATTGAGTAGGTTCGAGGAGAATAATATAGAGATTGGACGGATTGTCCACTTCGTCCAAGCAGTTGCATGACTCGTTGCAGCGAGCAGGACTCGGAGATCACGCGCCGTAAATTTCCCTGCTATAAACGGCTTTTTGGTGCCTGCGCGTGCCAGGGCGCGCTCAAAACGCCTCTGTCAAGTGGCGTGAGAGAGCGCACAGATAGGCGTTTTTCCGTCGCAAAGCTACGGCTAGCCCGAATTTGCGTCTGTCCGGCACAGGCAGTGAGACCGGCGGTTTCCCGAGGCAAAACGTCCGCAAAGCTCCGGGACGCTCAAGGTTTGCCCGCACAGCGCCGAAACCGTAAGCAGCGAAGGTCTCGGCGCGGCTACGCGTGGCACGCCGAGCCAACCTAGAATTGGACAGCAGAGGAGAGTTCGCCAAATGGCCATCACCCCCGATCCAGGAGCCGACCGCCAGCTCGTGTTCACGAGTTCGCAGGCCGCGCGCTATCTGGGCGTATCGCTTGCGACCGTCAGGCGCTGGACCGACGCCGGCTACCTGACCGGCTACCGCACGCCGGGCGGGCAGCGGCGCTTCTCACGCGAACAGCTCGACGGCTTCATCGCTTCGCTGCACACCACCGACGAGCGGGCGGCAAGCCAGGAGCAGCACAGCGACGAGCGCCGGTCGGGCGCATCCGGCTCGCTCTGAGCCGCGGCGCTTTGAGCCGGCGGCGCTCAGCGCGCCAGGCGACCGAACTTCTCGCGCAGGCGCCGGTAAAACGAGGAGCCCGGCAGCTGGGCGATCGTGCCGGCGTCGTCGATGAAGCGCGCGTCGATCCGCCCACCGGGGGCGATCTCACCGATCGGACGGCCGTCGACCGACACGTCCAGGGACTCGTGCGAGCGGTTGTAGATCTCCAGGCGAACGCTCGGCGCCGCGACCAAGGTGCGGGCCGTGAGCGAGTGCGGCGCGATGAAGGAGACCACATAGCCCTCCACTCCCCAGGCCATCACCGGGCCGCCGTTGGCCAG
Organism: Solirubrobacteraceae bacterium; assembly: GCA_050696495.1. Classification (GTDB taxonomy): domain Bacteria; phylum Actinomycetota; class Thermoleophilia; order Solirubrobacterales; family Solirubrobacteraceae; genus Palsa-744. Next base: position 16,862 of record JBOGXY010000196.1, read on the forward strand.
GTTGTAGCCGGTGGAGCCGGCGGGGGTGGCGACGACCAGGCCGTCGCAGCGCACGCTGCCGAGCTCTTCGCCGTCGAGCACGTAGGCAAGCTCGGCCACCCGCTCGCCGACCTTGCGATGGATGGCGACGTCGTTGAAGGCCCGCTCGCCTCCATCGATGTCCCCCCCCACGCCGTCGAGCACGATCGCCGGCAGGTGCAGCAGCTCGAAGTCGCCGTCGAACGCGCGGCGAAAGCCGGCGGCCAAATCGTCGGGCTCGATCGTCGCCAGGAAACCGATGTCGCCGAAGTTGACCGCGAACACCGGCGTCGGGCTGCCGGCATAGCGGCGCAGCGCGCGCAGGATCGTGCCGTCGCCGCCGAGCACGACGCACATCTCGACAGGGTGCTGCTCCTCGGCGCCGAGCACCACATGCTCGTTTGACCCGGCTCGCGCGGCAAGATCGTGCTTGGCCGTCTCCTGCGCGTCAAAGCGCAACGTCACGCCCGCGCCGGCGGCGGTCTCGATCAGCGTCTCCAAGGCCGCGGAGGTCTGCGCCGGGCGCGAATGCGTGAGCACCGAGACGGTGCGCTGGGGACTCACGGCTCCACCTCGCGCGCCATGCGCTCTATCTCATCACGGTCAGCTGCGGCGCCGGGGCGCGGCCCCTGCGCAAGCCATACGAAGCTCTCCAGGTTGCCCTTCGGGCCGGGCAGGCCCGAGGAGGCATAGCCGAGCACCGCGGCGCCCAGCGCCTGCGCGGCCACCCCCACGTCGATCAAGGCCGCGCGCCGATCCTCAGCCGAGCGCACCACACCCCCCTTGCCGACACGCTCGCGTCCAACCTCGAACTGCGGCTTGACCATTGCCAGCAGATCGAAACTCGGCGCCAGGCAGGCCAGCACGGCGGGGAGCACCTTGGCAAGTGAGATGAACGATACGTCGATGACGGCCAGGTCTGGCACATACGGGAGCATCTCGGGTGTGAGCGTGCGCGCGTTGGTGCGCTCTAGCACCGTCACGCGCGCGTCCGAGCGCAGGGAGTAGTCGAGATCGCCATAGCCGACGTCCACCGTGAGGACTTCGCTTGCGCCTCGCTTGAGCAGGCAGTCTGTAAAGCCCCCGGTAGAAGCGCCGACATCGACCGCGCGCCGCCCGGCGACATCGAGGCCGAAGCTCTCGAGCGCATTGGCAAGCTTGACCCCGCCGCGCGAGACGTACGGCGGCGGCTCGCGCACCGACAGCTCAGCATCGACGGCCACCATCTCCCCCGGCTTGCTCACCTTCCGGTGCTCGGGCCCAACGCTCACCTCGCCGGCCATCACCGAGGCGGCGGCACGCGAGCGTGAAGCGAACACCCCCCGCTCGGCGAGGAGGCTGTCGATGCGCTGCTTTCGCTGGGCGGTCGGCATGCTCAGGGAACGGTATCCGCTCCGCTGCCCAAGTTGCGGACATTTGCGCAATGCCCCCAGCTCCCTCCCATCGGCACGCCCATGCATATGGACATATTAAGGGTCAAAAATCACGCTATAATCTGATAGTCCCTGCAAACAAGCGACGTTTATGAGCCAACTAAAGGACATTGCCACGGACATCAGACGGGCCTACATCGAGACCCATCCGTGGATCACGTTCAGGCTCGACCTAACAAAGGCTCCCTGGACGTTTTGGAATCACGTGGGCGAAGCGCACTCCAAGTGTCGCCATCTCTCAAGGACGCCGCTCCCACCCGGCCTGGCTCGCAAGATGGAACGGGTCTATCTCGCCAAGGGCGCGCTGGCAAGCGCGGCGATCGAGGGGAACAGCCTGAGCGAAGCGCAAGCGGTCGCTGCGGTTGAGGGAGAGCTCGAGCTGCCCCAGAGCCAGGAGTATCTCCAACAGGAGCTCGAAAACGTGATCGATGCGATTGCCGGCATCGAGGTGGAGATCCATTCGGGCGCGCCTTTCAAGATCACGCCCGAGAAGCTCCGCGAACTAAACAAGCAGGTGCTCAGCAACCTGACTGTCGAGGACCATGTGCTGCCGGGCGAGTTCCGCAGGACGGGTATCGCCGTCGGGGTCGTCTACAAAGGGGCGCCCGCGGAGGACTGCGAGTTCCTGGTCCAGGCGATGTGCGACTGGCTGAACAGCGAAGCCTTCGGTCGTGACGGCGACGATGATGCCACCGCCTTCTTGCACGGCTTTCTCAAGGCGGCGATCGCGCACGTCTACATCGCTTGGATCCACCCCTTCGGTGACGGCAACGGCCGCACCGCCCGACTCGTCGAGTTTGGCATTCTCGCTGCCTCGGGCGTGCCCTCCGTTGGCGCTCACCTGCTCTCCAACCACTACAACGCGACGCGCTCGAACTACTACCGCCAACTCGACCACGCCTCAAAGTCGGGCGGAGACCTGATTCCGTTCCTTGCCTACGCGGCCGAGGGGTTTGTCGACGAGCTCCAACAACAACTCAACGACGTGCACGAGTTGATCGTCCAGGCCACCTGGGTCAACTACGTCCATTCGATGTTTCCCGATCCAACGCTGACAGCGCGGCGCCAACGCGACCTCGTGCTCTCTTTGCCACCAGACGAGTTCGTGCCCAGAGCCAAGCTCACAACGCTGACCCCACAGTTGGCGCAGGCCTACGCCGATAAGAAGACCAAGACCGTGACCCGCGACCTCAACGCGCTCGAGAAGCTGGATCTGATCGAGCGCACGTCGCAGGGCATCCGAGCCCGTCGCGAGGTCATGCTGTCGTTCTTGCCGCGTGTGCCCCCTCCGAATGACCCATAGTGACCGACCTCACACAAACATTCGTTCGGGTGCTCCATCATGGTGATCGACCCGAAGTACAGCAGCATCCCTCCTCCCCGAAACGGCCCGCCTCCCCAGCGGGTCGT
>JBOGXY010000197.1:0-5372 GCA_050696495.1 Solirubrobacteraceae bacterium
CTGATCGCCGAGGCGGTCGCGAAGGCCGGGCCCAAGCGCCGCCGCATGCCGCGCGAGCGGCAGTCGCTCACCCACAAGTTCTCGCTCGGCGGCCACGAGGGCTACATCACCGCCGGCATGTACGACGACGGCTCGGTCGGCGAGATCTTCCTGACCGACATCGGCAAGGAGGGATCGACGCTGCGAGGGATGATGAACTCGTTCGCAACGGCCATCTCGATCTCGCTGCAGTACGGCGTGCCGCTTGAAACGCTGGTGCAGAAGTTCAGCTACATGCGCTTTGAGCCCGAGGGGATCACCGGCAACCCGGAGATTCCGTTTGCCAAGTCGATGCCCGACTACATCATGCGCTGGCTGGCCAGCCGCTTCCTTGACACCGACGCCCAGGAGGAGCTCGGCATCCTCACGCCTGCTGTGCGCGCCCGCAAGGCCGCCCAGGAGGCCGCTCAGTCGCTCACGGCTAGCGATACCTCGGGCCCGCAGGCAAGCGCAGGCGCGTCGTCCGAGGGTGTCGCCGCCACCGCGGCCTTGACCGACTCCCCGCCGGTCGTGCCGGCTCGCCTACAGGGCCTTGACCTGGGTCCGGCGTGCAACCAGTGCGGAGGCATGATGCAGCGCACAGGCTCTTGCTACACATGCAGCAGTTGCGGTAACAACACCGGCTGCGGTTGAGAGTTCGCCGGTACGTCCTCGGGCGTCGCCGCGATGAGTACAATGCGGTGCAGGAAGGTGCAGTAGCGTGGTCGCTACAGCCGATTGATACTCGTGCTTTCGGGGTGATTCCTCGGATGGGTTCGATACCCACACCTTCCGCCAAATATCGGATCTGACGGCGCGGGGCAGGTAACCACCATCATGTACCGAGGCGCGCACTCATCAGCGCTGCGCTCGGCCGCCAGACCGATATTGATCGAGCGCTTCGCCTGTTAGCATTGTGGTTGAGTATCAATCGGTTGTAAGCGCTGTCGGCCCGCCTTGTGTGCGGGCCGACGCTTTTCGGCGGACCTCTTCGCAGAAGAGCGCTAATGCCCGGCAGCTTGCTCGGCCACGCTCACGCGTGCCTCATCGCGGCCGAGCATGCTGATGAAGACGGCCGCGAAGGCGATGCCGAAGACCAGGAACTCGATGAAGCACATGCCCGCACCCGCCAGCTGCTGATCGGCCAGCGGCGAGAGGCCGAAACCGCGCGGGGCGGACGCGTAAAGCGGGTATTGCACACTGGTCATCCACGTCAGCGGCACACAAACCGCGGCCGAGGCCAGGCGAGTGAAGCCCAGCAACGCAAGGCGCTGATTGTTGGGGCGCAGGTGAGCGCGCGGGAGCGGATCGACGATCAGCCACCACAGCGCAAGGCCCGTGTAGAAGAGCGTGGCGTGCTCGAAGGCATGCACGACGCTGTGCTGGGCGGCGAAGTCGAAGATAGCCGGGAGCGCCCACACCCAGGTGGCGAGCGCCCACAGCGGGATGGCGACCCATGGCGAGGTGAGCGTCGAGAGCACACGACCTGAGCGGGTACCCGGGGCCACAGCCTTCAGCGCGGGGCGCGCAAGGCCTAGCGGCAGCACCGGCGAGCGCAGGCCCAGCACGATCAGCGCCGGCGCGAGATCGGATAGCAGCACGTGCTGAAGCATGTGCGCCGATAGCAGCCAGCCGTCACCGATCGCCTCGATCGGCGAGAGCAGCGCGATCGCAAGCGCGGCGATGCCGCCCGCGTAGGGAACCCAGTGGCCCGCGCCCACGGCACCCGGACGCGCTGTGGCGCGAGCGCGGCGGTACATGCGCGCGTACACGTAGGACGCGGCGATCAGCGCAAGGATCGCCAGCGGGTCAAAGCTCCAGGAGCCCCAGCCGGGTGCGTGGTTCATCGGCGGCATGCTATCGATCCGCGCTCGCCTCGCGGCGGCACCCATGCCTCCGCGACTCTTCTCGGCTCGATCGGGCCGCTCATGCGCCGCTGTAAGACGCGGGCGGCGCCGGATTCGACCTGATCGCTTCGATCTGGGCGACCAAGGCCGCGCCGCTGGTTCCGCCAAGCACGCGCAGGCGCGGCAGCCGGTAGGAGTCCCCGGCAGGCGATGCCCAACCGGGCACGACCGTGGTCGAGCCCACGAAACCAGCGGACTTGACGGCTTCCACGACCGACTGGTCGTAGTGGCCGGACGGGTAGCAGAACCAAATCACCGGCACGTGATAGCGGCTCTGCAACTGTTCGCGGGCGACAAAGACCTGTTCGTGCAGCTCCGTGGGTGAGATAGCGATCAGATCGGCGTGGCTGATCCCCTGGGTGTCGAGCTCCCAGCCGTCGGCCACGAGTTCGGCCACCTGCGCTCTGCTGAGACCCCCCTGCGAGGGCGGCAGGCCCGTCAGCTGGATGTTCTCGACGCCGACCCAGCCGTGACGGCGCAGGATCGGCTCGGCGTTGGTCAGCTGCGACTGGTAGCCGTTATCGAAGCTAAGGACCACCGGCTTGCCGGGTCCGAGCGAGGTGCCGTGGGTCCAGTTGGCGAGCATCTGGTCCATCGTCACGGCATGAAAGCCGGCGTGCGCGAGCGCGTCCATCTGTTCGGCGAGCTCTTCGGAGGGCACGTACAGCCCTGGGAATTTCGCCCCCGCCGGTGGCGGGTTGATCACGTGATACATCAGGATCGGCACCGACGCACCGCCGCCCACGCGCCGCGCGGCCTGTGCCGGCGTCACCAACGCATCTTGGCTGCCCGAGCGGGCTCCTGAGCTCGCGGACCCAGTGGTCGAAGAGCTGCCGCCACCGCGATGAGCCTTGACGGCCCCCGTTGCACTTTCTGCAACGGGGGGCCCGCTACCCGACGTCGATTTCGAGGAACGGCCCGCCGTCACCACCACGACGAGAACCACGGCCACAACCGCGGCGGCCAGCGCGGCGAGCCCCCGTGCCCTTCGCCGCGCGAGCTCTCGCTTGCGCACCTCACGACGGGCTCGCCGCTGATCGGAATCCATTCGCCTCCGGGGAGCTAGTTCAAGCGCTTCTTGAGCGCGCTCGCGGCTGAGAATTTCGCCGCCTTGCTGGCAGCGATGTTGATCGTCTCGCCAGTGGCCGGATTGCGACCCTGCCGAGCTGCACGGTTACTGACGCTGAACTTGCCGAAACCGGCAAGCGCAACTTCGCCACCGCCTGCCAACTCATCGGAGATCACCTCGATCGCCGCCTCCAGCGCTTGGCGGGCCTGTGTTCCCGCCAGGCCCGTCCGTTGCGCGACCCCTTCAGCCAGCTCGTTCTTGGTCATGGCACTCCCTTCTCGAGTGTCGTTGCTGTGGCCAGGCTAACGGGTGGAAAGGACGTATTTGCCCGATTGCTGGGGATCTTCTCGAATTTCGCCCTTATTTCCGGCGGCGCGCGGCTGCAGGCGCCCAGCCGCGCACGCGCTCCAGAGCACCGCGACCCAGGTCAGCGAGGCCAGGCTGACGTGCACCCAGACAAGCTCGGTGGGCAGGTGCGTCTTGTATTGATCGAGGCCGACCAGCCCCTGCAGGGCGATCAGCGCACAGGCAACGGTGCTCGAGCGGCGCAGCAGCGGGTCGGCCGTGGGTGAGCGGCGCGCAAGCCACCAGACCAGCAGAGCGGCAAGGCCGAAGACGAACGCGATCTCGCCGTGGCGATGGATCACGAAGTCCATCGTGCCCTTGCCGTCGATGTTCAGACGGTTGATCCGCTGCCCGGGCGATCCACCCGCGTGTGGACCCGCGGCGGTGGCCGCGGTACCGGCGAAGATCGCAAGCGCACCGAGCCCTACTGTGGCGCGAGCGGCCCACGCGAGCGTGCGGTCGCTATTTCTGGGGCGCGATCCGGGCTCGTGCGCCGCACGCCACGCCAGCGCCACAGCGGCCGCCAACACCAACATCGAAAGCGCGAAATGGGCCATCACCCAGCCGTAGTCGAGCTCGCCGCGCACGGTCAGACCGCCGAGCACTGCCTGGGCGAGGACCCCCAGCGGCAACAGGGCGCTCAGGCGCGCCAGGTCCCGGCGGTACGGGCGGCGACGGAAGGCCGGCAAGAACGCCGCGAAAGCGGCGATCGTGACCGGAACGGTGAGGACGCGGTTTGAGAACTCGATCAGGGCGTGGGTGCTCAGCGGCGGGTAGACGTTGCCGTAGCAGCGCGGCCAGCGCGGACAGCCAAGGCCCGAGCCGCTCAGCCGCACCGCGGCCCCACTGAGCACGATCAACGTAAACGCCGCCAGCGCGCAGTAGGCGACGATCGCGTACTGGGCCGGCGTCAGCGTGACCTGCCTTGCTCGTGCGAGGAGCCCGCGCGTCTCCCCCGGCGCGTCGGGCTCGCGTGTCGATCTGCTGTGCATCGAGCTTAAGCATTGCACTGGATCGGCTGTCTGTCCGCCGCAAGGGCCGGCGAACAAGGCTCTGAGCAGTCATATCTCTGTGCAAGCTGCGGGGAAGTTAGTGTCGATTTTCAAGTGTATGCGATCGTTTTTTGCGTTTTTACACGTATCCTGGAGACGGTAGGAAGCCGTGATGACGATTTGCTAGCGACCGTCCTTAGGCGGTCTGGCCAAGGAAAGGCGAGGCGGAGAGACCGCCCGATCGAACCGATCATGTGCGCTGCAGAGGACTTTCTAATTTCCGTATACGAACAGATCGGCGCCGCCTATACGACTACGAGGCGTGCCGATCCGCGGATCGCCGAGCAGATACATACGGCGCTCGGCGACGCCACTTCGGTCGTAAACGTCGGCGCCGGCGCCGGCGCGTATGAGCCGTGCGACCGTGAGGTGCTGCCGATCGAGCCCTCCAAGAAGATGATCGCGCAGCGCTCGCCGGAGCTCCCCGAAGCGATCAGAGGCTATGCCGAGTGCCTGCCGCTGCCCTCTGACTGCGTGGACGCCGCGATGGCCTGCATGGCGCTTCACCACTGGCCCGACTGGCGCATCGGCGTACAGGAGCTAAGACGTGTGGCGCGCGAGCGAGTGGTCATTTTCACCTATGACCGCTCCTACGCCGAGCACTTCTGGCTACTGCGCGACTACCTGCCTCGCCTGGGCCGGCTCGACAGCGAGCGCTTCCCGGCGCTTGAGGAGCAGAGCGCGGCGCTCGGTGAGGACGTGAAGGTCATCCCGGTACCGATCGCGCATGACTGCGAGGACGGCTTCCTCGGCGCCTACTGGCGACGTCCTAGCGCCTACCTGGACAAGGGTGTCCGCGCCGGCATCTCGACCTTCCATCTCACGGACTCAGAGGCGATGCTCGCCGGCCTGGACGGGCTCGCCGAAGATCTCCAGAGCGGCCGCTGGGAGGACCGCTACCAGGATCTGGTCGAGCGCGAGCAGATCGATCTCGGTTACAGACTGTTGGTAACCGAGCTCTGAGGGGGGACGGGTCGTGCC
>JBOGXY010000198.1:0-15211 GCA_050696495.1 Solirubrobacteraceae bacterium
ATCATGCCCGGCAAGGTGAACCCGGTGATTCCCGAGGTCGTCCTGCAGGTGTCCGCGCAGGTGATCGGCAACGACACGGCGATAACGGTCGGCGGCCTGCAGGGCCAGTTCGAGCTGAACGTGCGCATCCCGCTGATCGCGCGCAACCTGCTGGCGTCGCTGACGCTGCTGACAAACACTTCGCGCGTGTTCGCCGAGAAGTGCGTGGACGGAATCAAGCCCAACAAGGCGGGCTGCGCGGCATCAGCCGGCGCGACGCTGGCGGTGGCGACGGCGCTGAACAGCGCGATCGGCTACGACAAGGGCACCGCGATCGTCAAAGTCGCAACCGAGTCCGGTCGCCCGCTACGCGAGGTGGCGCTGGAGCACGGCGTCGATCCGAAGCTGTATGACGCGACGATCGACCTGAAGAAGATCGCGGCGGGGAATCGAGGGTAGGCCGCGGAGGTCTGGCGTTCGCCGTCGGGTCAGACGGACGCGCCGGCAGTCGCGGCCAGCATCCCTTCCAGCACAACTCGCGCTCCCGCCTTTGACAGCGGTTCGTTGAGGTTGCCGCACTTCGGCGACTGCACGCACGAGGGGCAGCCGCTCTTGCAAGGGCACTCGGAGATCAGGCGGTGGGCGTCGCGGCAGAGCTCCTCGAAGCGCTGGTAGGCCAGGCGGGTGATGCCGATGCCGCCGGGGTGGCCGTCGTAGATGAAGATCGTCGGGCCGCCCGTCTGCGGATGAGCGTTCGTGGAGAGGCCGCCGATGTCCCAGCGGTCGCACATCGCGATCAGCGGCAATACGGCGATCTGGCCGTGCTCGGCGGCGTGTAGCGAGCCGAGCAGCGCGTCCATCGGAATGACGCCCTCGCCGGCCGGATCGAGGCCTGTCAGGGTGGCGCCGTCCAGCTCGAACCACAGCGCCTGTGTCACAAACGAGGTTTGCGGCAGGTCGAGCATCACCAGATCCACCTGCGCGTGGTCGGACAGGCGCTTGCGCTGGTAGCCGAGCACCGTCTCGGTGACGCTGACCTCGCCGAAGGACAGCGTCACGCCGAGCGTCTCGCGTCGGTCGAGCAGCCGCTCGATGTTGGTGTCGGTCTCGCGCTTTGGCTGGGTGTACCAGTCACCGTCGAAGGGGGCGACCAACGCGCGGCGGTTCTCCAGATCGAGTTCGCGCACCTCATAGGAGCGGCCCATGTGCAGGTAGATCGCGCCGTCGTGCACGGTCGAGTGTGCGCGCGCGGCCTCGGTCTGCCCGAGCAGCTCGCCGGAGGACACATCGACGATCGCGAACGAGTCGGGTGAGGAGGAGCGCAGCGAGACGTTGCCGGCTGGGTAGTCGGAGGCTCGGCGCAGAACGTAGGCCTCGTGTCCCTGCTTGGTGGTGCGCTTGCGCAGCAGTCCCGCGCCCACCAGCGCCTCGGCGTGTGCCTCCCAGCGCGGTCCCAGGAACTCGCAGTCCGCGGGCTCAAGCGGTCCCTCGTGGGCGGCGCACAGCAGGTGAGCTTGGAATATCTGCGGGCTCTCGTGGTCGAGGATCGCGGCCTCCACAGGCCGCTCCAGGAACTCTTCGGGGTGACGGCAGAAGAACTGGTCGAGGGCGTCCTCACCGGCGACATAGACCGCGACCCCCTTGCCGCGCCGCCCGGCGCGTCCCCACATCTGGCGCAGGGCGGCAACCGTGCCGGGGAAGGTGACGACGACCGCGGCGTCAAGCTCGCCGATGTCGATCCCCAGTTCGAGCGCGTCCGTGGTCACCACCGCGCGCAGCTCGCCGCTGGTCAGCCGCCCCTCCAGCTCGCGGCGCTGCTGCGGGGTGTAGCCGGCGCGGTAGGCGGCGACCCGCTCGGCCAGCTCTGGATGGGTGCGCGCCAGATCTTCGCTCACCAGTCGCGCCAGCAGCTCGACCCCCTTGCGCGACTTCATGAAGCAGATGCAGCGACCGCCCTCGCGCACGAGCCGCGACAGCAACTCCGACGCCTCGCCGAGCGCGGAGCGGCGCGCGCCCAGCGCCTCGTCGGTCAGCGGCGGATTCCACATCGCGATCTGCCGGCGCGGAGTCGGCGACCCGTCGTCATCGACCAGTCCGATGTCCTCCAATCCGGTCAACCGCTCGGCCAGCTCGACCGGGTTGGCGATCGTCGCCGAGGCGAGCAGCACCCGTACGTCGCTGCCGTAGGCGGCCGCGATCCGCAGCAGCCGGCGCAGGACGTTTGCCACGTGCGAGCCGAACACGCCACGGTAGACGTGCGCCTCGTCGATCACGACGACGCGCAACTGGCTGAACAGGCGCTCCCAGGCGGCGTGGTTGGGCAGGATGCCGACGTGCAGCATGTCGGGGTTGGTGAGCACGACATTGGCCTTGCGACGGATGTCCGCGCGCGCCTCGCGCGGTGTGTCGCCGTCGTAGATGGCCGGGCGCACGTGCTTGCTCAGTCCGAAGACGCCGAGCGCGCGAGCCTGGTCTTGGGAGAGCGCCTTGGTCGGATACAGGTACAGCGCGCGGGCAAAGGCGTCGGCACAGAGCGCATCGAGCGTCGGCAGGTTGAAGCACAGCGACTTGCCCGAGGCGGTGCCGGTGGTGACGATCGTCGTGCGCTCCCAGGCGCTGCGAAGCGCCTCGGCCTGGTGCGTGTACAGCCGCTCAATCCCGGCGCGCTCCAGTCCGGCCAGGACTTCCGGATGCAGCTCCCTGGGTATGTCCACGAGCCGCGCGCGCCCGGGCCCTTCGCGCGCCTCGCGCACCAGGCGCCCGTCCTCGCGCCCCTGCTCGAGCAGTCCCGTCCACGGCTCGATCGTCCTCTCCTTCATCTCCTCAACCGCTAATTCCTATCCCGAACGGGATTGGAATTGAGGGGACGGGTGTTCTCAGACTTCATGGGCTTGCGATAGTAGGGCGCGATGAGCAGTCCGGCGGCCGAGCAGTGGGCGCGAGAGCGCACCTTCCATCATTCGCTCTACCCGCCACGGCGGATAGCGGCCGAGCGCACGCGCAGCGTGTCGGTGTGCCTGCCCGCCCGCGACTGCGCCGGGACGGTCGGCGAGACCGTCACGACGCTCTCGCGCCTGCGCGAGCTTGGCGCGATCGATGAGATCGTCGTCGTGGACGCCGCCTCGCGCGACGGCACCGCCCAGATCGCCCAGCGGGCCGGCGCTCGCGTCCTGCAGGAGGATGAGCTGGCGAGCGAGCTCGGCCCGGTGCTCGGCAAGGGCGATGCGATGTGGCGCGCGCTGCCGGTCCTCTCCGGTGAGCTGATCGTCTTCCTGGACGCCGACAGCGAGGGGTTCTCAGAGCACTTCGCGGCCGGCCTGCTCGGCCCGCTCGTGTGCGAGCGGAACGTGAGTTTCGTCAAGGCCTACTACCGGCGCCCGTTCGAGCAGGACGGCGTCTCGCTGCCCGAGGGCGGCGGCAGGGTCAACCACCTGCTGGCCCGTCCGGCGCTCTCGCTGCTCTATCCGGATCTCTCAGCCGTGCGTCAACCGCTGGCCGGTGAGGTCGCCGCGACACGGGAGCTGCTGGAAGCGGTGCCGTTCGCGACCGGCTATGGCGTGGAGATCGCGATGCTGATCGATGTTTGGCGTGTTGCCGGTCTTGACGCTATCGCCCAAGTCGATCTGGACGTCCACCACAACCGCCACCAGCCGCTGTCGGCGCTCAGCGAGATGGCGAGGACGATCCTCGCGACGATGCTTGCCCGGCTGCACGACGGCACGTTTCCAGAAGTGACCGACCTGCCGGAGCAGCGCCCGCCGCTGGCCGGCGTCTCGGGCCGATGAGCATCCGCTGCCTGTACATCGATCTCGACGGCACCCTGCTCGGACGGGCGGCCTCGCTTCTGCATGACGGTGAGGGCAACATCTCGATCAAGGGCGTGCGTGCTATCGAGGCATGTCTGCGCGCTGATGTGGAGATCGTGTTGATGTCAGGCCGGCGCAGCATTCCCGTGGCAGAGGACGCACGCCTGTTCGGCCAGAGCTCCTACATCTTCGAGGCGGGCGCCTGCGTGGTGCTCGGCGCCGGCTCGCTCGGTCCGGGCACGGTCGCCGAGCCCGGCAGCGCAGGTGGCGTGCGCCCCACCGCTCCCGCCGGCGGCGAGGAGCATTGGCTGACCGGCGAGATGCGCCCGGGCGAGCTTACGATCGCCCGACAGATCGAAGACTCGGGCGCGCCGGCGCTGCTGCTCGAGCACTACCAGGGACGGCTCGAGTACCACGAGCCCTGGCATGTCGATCGCGAGGTCTCACACCTGTTCCGCGGCCTGGTGGAGGCCGCCGAGGTCGATGAGCTGCTCGCCGCAAACGGTCACGGCAATCTGCGCCTGATCGACAACGGCGTCGTGCAGCGCCGCTCTTCAGCGCTGGCGGAGTTGCCGCACGTGCGCGGCTACCACCTGGTTCCAGTGGGGGCATCGAAGGCGAGCGCCGTGGCCTTCCATATGCGGGTCCGCGGCTACGCGCGCGAGGAGACGTTCGCCGTCGGCGACTCCCGCGAGGATCTAGCCTGCGCCGCGCACGTCGGCAGCTTCTGGCTGGTCGGTAACGCCGTCGAGCGCGACCCGTCGATCCGCGAGGCGGCCGCGCGTCACGAGAACGTGAGGATCGCCCAGGACGGCCACGGCGCCGGCGTCTACGAGGCCGTGCTCAGCACACTCGTCAGCGGCTGACGGTCTGGCACACACGCCGCACTGGTCGCGCCCACCTCAGCGCGATCCGCCGATCCGCCGCCATACGCGGCGCCAGAAGCCCGGCTGAGGCCGGCGGCGCCAGAGCGCCGGTGGTGGCACGGTCGTGCGCACGAGTGCGACCCAGCTCTCGAGCGGCAGCTCACCCGCTATCAGCCGGCCGAGCGCGCCCGTCACCGGCGCCTCCACGCCTGCCTGCTCGAGTGTGCGCGCGAGCAGCGGCACCCACTCCAGCGCCTCGACCGCCTGGCCGATGCGCGAAGGGATCTCGGCCGCCGGCACGCCTTGCGCAAGCAGTTCGCCGGCGCGACGGTTGCGCGACTCGCGCGCGAGCGCGGTGGCCAGCAGGTCGCCGACGCCGGCCAACCCGATCAGCGACTCCGGGCGCGCACCTAGTGACTCGGCGTAGCGCCACACCTCGGCGAAGATATGCCCGGCCGCCGCGCCGGCGGCGTTGGCGCCTTGGGCCTCGGTGGCGCCGGCGGCAAGCGCCGCGGCGTTCTTTGCCGCTCCGGCCAACTCCACGCCGATTGGATCGTTGGACTGCTCGCAGACCACGCCTGCGCGAGTGAACATCTGCGCAAGGGTGCGCGCCAACTCCTCATCTGCGCTGGCAAGCACCAAGCCGGCACCGAAGCGGACCATCTCCTGCGCGTGGGCCGGACCGCCGACACAGGCGACGCGGTGCGCGCCGAACAGGCTTGCAAGCAGAGCTGTGGGGGCGCGCCCGTCGGGCGGGACTAGGCCCTTGGCGACGGAGACGACCGCCGTGCGTCGCCCCAACTCACCCTTGGAGAGAGCCGCGATGGCGGCGCCAAGACCGCGTGAGGGGACGGCCAGGAAGACGTAGTCGGCACGGCCGACGCCGGCGGAGACCGGCTCGATACGCAAGGGTGTCGGCAACTCGACGCCCGGCAGGTAGGTCTTGTTCTCGCGCTCGCGGTCAAGCAGCGCGGCCTGCTCCGCCGTGCGCGTTTGCAGCGTCGTGCGCAGCCCGGCGCGCGTGAGCAGCACCGCCAGCGCCGTGCCGAAGGAGCCGGCGCCGATCACCGTCGCGCGCTTGGCTACCGGGCTTGGCAGCGAGCGAGTGCGCGGCGGACGCGGCGCGCTTGCCGGCTGTGGCGGCGTCTGGGCCGACGAGGGCGCGCCGCTGGGAGTAGGCTCGGCCGGGGTCATCTGATGGGCGAGCCTAGCGACAGACACACAGCCGGCGGGGACTGGAAGAACTGGGCCGGCGACGAAGGCTGCACTCCGCGGGCGATCGTGCGTCCCGATTCGATCGAGCGGATCGCCGCCGCGCTCGGCCGGGCCGCGAGTGAGGATTGGCGGGTGCGCGTCGCGGGAGCCGGGCACTCCTTCAGCGACATCGCCTGCAGCGAGGGGATGCTGATCTCGCTTGAGCGCTTCGGCGAGGTGCTCGACATCGACCGCGAGTCAGGTCTCGTTCGCGTGCAGGGTGGGATCACGATTGCGGCCTTGAGCGCGGCGCTGGCGGAGCACGGGCTGGCGCTCGAGAACCTCGGGGACATCGACGTGCAGAGCATCGCCGGCGCCATCTCGACGGCCACGCACGGCACCGGCGCTTCGCTTCGCAACATCCCCTCGCAGGTCGCAGAGCTCACCCTGGTGCTCGCGGACTGCTCGACGCTGCGCTGCTCGGCCGACAGCGATCCCGAGTTGCTGCGCGCCGCGCGAGTCGGGCTCGGCGCGCTCGGGGTCGTCGCGGAGGTGACGCTGCGCTGCGTGCCGGCGTTCACGCTGCGCGGCGTCGACGCGCCGGCGCCGCTGGCGCGGACACTCGATCGCTTCGAGGAGCTGGCCGCCGCCAACGATCACTTCGAGTTCTTCGTCTTCCCGCACTGCGACACGGCGCTGACGCGGACCAACAACCGGACAGACGAGCCGCCGCGCCCGCGCGCCAAGACGGCCGCCTGGCTCAATGACGTGCTGCTCACCAACCATGCCTTTGGCGCGTTCTGCGCGCTCGGCCGCGCGCTGCCGAGCCAGATCCCGCGGATCAACCGACTCGTGACGAAGGTGGCCGGGACCTCCAAGCGCGTCGATCGCTCCGATCGCATCTTCGCCAGCCCGCGACTGGTGCGCTTCACCGAGATGGAGTACTCGCTGCCGCGCGAGCGCACGCCCGAGGCGGTGCGAGCGGTGATGGAGCTGATCGAGCGGCGCGGGTTCGCGGTGCCGTTTCCGATCGAGGTGCGCACGGTCGCCCCCGACGACGCGATGCTCAGCACCGCCTACGGACGCGAGAGCGGATTCGTCGCGGTGCACATGTACCGCGGCATGAAGTGGCGCCCGTATTTCGAGGCGGTCGAGCAGATCTTCTATGACCTGGGCGGGCGACCACACTGGGGCAAGCGCCACTTCCAGACGGAGGCAACGCTGCGCCCGCGCTACCCCGAGTGGGATGCCTTTCAGGCGATCCGCGCCAGGCTCGATCCCGGCGGCAGGTTCGCCAACGCTTGGACCGATCGAGTGCTCGGGCCTGTCGGTGTGCGAACCGCCGCGTGATGGTGCGCGCTCAGAACCCGGCGCCCGCGGGACGGGCGGACCGGAGCGAGGGTCTGCGGGCACGCCTTGAAGTCGCCACGGCCGAACTCGAGCCGCCGTTTGCGCTTGTCGATCTCGAGGCCTTCTGGCGCAACGCCGCCGACATGCGCCGGCGTGCGGCCGGCAAGCCGATCCGGCTGGCGAGCAAGTCGCTGCGCTGCCGGGCGCTGCAGGAGCGAGTGCTCGCCGGCGAGGGGTTCAGCGGAACGCTTGCGTTCACGTTGCCAGAGGCTTTGTGGCTGGCCGACGCGGGCTTCCGGGACATCGTCGTCGCCTACCCGAGCGTCGATCGGGTAGCGCTGCGCGCGCTCGGCGAGCGAGCCGATACAGACCGGATTGCCGTGATGGTCGACAGTCCCGCGCAGCTAGATCTGATCGAAAGCGCCGCGCAGAAGCCAGTGGATGTCTGCATCGACCTGGATGCCGGACTGTGGCTGGCCGGCGGGCGCGTGAAGATCGGGGCCAAGCGCTCTCCCGTGCACACCTCCGAGCAGGCGGCGACGCTCGCGCGTGAGATTGTCGGGCGCGAGCGTGTGAGGCTCGTCGGGATGATGGCCTACGAGGCACAGATCGCCGGTCTCGGCGACGCTCCGGCGAACGGCCGCGGGCGCGGCGTCGCAATCCGTGCTCTGCAACGGCGCTCCGCCCGAGAGTTGGCGCCGCGCCGAGCGGCGGCGGTCACGGCGGTGCAAGCCGTGTTGAGCGAGAGCGGGCAGGCGCCGCTTCGCTTCGTCAACGGCGGCGGCACCGGCAGTTTGCAGATGACCTCCTCCGAGCCGGCTGTCACCGAGATCGCCGCCGGCTCCGGCCTGTATGGGCCGGCGCTGTTTGACGCCTACCGTGCTTTCGCGCCCGAGCCGGCGGCGCTGTTCGCGCTGCCGGTGGTGCGCAAGCCGGCTCGTAGCGTCGCAACCGTGCTCGGCGGCGGCTACTTGGCCTCGGGCCCCGCCGACGCCGCTCGGTTGCCACAGCCGTTTCTGCCGACGGGGCTGAGGCTCGACGCCCAGGAGGGGGCCGGCGAGGTGCAGACGCCGCTGCTGGGTCACGCAGCCCGTGACCTGCGCGTCGGCGATCGCGTCTGGTTTCGCCACGCCAAGGCGGGCGAGCTGTGTGAGCGCTTCGACCGCTTGTACCTGATCGAGGGCGATCGCGTGATCGAGCAGGCGCCGACCTATCGCGGCGAGGGGAAGTGCTTCCTGTGAGCGGCCGCTGGCAAGAACGGACGCGGCAGATCGGCGACGCTCAGACCGCGCGCGGCGCGAGTTCCGTCTCTGGTTTGTAGAAGCGCGCCACGGTGAAGCCGATCAGCACGGGCACGTGCACCGCGAATACGACCAGCGAGAGCGAGAGCACTACCAAGGCTCCCCCTTTGAGGTGGTTGCGCAGGAACGCGTACTCGATCATGCCCGCGATGATCGCGTAGCCGAGCAGTGCCCACTTGGCGACATCGAAGAAGCGCCTCCAGGGGAAGCCCTCGACGCGGTAGAGCAGCAGCAGATTTGCGATCAGCAGCAGGGCTGAGGCCGCCAGCAGCACGATCGCGGGGGTCAGCGGCACGTGTTTGGGGATGTGGGCTGAGAGGTAGATCCCGCCCGCGACGATCAGCGCCAGCGAGGTCATCGCAAGCGGCGTGACCGGCGGCAGCGAGCGCTCGCCTGTGCCGCCATGCGGCGACGGCGACCGCGCGCCAGGCTCGGCGACGGCGCTCACGAGGACGCCAGCTTGGTCATGATCACGAGCGTCGCGATCTGCATCAGGCCGGTGGCGCCGGCCGTGTAGATGAAACGCTTCATCAGCTTCTCGATCACGGCCGGGTTCGGCTGTGGCTTCTTCAGCTCGACCAGCACCGCGATGTTCGCCGGCTCGAGTAGCCCGAGCGCGATCACCGCCATCACGCCGACGACGATGAAGCTGGCCACGACCCAGCCGTGCAGCGCGAAGCTGGAGTCGACTGTGCCCATATGGTTGCCAAGCTGCCAGCCGGCGGCCAGCGTGACGGTCACGAGCGTCGGCATCAGCAGCACCATCTTCGGCATCAATCTCTTGGTGAACTCGATCCGCGCCGGGATCGAAAGGCGCCCCAGGATCGGTCCGAGCACGAAGCCGAGGAACAGGTCGATGATCGTCCAGGCGGCTCCGCCGACGACGTGCAGGAAGGTGAGCGGCCACAGTTCGTCGACAGCGATCCCGGCGATCAACAGCCCGAGCACGATCGCGACCAGCGGCAGACCCGCGCGCGGGACGATTTCAAAATCTCCACCCACGGCGGCGGGCGCCGGCCCGGCCGGCGGATGTGTGCCCCCCAAAGGCGGTGCATCGACTGCTACGTCGTGCATAGCAGTGGACAGTAGCGCTCGCACCGACGGAACGTCAACAGCGCACATTTCCGCAGTCGTCCCGGGTAATAGGCGGACGCGCTCCCTCTTGAGGACCATTCGGGATGAGGGAGCGGACCTATTGGAGGCGATCCTCCCACCCGATGAGCAAACTCAGGTCGGCCTCATTGGCGGACCGTGGAGTTATCAACGATAGGACGCCCTGTCGCTGGCGGCGGATCTCGAAATCGTGCCATTGCCCTCCCCAACGTCCGGACCTGACAAGCACTCGTGACAGTCGCTCCTGGAGCACCCTCGCATCCGGGTATTGCTCGGAGGAGGTTGGGATAACGTCCACCCGCCACGAGTATGAGCTGTGCTTGTCGTCGTAGAACACTCCGCGTATAGCCCATTGCAAGTGCGGCAGCTCGGCGAGCAGGTGCTCCCATGCGAGCGCGAATGCGTCCCCGTGAGACAAGCCGTCATCCGATCCCTCGCGGCCACGGGTCTCGAAATAGAAAGCGATCCCGGGACCCTCGATGTAGGACAGGCGCTGTTGGGCGGTTGCCGTGCTGCGGAGCTCCGAGAAATCTGGAGTGGAGGTTGGCGCACCCAAGCTGTCGCGACCCGTCGAGGTGACGGCAGCGCTGGCAATGTTAGGGAAATACGTCGTTCTCACCTGCGTCGCCTCTGGCCTTCGAAGCAGGAGCCGAAGGGTGGGCTCGTCCCAGCAGTGGAAGAGATAGGAGGTGTTGTCTTTCCAACCTTGAAATGCGTCGACGAGCCCTGAACTTGGGTGGGTTGTGCATACCAACAGGAAACCGTGACATCCGTGTTGAGTTAGCCTACCCGGGACATCCCCGATGTCGTCATAGCTGACAGCTTTGCCACTGACAGCATTGTGCTTGCAGGAGACGAGCCACTTGCGAGTGAAACCGCCAAAGTCCGCAGCACCAGGCTCTTCGGCAGTCAGATCGCGGCCGCCATCGGGACCCTGGCCTGACCACGCGGAACGATACCCGAGCGAGCTCAGCAAATCGCGCGTGAGTTGCTCGAGCTCTCGTCCGTCGACGGTGAGCTTGTGCCAGTCGATCTCTGGGTCCAACGGCATTGGGGACGCGATGGTACGCCTCACCGGTCACGGGAGGCTCGCGGGTAACGCCGCGTGTAGGCCCCATCGGCGTTTGCGGGATGAGCGCAGATCAGCGATGTGAATCACCGATAGGCGGGCATATGAGGCGTCCGGAGCGCCGTCTCTGGGTATGCTGGTTGACGATGCCGCCGCCACTGGTCATATCATTGTCGAGTGCACCCAGGAGGAGGAACACGTGGCTGACAGTCACGACGAGGACTGGTATCAGTGGACGCCGGCCAATGCCGAGAGTCCCGTGTACGAGGACATAGCGCGGGGAGTGAGGGAGTTCGAGTCTCTTGACACGGCAGCCGGTCGCGCGGCCACTGCGTGGCTCAAGGAGGACGCCCTAGGTTCCGAGTCGACTTGACTACAGGTGCTCAGAATCAGGGCGCGGGACTACCAGTGCCTACGGCCTTCGCGCTTGACGCGCTCTCCCTCGGCTATGGCCTCTTTGAGAAGGTTTTTGATGAGCGGGTCCCGCCGAGCTTCCTGCAGGTCGTCGAGCGCAATCTTGGCGGCGGGACTCATGACTTGCCGACGCTCGCCTTGATCGACAACAGGTACGAGTACGGTTCCCATATTTTTGTTCCTTACTGATGAGAAATAGCTTGGTAGGTGCGCGGAACTACTTGAAACGGCCGCGCTACTCGAACGTAGCGGGGACCACGTGAAGCGCGGAACCCTAGCATATGCTCCTATACCGCTACTTTGCCAGCGGCGGCGAAAGAGCGAGATTTGACCGTGGCGGTCCTTCCCACGCCTTCCGCGGCCCCCAAGACGACCGAGGCGCCGGGTCCGTCGTTACACGATCGTGGCAAGTCTGCGGCCCGCCGCGCTGAGCGCTCGCGTGTCCGCGGCCTGGAGCACCACCTGCAGGTCGAGGATCCGCGCCTCGAACGGGTCGAGCTCGTCGCGGGCGCTCACCGCGTATGCCGGCACGCCGCCCTGACGTGCGCGGGTCGCCGCCTCGAAGGCGACGCTGCCGGCCAGCGAGCGGTCGTCCAGGTGCTCGCGGGCGATCACCACGGCCCGCGCCGCGCGCATGCGCCGATCGAAGTCGCATTCGTCGAGCAGAGCGGCGGCTCGTTTGCGGGTATCCGAGTCCTTTCCCAGCTGGCAACAGTCGCACTCGAGTTGCCCTGCGGCGCTCAGCCCACGGGCCAGCGCGCTTGCGACACGCTTCCCGTCCAGGCCGGCGCCGAAGGGCTCCGCGAGCACGAGCACGGTTTTCGAGATCACGGTCGGGCATCCTTACAGGCGTGGCCTCCAAGAAGAGCGATACCGACGAAGGCGAGCCCGTCGTTCTGGAGTTGTGCGGGCACGAGCTGCGCGTCTCCAAACCGAACAAGCTGTACTTCCCCGAGTCGGGTTTCACAAAGCTCGACCTGGTCAGCTACTACATCGACTGCGAGCAGGCGGTGGTGCGCCATCTGCGCGAGCGCCCGACCGTGATGAAGCGCTGGGTCGACGGCGTGCAGGGCAAGCCGTTCTTTCAAAAGCGGATTCCCAACGGCGCTCCCGAGTGGTTGGAGAGCGCGACGGTGACGTTCCCGAGCGGTCGCAGCGCGCGTGAGCTGGTTCCAAACGATGTCGCCCATCTCATCTGGGGCGTGAACCTCGGCGTGATCGACTGGAACCCATGGGCGGTGCGGCGCGCCGACCTCGACCATCCCGACGAGCTGCGCATCGATCTGGACCCGGGACCGGGGGTCACTTTCGAGCAGGTTCGCCGCGTGGCGCTGTGCGTGCGCGAGGTGCTCGACGCTCACAGCCTGCTGGGCTTTCCCAAGACATCGGGCTCGCGCGGCATCCATGTGTTCGTGCGGGTGCTGGCCGAGCACGACTTCTCCGAGGTGCGCCGCGCCGCGCTCGCGCTCGCGCGCGAGGTGGAGCGGCGGATGCCGGGCGATGCCACCTCGAAGTGGTGGAAGGAGGAACGCAAGGGGGTGTTCATCGACTACAACCAGAACGCCCGCGACCGCACCGTCGCCTCGGCCTACTCGGCGCGCGCGGTCGCCGACGCCCGCGTCTCCTGTCCGCTTGAGTGGGATGAGGTCGCCGACGTCGAGCCGGCCGAGCTGCGCATCGACACGGTGCCCAAACGCCTGCGTGAGCGCGGCGACCCCAGCGAGAGAATCGACGAGGAGCCCGGGTCGCTTGAGGGACTGCTGGAGCTGGCCGCGCGCGACGAGCGCGAGGGGCTCGGCGACGCTCCGTGGCCGCCGCACTTTCGCAAGCAGACCGGCGAGCCGCGCCGGGTTCAGCCGAGCCGGGCCAAGCAGCGGTGAGCGGACGCTCGCGGGCGCGGACACGTCGGCTCGCCGTCCGTCAGGATGAGCACGCATGACCCTTCCGCTCTCGCCGCCGCTCTCGCCCGAGCTTGCGCTCTCGCGCAAGGCGCTTCCCGAGGGCGAGGACTACGTCTATGAGGTCAAGCTCGATGGCTTTCGCTGCATCGCCTTCGTGGACGGCGATGAGGTGTTCCTGCAGTCGCGCAACGGGAAGCCCCTTCACCGCTACTTCCCCGAGCTGGTGTTCCCGCCCGGCCGCTACGTGCTCGACGGAGAGATCGTCGTACGCGACACCGACGGACACGAGGACTTCGATGCGATCGGTCAGCGCATCCACCCGGCCGCCTCGCGAATCGAGCTGCTCTCGCGCGAGACCCCGGGCGTGTACGTAGCCTTCGACCTGCTTGCCCTCGAGGACGACTCGCTGCTCGAGCGCCCGTTCCGCGAGCGTCGCGCGCGGCTCGAGCGACTGATCGAGACCGACGCGTTCGCCCATGCGCCCGTCGAGTTGATGCGCTCGGTCGGCTCGATCGAGGAGGCCGAGCTGTGGCTGCGCACCGCCGAGGGCGCGATCGCCAAGGAGCGCTCGGCGCCATACAGGCCGGGCGAGCGAAAGGGGATGGTGAAGGTCAAGCGCGTGCGCACGATCGACGCCGTCGTGGCCGGTTGGCGCCCGGGTAAGGTGCAGAACACCGTCGGCGCATTGATCCTCGCTCTCTACGACGGCGAGAACTTGCGCGTGGTCGGGCATTGCTCGGGGCTGACGGCCAAGGCCAAGCGCGAGCTGGTGGGAACGCTCGCGCCGTATGAGACGGGCGAGCGCGGGTCGGCCGATCCGAGCCGTTGGAGCGCCGATCGCAACCTGGAGTGGGTGGCGCTGCGTCCCGAGCTGGTGGTCGAGATCGACTTCGATCACGTCTCTGCCGGGCGCATTCGTCATGGCGCCAAGCTGAAGCGTTGGCGCGATGACAAGGCGTCGCGCGAGTGCACATTCGACCAGCTGGCAAGCTGATCTCACGCTGAGGGCTGTCGGTCCTTCGGTGAGCCAGGGCGAGCCGGTAGGCTCAGTCGATGAGCGAGCAGGCGAGCAGCACCGCGACGGTCGCCGAGGAGGAGTACCTGCAGATCCTCTTCTGGCTGCACGAGGCGTCGCTACCGTTGACGGCTGCCAACGTCGCCCGCGCGATGCAGGTCTCCGCCCCCACCGTTCACGAGATGGTCGGGCGCCTGGAAAGCGACGGCTACATCACGCGCGGTTCTGACCGAGCGATCTCCTTCACCGATTCGGGTGTCGAGCACGCCGAGTCGGTCGTCCGCCGCCACCGCCTGATCGAGCGCTTTCTCACCGACGTGCTGGGCATCCCCTGGGATGAGGTGCACGAGGAGGCCGAGCGCCTGGAGCACGCGATGTCGCCGGTGCTGGAGGAGCGGATGCTGGCCGCGATCGGCGATGCCAAGACCTGTCCGCACGGCCACCCGATCGTCGCCGGCGCCAGGTTGGCAGGCGTACCGCTCGCGGATGTGCAGGTCGGCGCGAAGGTGCGCATCCTGCGCTTCGAGAACGAGGCCGAGGATCTGCTGCGCTACCTGAAGGCCTCAGGCATCGAGCCGGGGATGGAAGGCACGCTTGCCGAGCATGATGAGGAGCAGGTCGTCGTGGAGTCGGCCGACGGCGAACGGGTGGCGCTCACCCCGAGCGTTGCCGAGACCGTTTCGGTCCAGGCCGAGCCCTCGCCGCCGCCGCGTACAGCCCTACCGGAGCAGTTGGTCCTAGGCCAGCGCTACGGGCGCTGACGCGTTCGATAGCCGGCGCGATACTGCGTCCTCGGTCGCTCGTGTGCTGGCCGATCGGCGATCCCATCGATCGTCGATCGGTACACTTCGCTCCCTGCGTCCTTGTCTCGCTTGGCTCTCGAGCGCGTCAGGAGCCTATTGAGCGCAGAGCCTCGGCCAGGCGGCCGACACCCTCGTCGATCTGCTCTGGGGTTACGCCTGAATAGGCCAGACGCAGCGTGTTCTCGCCTCCCTCGATAAGGAAGTCGGTGCCCTTCACGAACGCGACGCCCATCTCGGCCGCCAGCTCGAACAGGCGGGCGACGTCGGTGCCCTCGGGCAGCTCCACCCACATGAAATAGCCGCCCTCGGGCTCGACGAAGCTGGCCTCGGGGATCTCGCGGCGTAGGGCCTCGGCCAGCGTCTTGGCGCGCTTGGCAAGCGCGGTGCGCACGTTCTCGAT
>JBOGXY010000199.1:0-3353 GCA_050696495.1 Solirubrobacteraceae bacterium
GCTCGAGCACGATCGCCTTGTGCCCGACCAGCGCGGCCGCCCCGGTGCGGATCGCGGGCGGCAGGCGACGGTGGCGCTGAGCGACCGGGCGCAGCGTGGCGAACACGATCCCCGAGGAGAGCAGGAACACCAGCGAGCTCAGCAGCAGGCCCACTCCGAGCAGGCTGACGACCGCCGCCAGGCCCGCGCCGAGCGCGAACGGGGCCAGGTAGAAGCCGCCCTGGTGCATCTCTCCCACACCGAGCAGACAGGCGGCTACCACCCAAATGATCCAGCCCATCGCTTGATTATCGCTCAGTGACGAGCGCGCGCGCGAACTCGTCGGGATCGAACGGACGCAGGTCCTCCAACTGCTCGCCGATCCCGATCAGCTTGACCGGCAGTTCCAGCTCGCGCGCGATCGCAAGCGCGATGCCGCCGCGGGCGGTTCCGTCGAGCTTTGTCAAGACGATTCCGCTGACGCCCGCGGACTGCGCGAACAGCTGCGCTTGGCGCAGGCCGTTCTGGCCGGTGGTCGCATCTACGGTCAGCAGCGTCTCGTGCGGGGCGCCGTCGCACTGCCGGGCGATCACCCGTCGCACCTTGGCGAGCTCCTCCATCAGATCGTCCTGGGTGTGCAGGCGCCCGGCGGTATCGACGATCGCCACATCGGCGCCGGTCGCGATCGCCTGCGCGATCGTCTCAAAAGCAACCGAGCCCGGATCGGATCCCTCGGCCCCGGTGACGATCTCAGCACCCGCACGCTGCGCCCACTCCTGCAGCTGCTCGGTCGCCGCGGCGCGGAACGTATCGGCGGCGCCGAGCACGACGCTGAGCCCAAGCTCCTTGTGCAAGTGCCAGGCGAGCTTGCCGATGCTCGTCGTCTTGCCGGTGCCGTTGACGCCGACGGTGAGGATCACGGTCGGCTTGGCGCGCAGGTCGATCCGCCAGCTCTCGCTGCGGGCGGTGTCGGCCAGCAGAGCGATCAGGCGCTCTGAGAGCGCCTCGCCGCCGCTCAGGCCGCCCTCGGTCACTTCGCGCTCGAGCGTCTCGACGACCGAGGCGGTCGTGGCGGCCCCGACGTCGGCCATGATCAGCGCCTCCTCCAGGCGCTCCCACGTGTCCTCGTCGATTGTCGTGAACAACGTCGCTTGGATCTCTGAGCCAAGCGCTTGCCGGGTCTTGGAGAGGTTTTCGCGCAGGCGGCGAAACAGGCCCGCTCCACGTTCGGTGCCCGCGTCTTGACTCGTGCGTGCCTGCTGGGCTGCACGCTCGTCGGTCAAGAACAGGTCTGCCCATTCGCGTCCCATCGGCTCTTCTCGGCTTCCTGCTTGCGATCGCCCGGCTAAGCGACCGGGGCAACCTGCGGTGAGAGGACGGGCTGCGGCGAGGGCTCCTGCGGTGGCAGGCGCCTGGAGAGGACCTTGGAGACGCCGTTTTCTGCCATTGAGACGCCGTAGAGCCAATCGGCGGCCTCCATCGTGCGCTTCTGATGGGTGATGACGATGAACTGGGCACGATCGGCGTAGCGGCGCAGCAGCGTCAGGAAGCGGTCGAGGTTCAGGTCATCGAGCGCTGCCTCAACCTCGTCGAGCACGTAGAACGGGCACGGACGGGCAAGAAAGACGGCAAACAGGAACGCCAGCGCCGTCATCGACTTCTCCCCACCGGACAGCAACGACAGGCGCTTGGCCGACTTGCCGGCGGGCGTGATCTCGATCTCAACGCCCTGCAGCTGCTCGCCTTCTGGTGCCGACTCGTCCTCGTCTTCGAGCTCGGCATTGGCCTGCGCCTCAGCCTCGCCCTCATCCGAGGCCTCGGCGCTCGCCTTCTGGCCCCCGAGCACCGGCTGGGGCGCCTGCTCTTCGCTGACCAAGCGCAGGCGACCGCTGCCGCCGGGGAAAACATCGCCGACCAGCTCCTCGAAGTTGCGAGCAGCCGCCTCGAAGGTCGCGTTGAAGGTCTCGTGGATCTGGCGGTCGGTCTCACGAATTACGCCGCGCAGCTCGCGCAGCGCCGTCTCCAGGTCGGTGCGCCGCTCCTGCAGCTCCTCGACATGCGCGAGCGCCTCGGCGTACTCCTGCCCGGCGAGCGGATTGACCGGCCCCAGCTGCTCGCGACGACGGGCCAGGCGTTCCAGTCGAGTGCGCAACGCCTGCTCCTGATCCTCCTGCAGCGGCTCGGCCTCTCCCTGTGGCAGCGGCAACTCCAGGCGCTCACAGACCGTCGCCAGCTCGCTCTCGGCCTCGGCGGCCTGGTCGCGCAGGCGCTGGGCGGCCACCTCGGCGCCGGTCACCGCCTCGCCCTCTACCCGCAGCGCGGACTGAATCTCTGCCTCCTCCTGTGCGCAGGCGCGCAGCTCGGCCGAGACCTGCTCACCTGCGGCGCGATCCTCGGCCAGCAGCCGCTCGAGGTCATCCAGCACGCCGACCATCGCCTCGCCCGCCGCCGCACAGGCGGCCGCCAGGCGCTCGGCGCGTGGCGAGTGGCGCAAGTCCGATTCGCGCTGTGCGCGCAGCCGCGCGATCCGTCGCGCACGCTCGGCCTCCTCGGCGCGGCGACGCTCGAGCGCTCGGCGCTCGGCGGCAAGCTCACCCTCCAGCTGCGCGCGCTTTACCGCCAGCGGTCCCTGCTCGGGCGCTGCTCGGCGCTGGTCGATCAACCAACCCGCCTTGCGCTGCTGCTCGGCGGCCTCGGAGAGACGGCGGTCGGCCTCGCGCAACTCACCGTCGGCGCGGTCGCGACCGGCGTCGGTCTCGCGAACGCGCTCGGATGCCTGCTCAAGCTCGGCCTGTGCGGCATGCTCGGCTGAGGCCGCCTGCTCGCTCTCGCCGATCAAGCGGTCGCGCTCGTTGCGCTTTGCCAGCACCCGCTCGGCCCCACCTTCGGCCACCTGGCGCACCTCACCCCAGGCAGCAAACAGCACCCTCCCGCTACGGGTGGTGGCTGTGCCGGCAAAACCCTCACGCAGGTCCTCCAGGCTCACTACGACCCAAGCGTCGGCAAGCAACTTGCGCGCCAGCTCGACCACCGGCCCTGAGCCGGAAAGCAGCGAGCAGAGCGACACGGCGCCGGCTGCCGGTGGCTGAGCGGAGCCGCTTGTGCTCGGCGCTACGCCGGCGCTCTGGGTAGCCGCACCTCGCTCGTCCGATCCCGTGGCAGCCGCCTCGCCGGCCAGCAACGCCGCGCCGCCGTCCTGACCGGCGCGGTCCAGCAGCGCCGTGGCGTCGGCCATGTCCGCGACAAGCGCGGCGTCCAGACGTCCACCGAGGGCCGCCGCCAGCGCCAGCTCGTAGCCGGCCTCTATCTCCAGCGCGTCGCTGAGGGCTCGTGGAGTGCCGGTGCCGGCGCCGGCGACACCCGCATGGCTGCGC
>JBOGXY010000200.1:0-12122 GCA_050696495.1 Solirubrobacteraceae bacterium
CGACCGGGGTCGACTCGCGGGCGAGGATGGCTGCCTGCACGCGCTCGGCTATGCGCTCACCCGTGTAGCCGATCTCCTCGTGAAGCAGCGCCGGCTTGCCGTGGGTTACGTAGCGGTCGGGTAGGCCCACTCGCAGGATGCGGGTCGTTGCGGCGCCGGTGTCGCTGAGGGTCTCCCACACGGCTGAGCCGAAGCCGCCGGCAAGGACGCCCTCCTCGACCGTTACGAGCAGGTTGTGCTCGGCGGCCAGTTGGGCCATCAGCCCGGCGTCGATCGGCTTGGCGAAGCGGGCGTCAGCCACGGTTGCGGCGATGCCCTTGGCTGCAAGTAGATCCGCGGCTTCGAGCGACTTGCCCACGCCGCTGCCGTAGCCGATCAGCGCCACGCGGCGAGCGGGCTCGCCGGGGCCGGCCTCGCGCAGGATCTCCCCGCGGCCGATCGGGATCGTGCGGGGTTGGTCGGGGAGCGCGACGCCGGCGCCTTCGCCGCGCGGGTAGCGCAGCGCTATCGGGCCGTCGTCGTAGCGCAGCGCGGTGTGCAGCATGTGCGTGAGCATCGCCTCGTCGCGCGGGGCCATCAGCACCATGTGCGGCAGGCAGCTCAGGTAGGCGATGTCGAACGCTCCGTGGTGGGTGGGCCCGTCGTCGCCGACGAGTCCCGCGCGGTCCATCGCGAAGACGACGTTCAGCTTCTGCAGGCAAACGTCGTGGACGATCTGGTCGAACGCTCGTTGCAGGAAGGTCGAGTAGATCGCCGCCACCGGCTTGACCCCTTGCAGCGCAAGTCCGGCGGCGAACAGGATCGCCTGCTGCTCGGCGATGCCCACGTCGAAGTAGCGCTCTGGCATCGCCTCTTGCAGGATGTTCAGCCCCGTCCCGGAGTTCATCGCGGCGGTGATGCCGACGACACGCGGATCGCGCCGGCATTCGCGCACGAGCGCCTCGCCGAAGACGGTCGTGTACTGCGGCGGTTTGGCGGGAGTCGCTGACACCTCGCTCACCGCGGCCGGGGACGCGCTCGCCGAAGCCGCGGCCGGGGACACCGCAGGCATCGCGTTGCCGCCCGCCGGGGCGACCGGCGCCGCGGAGGCCGGCTTGCCGTTGACGATCGACTTCGGCTTGGCGGCGTGCCACTTCTCCATTCCCTCCAGGCCGCCGTCCTCGGCGGGGGCGAATCCCTTGCCCTTGACGGTCGCGATGTGCACGACCACGGGCCGTCCGGCGTCCAGGGCCTCGCGCAGTGCCTCGCGCAGGGCATGAACGTCGTGTCCGTCGATCACTCCCATGTAGGCCCAGTCGAGCTCCTCCCACCACAACCCCGGCGCCCAGAATGCCTTGATCGACTCCTTCAGCTGCGGCCCCAAACGCTCGATGGCGTTGCCGATCGGTCGCGGCAGCTTGGTCAGCCCGCCCTCGACGCCGGTGCGCGCGTGCCACAGCTTCGGGTTCAGGCGCACG
Source organism: Solirubrobacteraceae bacterium (assembly GCA_050696495.1). Lineage (GTDB taxonomy): Bacteria > Actinomycetota > Thermoleophilia > Solirubrobacterales > Solirubrobacteraceae > Palsa-744. The sequence continues at coordinate 1,458 of JBOGXY010000200.1, forward strand.
CGGTTGAAGTATTTGGAGAGCGCCCCGACGTTCGGCGCGATCGACATCCCGTTGTCGTTGAGCACGACCACGATCGGCGTCCCCGCCCCGCCGGCCTGCCCGATCGCCTCGAAAGCGACGCCGCCGGTCATCGCGCCGTCGCCGATCACCGCCACCACCTTGCCGTCGGCCTTCTCGTCGCCGAGGTGGCGCATGCCTTCCTTGATCCCGACCGCGTACCCCACCGAGGTGGAGGCGTGCCCCGCGCCCATGATGTCGTGCTCTGACTCCTCGCGCGAGCAGAACGGCGCCAGCCCGCCGTACTGGCGGATCGTGTGCAGCCGCTGCGAGCGCCCGGTCAGGATCTTGTGCGGGTAGGCCTGGTGGCCGACGTCCCAGAGGATCTTGTCTTTGGGGGACTCCAGCAGCGAGTGAAGCGCGACGGCCAGCTCGCAGGTGCCGAGGTTGGCGCCGAAGTGCCCGCCGATCTCACCGACCGTGTCGATGATCTGCTCGCGCACTTCCTGGGCGAGCTGGGAGAGCTGTTCGTCTGTGAGCCCCTTCAGGTCGGCGGGCCCGGAGATCCCGTCGAGCAGGTGGGTTGTCCTTGGCTTTTGGTTCTCGCTCACGATGTGCGTGTGTAGATGAAGTCAGTTATCTGCTCGAGCTCGAGCGTCGAGGCGCCGGTGCTCCCGGCCGGTCCCTGTACCGCCAACGCCGCTCGCGCAAGCGCCTCGCGGGCTGTCCGGTGGGACTCGGCGGCCAGCTCTCTAGCCCGCTCTATGCCGAACTCGCTCACGTATGTTCGCTTGCCGTGCCTCTCATCGCTGCCCTGCGGCTTACCGAGCGCCTCCGCGGTCCCGGTCACGTCGAGAATGTCATCGACGATCTGGAACAGCACGCCAAGCTCTGCGGCGAAGCGCCGGAACTCGATTGTCGCAGGTTCTGGCGTACCCGCCAGCAAAAGAACACATAGCACCGAGGCGCCGATCAGCCGTCCGGTCTTCAGCTCGTGCAGCCGCCGCAATCCGTCGGGCCCCTCTGGAGCGCTTGCGCGCACATCGACGTACTGCCCCCCCACCATTCCGTTGACTCCCGTGGCGGCGGCCAGCTCCGCGGCGGCCGCCAGGACACGCTCGGGGGCGTGCGTGGGCGCGCAGAGCAGGTGGCCGAAGGCCTCGGCGTACAGCCCGTCGCCCGCGAGAATCGCAACGTCCTCGCCGAAGGCCATGTGGCAGGTCGGCCGCCCGCGCCGCAGCGCGTCGTCGTCCATCGCCGGCAGGTCGTCGTGGATCAGCGAGTAAGTGTGGATCAGCTCGAGCGCCGCGGCCAGCGGCATCGCCCGCTCGCTCTCCGTGCCCACCGCGTTGGCGGTGGCGAGCGCCAACACCGGCCGGATGCGCTTGCCGCCGGCCAGCAGCGAATAGCGCATCGCCTCCTCCAACCCGCTTGTGAGCGTCGCGTCGGAGAAGACGATCGCCTCCAGGTAGCGCTCGACGCGCTCGCGCAGATGCTCGGGATAGGCGGGGTCTAAGGCCAGCTCGCCCATCGTCTATGCCTCGACCGGCGTACCCGCGGGTGCGGAGAATGCCGCTCGGCTGCCCGGCGCGCCCGCGCGTGCCAATGGTGCCGCCCGGCTGCGCCGGCGGCCGCTCAGAGCAGCGAGTCCTGGCCGGGAGCCTGCTGGACAGGCTCTGCCCGCGCCAGCCGCTCGAGCGCGCCGCTTGCCTCCGTGGCAAGCGCCGCGCAGTCCTCCACCACCGTCGCCGCGGCATCGGCCGAGAGCTCGCCCGAGCGCAGCTGCTCGCCCGCCCGCTCGAGCTGAGAGATCAACTCGTCGATGCGCAGCAGCGTCGCCTGCGAAGCGTCTTGCGTCTGTGTGTCGTTGCTCTCCGCGCTCATCCGTGAGCGGCATTCTGTCGAACCTCGCGCAGAACCGCATCCAGCACCCCGTTGACGAACCCCGGCGCCTCCCCTGAGCAGAAGACCTTGGCGCTTTCAACGGCCTCCTCGATCGCCCCCTCCGGCGGGATCGGCGTCTCGCCCGGCGCTACGTCGGGATGCAGCATCTCGATCAGCGCCACGCGCATGATGCTGCGCTCCAGCGGCTGCAGGCGCTGCACGTCCCAGCCGTGGGAGTGGCGGTCGATCGTCGCGTCCAGCTCCTCGGCGCGGTCGGCGGCGGCGTGCGCCAGTGCGAGCGTAAAGATCGAAGCATCGCGGGGAAGCGTGTCGGCCAGATCCCGCCCGGTCAGGTCGTGCTGGTAGAGGGCGATCACCGCCGCCCTGCGCTGCTCGGAGCGACGGGACATGTTCTTCTAGGCCCGCGTCGTCATGCGCGCGACATGTATTCGCCGGAGCGCGTGTCCACACGCACCTTCTCGCCGACATCGACGAACAGGGGAACCTGGATCGTGGCCCCCGTCTCGAGCGTGGCCGGCTTGTTGCCACCGCCCGAGGCGGTGTCGCCGCGCAGCCCCGGCTCTGTCTCGGTGACGCTCAGATCGACCGCGCTAGGGAGCTGCAGGTCGGAGGGCTCGTCGTCGATGAACAGGACATCCACCTCGCTGCTGGGGACCGTCCAGCGCAGCTGCTCGGCAAGCGTCGCCTCGGGAATAGCGATCTGCTCGAAGGATTCGGTGTCCATGAAGTGCGCGTCGGTGCCGTCGGCGTAGAGGAACTGCATCTTGCGCGCCTCGGTGCGCACGGGCCGGAACTTCTCGCCGGCGCGGAAGGTGCGGTCGATCACCGCACCGTCGGAGGCGCGCCGGAGCTTGGTGCGCACGAAGGCTCCGCCCTTGCCCGGCTTGACGTGCTGGAACTCGACGATCTTGAAGACGGTGCCGTCGACGTCGATGTGGTTTCCGTTGCGGAACTGGTTGGTGCTTATAGCCACATTGTCTACCCTTGAATGGAGGTCAGATGGCCACTCCCAAACGCTTCGACGGATACATCCGAGTCAGCCGCAGAATGGGCCGCAAGGGCCCCGGCTACATCTCGCCCGCCGTCCAGAAGGAGGCTATCGCTCGCTGGGCAGAGTACCGAGGCGTGGAGATAGCGGCGTGGCACGTCGATGAGGACGAGTCCGGCGGCACTCAGGACCGCCCCGGCCTGCGCCTGGCGATCGAGCGGATTCAGGGCGGCGAGACCGAAGGGATCGCCTGCTGGCGGCTCAACCGCTTCGCTCGCAACGTCGCCGGCGCGATCGAGGACGTCAAACGCATTCAGGCGCTCGGCGGACACCTGGCGTTCGTCGAGGAGGACATCGACCCGACAGGGCCGTTTGGCTCGTTCATCCTGACCGTGCTGTTGGCCGTCGCCACGCTTGAGCGCGACAACATGGTCGCTGGCTGGCAGACCGCCAAGCGTCGCGCGATCGAGCGTGGCGCAAAGATCAGCCCGACGCCCTACGGCTACGAACGCCACGGCGACGGGACGATCAGCCCGCATCCCCAACAGAGCGGACACGTCCTTGAGGCGTACCGGATCGCGGCCACGCAGGACGTCAGCGCGGCCTGTAGGTACCTCTCCGCGAATGCACCGGAGCGCACCTGGACGACCGGCACCGTGCGGCGAACACTTGCCAATCGCACCTACCTCGGAGAAAGCCGCAACGGCTCGGCCGTGAACGCGCAGGCGCACGAGCCGATCGTCTCGCGTTCGCAATGGGAGGCCGCCCAGCACGAGCCGATTCGACGCCACCGCGCTCCCGCAGTCTTCCCGCTTTCCGGCCTTGCCCGCTGCACCACATGCGGAGGACCGATGGTCGGCAGCCGTGGTGGGCCGATGATCCGCACCTACCGCTGCGCGGCCACACAGTCGCGCTACAAAGGCGAGCGCTGCCCCCGTCCGGCTTTCGTGAACGCGGAGCCGCTGGAGGAGTACGTGCGCGAGCAGCTACGCACCCTGCTCTCGCAGCTGGATATCGAGATCAGCGAGGAAGCAAGCGACGAGGCGCGGGTATTCGAACAGGCCGTGCTCGACGCTGAGAGCGAGCTTGACGCGTTCGCCGCCGATCTGACGCTGCGCCGTGCGCTTGGCGACGGCTACCACGAGCACTTGGAGACTCGCGTGAAGGCGCTTGAGCAGGCCAAGCGCGCCCACAGGGAGTTCGCGCGCGACGTTCAGGCGCGCGAGCGGATCAACGCCGCCGACCTGCTGAACAGCGAGGACCCGCTGGTCCTTCCCGAGTTGCTAGGCGGCATCCTGGCGTCCATCGACATTCAGCCCGGGCGCGGGAAACTCCCTGAGCGCGTCGTGCTCGTGCCAGTGGGCAACGATGCGCCTGCCGGGATGGCGGCGGCGCAGCAAGCGTAGGACCGTCGCCTCGGCGGCTTTGCGCGCGGCAGGCGTCCACTCCTTCGCTCCACGGGCGGCCTGGACGGGCTGTGTGTGAGTTGTTCCCACACTGTTAATGACCGTCAGCGCGCTCGCGCGGCCAACGAATCCGCTGACCGCCGCTCGCTCGCCGTCCGTCAGACGCCCTTAGGGGCGCCGCGCCAGACGTTAAGCGCGGTCCTCCTTCCCTGCTTCTGACCGCTCATCCTCCGTATCGGCCAGCATTAGTCCGATGCGGGCAAGCAGTTCCGCCAATGCCTCAGCGCGCGCGATCGTGGCGCGGGCCTTCGGCGGCTCGCCTCGCTCGGCCCGCTCCCGGTCGACGCACTCCGCCTCCGCGATCATGTCGTCATGGACGGCCGCTTGCAAGTGCAGCGCGGCGATCAAGGCGTCCTTGTGGACAACGGGATCGACGTCGATGTCCTCCGGCCCCGATCCCTCTGCCCAACCGATCTCATCGAGCAGCGCACGCACGCCGTCGAGCTTTGACAGCGGCACCCGGTACCAGTCCGGGTGCTTCTCGCGGCCCTTCGTATTAGTTACGCACTCGATCTCCGACGCTGCGCCGCCAAGCTCGCTGTGCAAGCCCAGGCGTAGGGTCCGCACCAGCTCTGCGGGGATCTTCAACTTGCGGCTCATCTCGGTTCCTCCTTGGTGTCGGAGGCCCCGAGAGACGATCGGCCGAGGCGGCAACGCGCACATTGGTAGCGTGGCCGACGCGCCGGGAGTTCGTGCTCTCGGTGCCACGCCCCCGGCCGTTAGCGCGGCGCGGGGGCACTTGATTAGGTCGCCACAGACTAGCAGGAGAACCGGACCATAAATACCCTGGTACTCGGAGCCCGGGCCCGCGAGTCTTCCCGACCGTGAGAGGGAAGCCCGCGCCGAGCGCCGAGCAAGAGCAACGCATCCTCGGCGACGCCCTCCGCGCGCTGCGCAAGGAGCGTGAGATCACGCAGGAACAGCTCGCCGAACGCCTGGGTGTGGACCCCACCTTCATCGGGCGTCTCGAGCGCGGCCAACGCGGCGCCCACTGGCGCACGATCCGCCGCATCCTCACCGCGCTCGAAACGAGCGTCAGCGACTTCGCCGCCGCGATCGAAGCCTCCGAGCGCGGCAGGCGACGCTAGGCGAGGCGACCCGGCTCCCGCTCCTGGCGACACCGCCACAACAGCTCCAACAGCCCTTACAGACTAGATGCACGCCCCTTAAGGGGGCCAGCTCTGGGCCTCGAAATCGGGGGGCCGTTTTGGCCCGTTCACGGTCATTAACAGCAGGGACGCAAACGGCGTCTCGCCAACTCAACGACCGGAGACGAAGCCATGAGCCAACGAATCAAGATCACCCTGCCCGACCCACTGGTGGACCAGTTGCGAGCGCTGGCCGAGGATCGCGGAGAACCGATGTCACGCGTTGCAGCGCACTGCGTGACCGCTGCGATCGACAAGCAGAGAGGCGAGCAGCCCGCCGAAGGGATCGTGCCGCTCGTGGACCCGTTGAACAACCCCGGCACCGACCGCCGCCGCGCACCGTGGATCGAGCCGCTATTCGACTCCCAGGAGTGGCGCACATGGATGTGGGGCTCGATCGTGGCGCTGCACGGACGCTATCCGCAGGCGCTGAGGCACCTGAAAGAGGGCTGGTGGGACGACAACGACCATCTGGAGACCTTGGGCGCGCTTGTGGTCTGGCGGGACTGGATCGACCTCGCTGTAGATGATCCGCGGCACGAGCTGGCGTTCCACACGCAGCTTCGGGACTACAGCTACGTGTTGCAGCAGGAAGGTGGCGGGGTTACGAAGACCTGGACACCGGGGGCAGCCCCCGCTCAATGGAGTTGCGGATAGACGACGCGTCAGGCAGCTACTGCCAAGGCGGCATCTGCGATATCAACTGGATTGCCCAGGTGCAACTCGCCAACCCTGAGCAGCGCTTCGCCAAGTGCACCGCCAACGTCCTGCAGGTCGGCCGAGTGAGGCTCAATGCCTACTACAACGCTTGGCCGTTCCCCAGGCGCCCTGAACGATCCCAGGCGCCCTCCTGGCAGCGGGCCAAGGTCTGCGCCGTGGTAGCAAGCTCGCTTGACCGCATCAACAAGCAAAGCCACGCGGTCATGGCGTCCGATCTGACCAAGCTTGAACAGTTGTTCGTCAAGATGCTGCGCTCTGTTGAAGGCCGCGTCGGCGTCCCCAATCGGGGTGTCGTCGGTGCCGGTGATCCCAACTGAATTCAAGGCCTGTGCCGCCCATCTCGCGCCTTCGCTAAGAAGGCGCCAGGCTTCGTCGCGTTGCTCGCCAAGGTCTTCAGGACCATCGGCCAGTTGCGCAAGACGTTGTGCGGCAGTCTCGTTGTCGTGCGCAACGACCGCTAGAAAGCGATCCCGCATCGTCCCGCCGAGGAAAAGACTGTCATCCACCATCGCTACGCCAGTGTAGCCTCTCGCCCGTGCATGTTGCAATGAGTCCGCTGTGGACTGAATACGTAAGCGCGTTCGCAACCGTAGTGGGAGTTCTAGTCGCCCTTGTCGCGGTCGTGATCGCGGTGCGTAGCGCCAAAAGCGCTTCCGAAAGCGCCAAGCTTGCAGAGGAAACAGCCGCCTCGGCCGCAGCTAGCGCGACCTCGAGCGCCGCAACACAGCAGGCGGCAGAAGACCAACTGGCGCTGGCCCGTCGGGAGCATGAGCGGATCGAAGCTGATCTTGCCCGTAAACCCATGGTTGACCACATCACGCCATCCCAAATCGAGAACCGACCTGGCGAGGCCGCTCCAGAACGGACCGTACGCATTGGTTTCACAAACAGCGGCAACAAGGCCCTTGAGGACGGACTGCTGACGATTCTGATCGATCCCGGGTCGGATGCCGAACTAACCGATAGGTGGGGCACACAAACAGGCAAAGGACGCGATGACGAGACCATCGAGCGATGGCCCAGACCCGATGGCATTCCAAGAGCATTCGACTACTTTGCGCTCCCAATGCGTGTTCCAGCCGGCATCTCGATCGTCCGCTATGTCCGGATCGGTCGGCAAGGCCGGTTCTCTCTACGGGTCAAGCTCTTCAGCACTGAGTTGGATGGGGATGGCCTTTGGGCCGATGCCGTGATCGTCGTTGACCAAGACGGAAAGGCGCATATTGACGATCTTTCCGAAGCTAATGGGCCGTTCGCGGGCCGACACGCGGATTTTGCGACTACCGAACTCTATAGCGATTAATCCGACTTCATCGACCGTCGCCGCAACCCTCCAGAAGGCGCGCCCCGCCAACCGAAAGAGCGCCTAGCGCCTAATGGCAGGCACTTGGCTCCTGCTCGCACAATGGCGCGGCTTGCGACGCGTTCTCCCGAGGCGCGTCTCTCTCATGCATGACCTTGACAAAAGCCTCCGGCCACGGCGATTCCGAGTCTTCGACCTTGAGCGTGAGACGCCTTCGTGACGCGTACACGACGAGCCCCTCATCTCTCAATCCGCCTAGTTGGTACTGAAGCATCTCGCCTGCGTCCAACTGTCCCTTCGGCCCGATCTCATCGTGGATTTCGCCCCAATCACGACACGCCTGCAAGAAATCACCGATTAGCTCACGTTGCGCCGATGACAGACTCGTTGGCTTCTCATAAGCCCACGAGAAGGCGTGCGCGCAAATGCTGAGCAGTCTGTCACCGCTTTCGATCAACTCAAGGCGCACGGCTTTGTCGCGACCTCGGACGGTGAACTCAGGTGTTGTGGGAGTGCCGCGAACGGCGACACGCCGCTCGTGATCGCGCTTGATCTGACGCAGTATCTCGGGCGGGAAATTGTCCGGCTGAGCATCCGCGGCAACGTGACAGTTAGCGCAAAGAAGGATCAAATTGTCGTAACCATCAAGGTCATCCCTCGATCCCAGCTGACCTCGCGGTCCGCCGGGGGCCTGTGCAGTGATGTGGCACTCCTGCCCAATGACCGCATGTGGATCACCCGCCGCGATCGGCGTACGAACGAGAGCGACTCCGCAGCGTGCGCATGCATTGCTCGCGAGTCCCCACAGCACCTTCCGCGTGTGAGCACTGATTGGCATCACCCTATTGTCGCGCTTATCCCAGCGGGAACTCCGAGTTCGTCCACATTCCGTCGGATGAGACGATAATGTGGTTCAACCACGCACCAGAACTGGTTGGTCGTGATCACGGTCTGGGAGGGTAGCGGGCGGCAAGAGGGACCGCGGACTTGAGAGGGAACGGGGCATGTGGGACTCCGCGGAGCGGTATCGTTGGTGGCGATGAGCACGCATCGGGAGTTCAACGTGGTGATCGTGCCAGAGCCAGAGGGCGGCTACGGCGTGTTCGTGCCAGAGCTGCCGAGCGTCGCGACGCAGGGCGAGACGATCGAGGATGCCCGGGCGAACGCTCAGGAGGCGATCGAGGGCTACCTCGAAGTCATGCACGAGGACGGGCTGCCCATCCCCACGGTCCACCGCGACCGTGGAGCGGTCCAAGCCGCGTGAGTCAGACGCCTGTCGTCTCAGGCAAGCAGCTCGTCAAGATCCTCGAAGGCTAGGGCTGGTACGTCAGGCGCGTGCGCGACAGCCATCACATCATGCGCCATCCCGATATCCCCGACGCGATCCCCGTCCCTGTCCACGGCAACCAGTCGATCAATCGGGGCACACTCGGCAACATCCTGCGAACGGCCGGAATCAGCCGCCAAGACTTCGATCGACTGCTCTAAGGGATTGGCGAAACTCGATGGCTCAGTAAAGCTACGATAGCGGGCGCTCGCGTTTTCAGACTGCCGCAAGCGCCGGTGCAAGATCCTCGGCGGTCTTCTCGACCGTGTCGGGGACGGTAACCGCGAGACGACCGTCTCGCTGGAGGATTCTCCGCGCACCCAACACCGTAAGTCCCACAACGCGATTCGTACCGGGCGCGTAACGCACGACATGCCCCTCGGGCGTCTCCTCACCCTCCCCCAGCCGCGGCTCGCCGATGTGCAGGTAGAGGACGTCGTTTTCAGCGTCGTAGTCTGCGTGATCGAAGCTCAGCGATCCGATCGTGATGTTCACGCGCTCCATGACTTGGGGTCCTTCCGGTTGGCGAACGCGGAGACGATCCGCGCCAGCGTCTGTTCATAGCTTACGACCACCAGCAGCCAACGGCTAGGACCGACATCATGGGCGTAGTAGCGCTTGCGCTCCTTGAAGTCTGGGTCCAGAGCGACGTGATCGGGCGCGGATACTGCTCCCAGAACCTCTGCGCGATACGCCGCGATCTCCGGGTGGTCTCGCACGATCTTCCCCGACCAGACGATGTCAGTCAGAACGACTCGAACACCATTCGGATCGACTGTCTCGTTTGACGAGGATGCGCCAGCCATTGCAGACAAAGTATCTCAATCGATGCCGACGATCCATAGCCTGCGTCCCTACGCCGCCATCAACTCCGCAACCCCATGCTCGTGCGTGTACTCCTCGGCCTCCTGCACCACCGGGCCGGCGGGCGGGCGCAGCACCACATACGCCGCGAGGATGCCAAGGCCCACGCACGCGGCGGCCACGAAGTAAGCGAGGTGATAGCCGCCCGTCAGCGCGGCCACCGGCGCCACTCCTTCGGCGCTCAGCGCCTTGGTGTGGTCGGTCGCGATCGTGCCGAGCGCGGCCAGGCCGATTGCTCCGAACAGCTGCACCGAGACGTTGATGATCCCCGAGGCAAGGCCGGCGTCGCGAGCGGGGGCGTCCGCCATCCCGATCGTAAGCAGCGGCAAGAACGACGCTCCCGCCCCCAGGCCCAGCGCCAGGAAGGCGAAGAACAGGCCCGGGAAGTAACCGGCATGCACACCCTGGGTGGCGAGCAACAGCAACCCGACGATGATCCCGACGAGCCCCGCCACCAGCGTCTGGATCGAGCCGAAGCGCTCCACCGCGCGGGCGGAGACGCCCATCGACATGATCGCGATGGCGATCGTCAGCGGCATGAACGCAAGGCCCGTGCGGATCGCGTCGTAGCCGAGCACGCGCTCCAGGTACAGCGCCCCCAGGAAGAAGGCGGAGAACATGCCGGTGATCAACAGTCCGCGGATCAGACTCGATCCCATCAGCATGCGCAGGCGCAGGATGCGCAGCGGCATGATCGGGTTGGCCACGCGCGACTCCCAGGCAAGAAAGGAGCCGAGCAGCGCCAGCGATGCGGCACCCGCGCCGAGTGTGCGCGCCGAAGTCAGCCCGTATTCGCTTGACTTCACGATGGCGAAGGCGCCCACGACGGTCGCCAAGGTGATCAGCACGGAGCCGAGCACATCGACGCCGCCGGAGAGCCCGATCCCCTCGTTCTCCTCGATCAGCACAGAGCCGAGCAGCAGCGCGATCAGGCCGATCGGCACGTT
>JBOGXY010000201.1:0-9293 GCA_050696495.1 Solirubrobacteraceae bacterium
CACCACCGGCACCCCCTGGCTCCCAGCCAACGCATCACCCTAAAGCCGCAGCACCGCACCCACGACCTGAACAGTTACACTCGACCGTCGCTTCCTCGACCGCGGCCGCGACCGGCTCCTCCTCCTCTTCCTCCTCCGGCTTCTCCTCCTCAACAAGCGACTCCTCGCCGCCCTCCACAACCGCCCGCGCCGGCGCCCCGATGTACAGGAACACCTGGCTGTCCGCCGCGACCTCAACGCCCGCCGCCGGCTCCTGTGAGACCACAAAGCCCTGTAGACGCGCCTCATAACCCTCGACCCGCTCAAGGCTCGGCCGCAGACCCCGCTCGCGTACGGCCACAATCGCCTCACCCGCTCGCAGGCCCTCGTATTGATCGATGCGCAGACCTCGGCTGGGCGCTGGCTCGGGCTGCTCGCCGCGCGCCGGGCTCCCGGCACGGCTGTCCTCCTGGCCCGTCTCGCCGCCGGTCTCGACACCGCTGTCGGTTTCATCGTTCACATACCCCCTGACCCCGAGTGAGGTAAACCGGCCAGCGACTTTCGTGCCGCGCTCTCCCGGCTTTACCTCGGCGCGAGCATCTCCCACCCGCAGAGGGGGATCGTGACTATTTCGCGGCGCACAGGATTACGCCGTCGCCGGTGCGTCGGCGAGCAAGCTTGGTGTCGCCTCGACTAGCCGGTAGGCCGCGTCTGCGCAGCAGCGCACCGGCTGGGCTCCAAACACTTGAAGTGAGCTGCCGCCATCCTCCACGGGTGGCCCGATGATCCGCTCCTTGTCTGCGAGGAGATGCCCGAGCCTTGCCAGCAGCAGCTCGTCGTGAGTTCCGCTGATAACTAGCGCCCAGATCGCGCCGCACCGAACCGTGGCGTCTGCATCGTCGATCAAGTCCTCTGCCAGGATCGTGACCTCTGGACTGTCGATCCTGCTCAGCAGGCGGGCCGCGAGGCGCCGCGCGCCCAACTCGCCGCTGACGATCAGTTCGGCTGTTTGGCGTGTCAGTCGCAGTCCGGGAGCTTCGCTCAGCAACCAGACAGCCCTCCCCACGTCTAGGCGGCCATCGATCGCGGCGCCGATCACGCCTGAGACAGCGCGCTGGTCGTGATCTGAGAGCAGCGCTTCGGCGGCGCTCCCGACGACGTTCGGGTCCGCGTTTGCGAGCGCCGCGACCAGCGCGTCCCGGGCGCCGTCCGCGAGATTGGCTCGCAGCAACTCGACGATCCTCCTGCGCAGCGCCGCGTCCGGCGTTTGCGCGAGCAGCGCCGCGAGCGCTTTGAACGCAGATCCGGCGTCGACCGCGATCAGGGCCTCGAGCGCACTCACGCGCGCTGCGGGCTCGCCCAGCGAGTTCGCGACCTCCTCGAGGACCGCGTGGGCGTTGCCGGCGTGTTGCGCATCGGCGATCAGCGTGCGCGCCGCCCACAGGCGCCGGCGATTCTCCGGTTCGCTTAGCGCTTCTACCGCAAGCTCTGTGACGTCCATGCCGCGCAACTGGCTGGCCAACAGGCGCGTCTGGAAGTCCTTGTCATCGCTTAGCGCCTCGAGCATCTCCTCGACGCCCGGTGCGCGCATTCTGTGCAGGACCGACAGCGCTCCCAGACGCTGAGAGCCGGGCTTGCGCGCCAGCTCGAACAACCGTGCCTGGATCGCGGCGCCTCCCTGGCTGAGGTGTTCGAGCAGCGGCTCCAGGCGCTTGTCGGGGTAGAGGTCTAGGAGCGCTTCCATGCCACTGAGCGCCGTGCGACCCTTCACGCGTGTGAGCGCTTGCGCCGCGGCCCAGGTGAACGGGGGATTCTCCTCGCGCACGCGCCGGACCAGCTCGGCGACCGCGAAGCGATGATCGTGGCGGGCGAGCATCTCCGCGGTGTGTAGGCCCATCGGTGCTTTGATCTGAGCAAGGCGCGCGTGCAGGTAGGCGATTGCCGCTGCGGGCTCCTTGTCTTCGAGCATGGCGATCGCGGCTTGGTCGGCATACTCGTCGGGCTCGCTGAGCAGCGCCGCCAGCAAATCGCTTTGCTTGCCGGCGCGGTCGATTATCGAGCCGAGTTCCAGTCTTTGCTCGCGTGTGAGCGTCAGTAGCTCCGCTCTTGCCACTAGCATCGAGGCGTAACGGGTTTCGCGCAAGTCCCTGAACAGCACGGCCAGATCGCCGCGTAGTGGCGCGATCGCCGTGCCGGCCCATGCTTCAAGCGCCCGATCCAGCAGTGCGGTGGCGCTCGCCTGCTCGCATGGGACGTCGTGGCTGAGCGCCGTCAGCGCGAGGCGAAGATCGCGTTGCAGCGATGGCTCCCATGGCGTGGATCGCATAGCGCACAGGCGCTCGAGTAGCGGACCGACTGTCTCTAGGCGTCGCCGGCCCAACTCGCCGAGCGTCATCAGGGCCACCTCGCGCCAGCGCTCGTCGTGGATCTGGCTCAACGGGTCCTCTTCGCGGGACAGGTAGGCGTCGGCGCGCTCGCGCGCGACCAGGTACTCCGCGAAGGAGCGGTGCAGGAAGTCCCACAGCCGTGCGCCCTCCGGGCTGTGGCCGGTGACGCTCAGCAAGCCCGCGTCCTCGCTCAGCGCCTGCAGCAGCTCGCGCGTTCGCTGCCGCGCATCGCCCTCGGCGCCGCCGAACAGGGCTTGCCAGGAAGCGCTGAGGATCTCCACGACCTCCTCCTCGGGAACTCCCAGCTCGCTAGGGGTCAGGAATGCCCGGCCGGCCAGCGGCGCCAGCCAGCGCGGGATCGTGTCGTAGGAGAGGTTGCTGGCGCGCTGCTCTTGCGGCCAGCTGTGTATCAATGTCTCTGTGGCGGCGGCGTAGAGCTGGGCGCGCTCGTTGGGGAGTCGTTGCCCGCGGGCCTGCAGCAGCGCAAGCACCGTGAGCAGCAGCGGGGTGCTGGCGAACTCGGCCATCCGCGCGTCGCGCTGCAGGCGTGTGAACAGGCGCTCGCTCATCGCCCCGGCGTCCAGGCCGTCGAGCTGGGCGAACCAGCCGGAGAGGAAACGCTTGGACTCTCGCGGGTTCAGAGGCGCCAGCGTCACGGTGGGCAATTCCGCGAGGGCGCCTTCTGGGTGGTAGCCGACGATGCGGCTCGTGAGCAGCATCGCGACCTCGACGAATGCGCGGTCGCGCAGGAAACGGTTGATTTGGCGGTTGACCTCCTCTGCGAGCGCGAGATCGCTCACCTCGTCCAAGCCGTCGAGGATCAACAGCAGGCGGGCCTGTTCGTGTGCGCGCCGCAGGGCGGGGGCGAAGCGGCCGGCTTGCTTGAGCACGAACTCAAAGAACGCGACCGGCGCATCCTCCAGCGCGCGCGCGAATTCCGAGCTCGAGACGCGGAACGCGAGCTTTTTGCGTAGCGAGCCTGGGAGGCTTGGCTCTTCCAGCGCCGCGGCCCAGGTCAGGTAGCGCGTCACGGTGGACTTGCCCGAGCCCGGGCCGCCGAGTGCGACTAGCCGGTTATCGAGCGCCGTGAACAGGCGTATGCCGTGGTTCATGCCGGCAACCAGCTCAGCTATCGCCGTTGCGTCGAAACCGTGCGCGACGCTCGCGGCGGCGCTCGCCTGCAGGGTCTCGGCGATCCGCTCGAGCGCGGCCGCTTCGATCTCTGCGACTCGCTCCGCGCTCACGTGGAACGTGACCCCGATTTCGGCGTGCGACCTTGGTTTCTCATTGCCGAGGCCGAGCCTCAGCTCGAGCACGCGTCGTTCTCGGTAGGAGATGTTCGCAAGCGCGTCTCTGAGGATCTCCGCGGGGACGGGCGGCTCGACGCGCAGCGGCACGAAGACGTCCTTCATCGGTAGTCGCGGCTCGCCGCGGCGCAGATCGCGCGGCAGGCCGCGCGTGCTGAGCAAGCCGTACTCGCCGACGAGCATCTCTCGCAGCTCGACCTCCAGCTGCTCTGCTGTCGGCCGCGAATCATCGACGGTCGCGGCTGTCGGCGCCGGGATCTTCAGGTACTGCTCGCGCACCCCATACATTCCGGGCCGGTCGAGGATCGCGGCGAGCCGCTCGAGATGAAACAGCTCGACCGGCGCCGAGATGGCCGCGCACAAATCTGCCCGCTGACTCAGCGTGAGCTCTTGGTTGGTGACGAGAGCGATCCCCGCCGCTCGGTGCCGCGCGACGGACCTTGCGTCTTTCGTTAGCTTGCGCTTGACCTCCCCGAACGGGCGTCTACCGCGAGGGAAGTAAACCGCAAATAGCCATTCCTGGCCGTCGCGCACGGCCACACCGTCCCTGCCTTCGTCCGGGCCGCCGAGCGGGTGGCTTGGGTCAATGCCGCTGAACCCCTCGGCCTGCAACACCTGTGAGGCCAAACGCTCGGACAGTGCCTGGCCGTACGTCCACTCGCGCAGCCGATGCCATGTCTCATCCGTACGAATCACGGCAATAGTCTGCCAGCCAAGCTCGCGGAGGCGCCCTACTACCGCAGCAGATGGAGGATCTCGCAAATGCGATGGTCGCACCGCGAGGAAGTGGCGGCTCCGATACCGACGAGCGGCAATCCGCCGGCTGCGGGCTTGCCGAAGTGCTCGCGAAGAGCGTCTCGCGTCGCCTCTGGTGGCGACACGCGGCGACGGTGCGCCTCGCGCTGCATCTGCTGAGCCAGATCGTCGGGCGGGCTGACCGCGGGCGGTGAGCTACGTCTCGATCGTTACGTCGACTCGCGCTTGAAGCTGGATCTCGTTGACGATCGAGGTATAGACGTCGATATCCGCCTCGCCCGCGTCGAGCGTCACGATTAGTGAGTAGGGCACGACGGTGTTCTCGCGGTCGACCCTCTCGCGCCACCAGCCGCCGATGGGCCAAACGGCGACCGCGCGACTGCCGCGCAGCTCCTCGGCGGTTGCCCACGCCCGGTCGGATTGCACCGTGCCGCGGCTACGAGCGTTGAATCCGACCTCCCATGGGAGGTCCTCTACGGCGCCATCGTAGTCCTCTGTGCGCTCCAGCTTGTTGATGCGCTCGCGGAACTTGCTCTGCGTCTCCAACGGGCGCTGTAGACCCCACCGCAGGCCGGCTCCTTGGTAGTGGCGCAGGTTGTTCTCGTTGGGCTCGGCGAAGAATGAGAGCGTGACGGAGATCTCCACTTGTGCATCGCCGAGTGCCTGTAGCGCGAGGTCGGGCAAAGGGAGCTCGACAAAGTGCAGTTCGCGGCCGTTACCGAGTCGCTGCTCGGGATGCAACTCTGACTCCAGGATGAGTGTCGCTCTTTGGGAGCTCGAATAGCCTGCTCGGTCAAAGCGCGGCGCGCCGTAGCCGAACGCGCGGCGTAGATCCTGGGCGTCGGGGAACTGCGCGCGCATCGGGTCCGTCCAGCGGGCGGCGTGAACCAGCAGGCCGCGAATCGTCTCTGGGCGGCATTGGGGGTTGGCCTGCCAGATCTCTGACAGTAGCCCGCTGGCCTGCGAGCACGCGGCGCTGGTGGCGGTCGTGACCGTGAGCGGTGGGCCGACGGCGTGGCCCTTGTCGGTCGTCAGGAGGCCAAGCGACGCCTCGTGGTAGGCGCCGATTCCGTCGCTCGCCCAGTTGCCGCCCTCCAACACGATGTCGGGCTTGATCGCTCGCTTCCCGCCTACGTCGCAGCGCGAGTACGGCGACAGTTGACCCTTGGCGGCGACTGGGGTGCGCTCCTGCGAGGTCGCGTCGAGGTCTGTCATCGCGCCCACCGTCAAGGCATTGACGGCCTCGCCGGGGCTCGTCATGCCGGCGGCCAGATTTTCGGCGGGGTATGCCGGCGGCTGCCCCTGGTAGGGACGCAGGTTTCCCGTGGGTACGCAGATCAGCCGGCCATCTCCGTCGTTATGAGAAAGCGTGTCGACGGCTAGACCCCATGTCGTGTGATCGCCGGGGATTCTGGGCGTGGCGCCTATGGGCAGGTTGAAGATCCGCCGGCTGGCGCGGATCTGCTCAGCGGTCTCGATCGCCTCACGGGTTCGCTCTGGCCAGAACTCGATATCTCCGTCGGTCGATCCTTTCTCCATGACGCGAATGCTGTGGATCCGCGACCGCGCGGTTATCGGTCCGCCGGCTGCGAGAGCCCCGGCGAGATCGCGGTGTGCGACCAGTCCGGCCATCCGTGTGCCATGGCCATAGGTGTCCTGTGCGTCTGGGTTTCCGACGATCACGGAGCGCCCGGCGGCATGGATCGCTGGCGCCAACAGCGGGTGCCGCTCGGCGATGCCGGTGTCTAGCAGAGCAACCACGGTGTCATCGTCGGGCGGAGGTGCACATCCAGGCAACTTAAGTTCGTGTTGGTTTTGCACGAGCCATGGCACCTGAACACGCTGGGGTGGGGCGACGCGGTAGACCTCGGGAATAACCGTGGGGAGGCTACGCAAGACGGCTGCGTGCAGTGGGAGCAGGTAGATGTCGTGCTCTGCGGCTGCGAACGCTCGAAGCTGTATGTTCGCTTGCGACTCGTAAGCATCGAGCAGCCACTCGATCTCTTGGCGTGTCTGACGGCGCCGAGCATCCGAGGCTAGGCGACCGCCGGCGACCCACAGCTCAACCCAGTAGGTGGTCTCCTCCTCCAGGCTGTCCTCAGATAGCCATCCGGCGCTGAGATCGTGCAGTGTGGCGAGTCGCAGCTCCTCTATTGGAGCGACCAGGGGCGTGTTCTTTTGTGCACCCTTTCTGGTTTTCTGCTTCGGGTCGCCATAGGCGCGAATCTTGCGTGCGAGCGGACCGAGATCGTCCTTGCGCATGTGTACGAGTGCACCATCCTCGCTGCGGGCGACGACCACGGCCTCGGCTCGCGTCGCACCCAGACCGCGGAGATTGGCCGGTGTGTCAGGCACGATCCGCGCCTTTACGAGGTGGCCCTCGGCGCCGGTCGGGCGCTCGACGTCGTGCAGCTCCTTGATGGCGCGGTTGATGCTCGACACGTCAGCCAGTAGGCGTGCGGCGTGATCGCGCGGGTTTCGCGGCGGTAGCGGCCGCTCATCGCGTGGTGTGCCGGGGTAGCGATATGCAATGCGCTGGGGCTGCGGAAGCGGCAGATGCGGCAGGTCCTCGGCCACAGATCAGCGACGCGTCCGTCGAGCCACCATCTCGGCCAGCGTGAGCGACACGTCGGCCCGGCGCAGACGCCGGCGACCGCTGAGGACGACCGCCTTCACGGCATCCCTGACGGCACGGGTTATCTCAGCCTGCGACAAACCGTCGGACTCGCGGGCCAGGATGCGTCGGCTCGCCGGGCTGAGACCATGACTTGCGCTCAGCAGGCCCAGGAGATGCACCCGAGCTTCCTCGCTGGGAAGATCGAACAGCGCGACGTCATCGAAGCGGCGGAACAGCGCCTCGTCGAGGGCCTCTCGTGTGTTCGTCGCGGCGATGATCAGCGACTCGCTGTCATCCGCGTCGAGCAGCTGCAGGAACGTGCTCACGATTCGTCGAGCCTCCCCGACATCTTGCGTATCGCCGCGCTGCTTTGCGATCGCGTCGAACTCATCGAAGAGGTACACGCCGCGCTGCGAGGCGGCCTGGTCGAAAATATCGGTAAGCAGCGCCGCTGTCTCTCCCATGTAGCGAGAGAACAGCGTCTCGACGCGCACGCGAAACAAGGGCAATGAGAGCTCCGCGGAGACTGCACTCGCGGTCATCGTCTTCCCGGTCCCTGGCGGCCCGTGGAAGAGAAGGTGGCGGCGCGGCTGCAGACCCCACTCCGCGAGTCGCCCCCGCCCGTGCTGCTCGGCTAGGAGTCGCCCGACCACGATGGCGGCCTCGCCCTCGAGCACCACATGGTCGAGTGGGGTCTCGGGATAGCTGACAGCGAGGATGTTCCGCAGATCGCGGGGTGCACGGACGATCGGCGTCGGGGCGGCGACGGGCTCCTCGCGCTCGACTAGGTCCCGAATCCTTCCCGCGACGACACGATGGCCCACACGAGCCTCGCGCGCCGCGACTTGCAGGGCGATCTGGCGAAACCGGTCGGAGTTTCCGGAGACGTGGGCGCGAATGAGCTCCTGAAGCATCTCCGAGGTCGCCATGGCCCACAGGGTAGATGCAGCAGGGGTCAGCTTGCCTGCTCACCGCGATCATCTTGTCGGGCCCGGTACGCGGTCCTCACGGGCTCCGGCCCGAGACTGGCCTCCCGCGTTTCGCTAATCCTCCTAGGGGACGACGATGCTGTTCGAGGAGACTCCTTCGACCACCACCCAGACCGTGTCGCCATGTTCGAGGTCGTAGCACGTGTGCCCGTTGTCCCATGTCTGCGGAGATTCGGTCTCGGTGAGTGTGAAGGTTGCGTCGCCGCCGCTGGCAAACGCGCACGTGTACTGGTGCGAACCGGTGGCGAAGCCGTTCAAGGTCATCCAGATCCACCCTGGGTGAGCGCCGCTCCAACCGATCTGGATCGAGCGCGAAGGAGGCGGTGGAGGAGGGGGTGGCGGCGGCGGTGGCGGTGGCGGCGGCGGAGAGCCGCTACCGCCCTGGCTGCTGCCGCCGCCCTGCAGGTTGGGGGTGCTGCCCTGTAGCGTCGGGCTGCTGCCTTGGACGGAAGTGCAGCCTCCCTGCAGCGCCGTGCATGGCTGCGCCGGTGGATGGTTCTGCGAGACGATCGTCGTGCCTTCGGCGAGCGGGCCGCCCTCGATCGGCGTCCACGGCAGGCTGCGGTTGTCGGTGCAGTTGACGTGGTCGTAATGCAGGTGCGGGCCCGAGGTGTTGCCGCTGTTGCCGCTCAGGCCGATCAGGTCGTATTGCTGGATCTGCTGACCCGGCGCGACGTCGATCTGGGAGAGGTGGGCCATTACGGCGCAGGTTCCGTCGGAGGCCTTCAGGTAGACGTAGTTGCCGTAGCCGTCGCCGCACGGGTGGTCGCCGACGGCGCAGCCGTTGTTGACGCGCGCGACCACGCCGGTGAAGCCCGCCCGGATTTCGGTGCCGACGGGGACTTCGAGGTCGACGGCGTCCTCGGTCCATACCGTGTCATGGGAGAATTGGCCACCCGGGCCCTCGCTGATACGGGTCCTGGCTCCTTGGTCGAGTGGCCAGTAGGTCGAGAACGCGGCGCCGCCAGCGTTGGCTGGGCCCGCGACTGAGTACGCGGACGGATCGCCGACCCCTGGCGGCAGCCGGTCGCTGAGCCGCAAACGATCGAACGCTCGTCTTCTGAGCGCGCGTATGCGCACTCGTCGCAGCGGGACGATCGGCTGGGGTCCCCGCCCGCCGAGAACGGAGATGAGCAGTGTCGCCGCGGGGCCCCCGCGAACCAACCGGCGCGATCCGGCGCAGCGCAGCTTTACTTCGAAGGTTCCAGACTTCTTGAGTTTCGGCATTTCGAGTCGTTTTGCAGGGGATCGGGCGGTA
>JBOGXY010000202.1:0-9142 GCA_050696495.1 Solirubrobacteraceae bacterium
CGCTAGGACTAACCTTCCGGCGGGAAGGTGGGCCCTTCGGTTGGTTCGGCCGGCAGCGCCGAGGCCGGAGCCGGCGTCACCGTGATCGCAAACGGCTGGCCGGCCGTTCCCTGGTTCTCCGGACCGCCTGGGATAAAGACCCGCAAGACCTTCGTCCCGGGGTCATACAGACCGCGGCTGATCGAATAGACCGAGCCTGCTCCCACCTGCCCAACCGCGATCACGTGGAAGTCGCCGTCGGCTCCTTGGCGTTCCAGATAGATCGTGTGGCCGGTGTGATCGGGCGAGATGGCGCCGGTGAAGGTCACCGACTGTCCAGCCGCGATGGTGGTGGCTGAGACCTGCGCGCTGAGCACATCCTTGACACCCTCATAGAGGACCGCTGAGGCCTGACTGGCCGAGGTGACCCGGTAGAAGGTGTTGTTGATCGGCGACTGGGACGGGAAGCTGTATTCGCCCGCGCCGTTGGTGCTCGTCTGCGCGATATGCGCGAACCCGTGCTGATGGCGTCCGCGCGCGAGCAGCGTGACGGGCTGGTTCGCACCGCCCGCAAGCTTGCCGCTGATCGTGACCGATTCGCCGAAGGCGATCGGATCGGCCGATGCCTGAATCGTCAGTTGCGGGTTCTCGGCCTGTGAGATCGCGTAGCCGAGCACGTTCGATGAGCTCGGGACGTTGCGCCGTCGGCTGCGCACGAGCACCCTGACGTTCGCATCGCCGGGCACGACGAACGTGTGCACGATCGTAAATGCGCCCGAGCCCGTCACCACACCGCTGCCGATGTGACGCCAATCGCTGCCGGTGCTGGCGTTCTGGCGCTGCAGGATCACGCGCGCGCCGACATCGGCCGGGGACACGGTGCCCGTGAAGGTGACCCTGTTGGGGTAGCCGGTGAGCAGCTGTCCTTCGGTCGGACCGCTCAGAGTCACGGCGGCGGCAACGCGGATGCGCTTGGTGGGGCTGCGCGCGCTGAGGGCTCGTACGTACCACGAGCGGTTCGTTTCGACCACGCCGTCGGCGGGTGTGATCACATAGAAGCCGGCCGGGTCGGTGGTGGCGCTTTGCACGTAGCCGAAGCCGCCCCCCCGGCCGATCAGGTGATGAAAGAGACGTACTTCGCGACCGGCGGCTTTAGCCTGGTTGGCGCAGCGCAGGCGACCGAAGATGACCACCGGTTCGCCGGCAACGATCTGGCGCGGGACCACGTTGATCGAAACGCCACAGCGACTCCCGCGCGAGCGATGGCTGTGGGCGAGAGCACTACCGGGAACGATCGCGAGCAGCGAAATGGCGGCCATGACGGCCGGTATGAGCATGCGTGTACGCATCGACGCCTCCCTTGCGGCGACTCGGTTTGGTCTCCGCCAGTGAGAACACTCGGCTTGCGCCATTGATGCACATCCAGACCGCATCCGGACCGATCGCGATCTGCTCTAGCTCGATCGCTTGGTCTGCTGCTCGAGCACCTTGCCGAACGCGCGCTCGACCTCGGCTGTCATCCGCTGCTTGAACATCGCAAGCAGCGCCTCGGAGGCGATCCCGCGCAGGCTGTCGATCGCCGCTATCACCTCGTCCCAGCGCTCCTCGGGCTGACCGGCTCGCTCGAAGGGCTCCCACAGCTCGCGCAAAAACAGCTTTACGAAAGCGCGCGAGATCGACTCGCAGTCGCGGCTGAGCTTCTCGACCAGCGCCAGAGCCGCGTATAGGGAGACGCCCAGGGCGGTCACTTCTTCGGCCGCGCGCATCAGTGCCGGGCTGGGCACTTCAAAGCGATCGTCGCCCAGCGCTATGAGCAGTTTCAGCTTGCGGATGCGCTCCACGCTCTTGGCGTCGACCTCGCCGAAGCGACGTGCGAGCTCCTCGCCGGTGACCACCTCGGGCGCCTCGCTCTCGAACGCCGCCGTCATTGCGTGGCGCAAACCCAGCAGCCGCTCGGCGACGCCTCCGGAGGAGCTCATCAGGCGCTGGATCGCCACGAGGTTGAAACCGTCGGCCTGCAGGTCCAGGATCAAGCGCAGGCGAGCGACGTGCTCGGCGTCGTAGTAGCCGACCCGCGCCCGCACCTTGGGAGCGGGAAGCAGGCCTCGAGACTGGTGGTTGCGAATGTTGCGAACCGACATGCCAACCTCGGCGGCGAGCTGCTCGATTGTGAGGTCATCGCCGCTCGTCCGAAAGGACGAATCCTCTGGGTTGAGACGGGGTACTTGCGCCGTATCGGTTTGCTCTCGTGCCACCTGCTTTAAGGATACCATCGTACATGTAACCTCATTTGAGGTATCATTGATCCAGGTCAGATGAGAATCCCTATCCAAAATCCACGGAATCGCGTTCATGGCTGAACGTGGCGCCGCGCCGAGAGTGTCCGAGGGTCGCCGCCGCGTGATGGGGCTGATCCGCTCGTTCACCTCGCCGCTGCTGCCCGACGACTATCTGGAGCTGGTCAATCCGCTCTGGTCCACACGTGAGATGCGCGGACGCATCGATCGGATCGAGCGCGAGACGCCGAGCGCCGTCACGGTCCTGATCAAGCCGGGGTGGGAATGGGAGGGGCACAGGCCCGGCCAGTACCTGCGCCTGGGAATAGAGGTCGACGGCGTGCACCACTGGCGCGCCTACTCGCTGACCTCAGACCCGCACCGCGCCGACGGGCGCATCGCGATCACGCCAAAGCTGGTTGAGGGCGGGAAGGTCTCACCCTTCCTGTTTGGGCGCGTGCGCCCGGGCACGATCGTGCGTCTGGGAGGCGTGGAAGGCACATTCGTGTTGCCCGACCCGCTTCCGCAGCGACTCCTGTTCATCAGCGCGGGCAGCGGCATCACCCCGATCATGTGCATGCTGCGCAGTATCGCCGGGGAAAATGCAATGAAGGATGTCCTGCACATCCATTGCGCTCATTGCAGCGAGGAGGTGATTTTCGGGCAGGAGCTCGGCGAGTTGCATGCTCGCCATCCCGCCTACAGGCTGCAGCTGCGGATCACGGGGGAGCAGGGTAGGCTCACCCCCGAGGAGCTCGACGAGCTCTGTCCGGACTGGTCGACGCGCGAGGCGTTCCTGTGCGGGCCCGCGAGTCTGCTTGAGGCGATGAGCGAGCGCTGGAAGCGCGCCGGCCTCCAGCAGCGGCTGCACATCGAGCGCTTCCAGCCCGATGCTCGAGTCGGCGAGGGCCAGCGTGGACGCGGCGGCACGGTGCGCTTCTGCGCCAGCGACGTCGAGGGCTCAAGCGACGGCGAGCAGCCGATCCTCGTGGCCGGCGAGAGGGCCGGCGCGATGCTTCCATACGGCTGTCGCATGGGTATCTGCCACACATGCGTCGGACGGTTGCGCTCCGGCCAGGTTCGCGACCTGCGCACCGGCCGCGTCCATGGCCAGCCCGGAGAGATGTTGCGTACCTGCATCAACGCACCCGAGGGTCCCGTCGAGATCGAGCTTTAAGTCCTTCATCTACCGAAACGAGACCGAGGTCATAAAATGGCAACAAATCAGATCGAGAGCCCAACGGTGGCCACGAGACTCAACGAGGTCGAGGGGCCCCCGCCGCGCAAGGCGCAGGACGATTCTTCCCTTCAGGGCCCCCACGAGGGCGGGGCGCAGGCCCTGCATCCCGGCAGCAATGGTGACCCCGACGCATCTTTGGGAGTCTCCGCAGAGCCCGACAATCCGATGGCGCGACTGACGCCCGAGCAGATCGAGGCGCTCGGCCGCGAGTTCGACGCGATCCACGACGAGGTGTTCGCCGAGCTCGGGGATCGCGACGCGCGCTACATCCGCTCCACGATCAAGCTTCACCGCCAGCTCGTGCTCGCGGCGCGTGCCATGTTGCTGGGCGCGCGCTACAAGCCGCTATGGCTGGGAGGAACAGCGGCGCTGTCGGTGGCCAAGATCCTCGAGAACATGGAGATCGGGCACAACGTGATGCACGGGCAGTGGGACTGGATGAACGATCCGGACATCAACTCCCAGAACTGGGATTGGGACACGGCCTCCCCCGCCGAGGCATGGCGGCACTCCCACAATTACGAGCATCACACCTTCACGAACATCCGCGGCAAGGATCGCGATCTCGGATACGAGATCATGCGCATAGATCCCCACCAGCCATGGCACCCCGTGTATCTGCTGCAGCCGCTCTACAACCTGCTGCTGATGGGGTTCTTCGAGTGGGGGGTGGCCCTGCACGACCTCAACTTCGAGGCGATCCGCTCCGGCGAGAAGTCCAAGGCGAAGGTGGCCAGGGAGCTGAAGGCGATCGGCGTGAAGGCGCGACGGCAGATCGTCAAGGACTATGTCGCCTTCCCGCTTCTCTCAGCGCTGGCGGCATCGGCCCGCGCCCGCATGAGCGGGGAGACCACCCCGGTGCGCAGCGCCTTCAAGGCGACGCTCGCGGCCAACTTCACGGCGAACATCGTCCGCAACGTGTGGGCCTACTCGATCATCTTCTGCGGTCACTTTCCCGATCAGACCTACACGTTCAGCGCCGCCGAGGCGGAGAACGAGACCCGTGGCGGCTGGTATGTGCGCCAGCTGCTGGGATCGGCCAACATCGACGGCGGCTCGCTGTTTCACCTGATGGCCGGCAATCTGAGCTTCCAGGTCGAGCACCACCTGTATCCCGACATGCCATCCAGTCGCTACGCGGAGATAGCGCCGCGCGTGCGAGACATCTGTCGCCGCTACGGGCTGCCCTACAACACCGGGCCGCTGAGCAAGCAGCTCGGCGGGGTGCAACGCACGATTCTGCGCCTAGCCTTCCCCGGCGGAAAGCCGCGACGCAAGCCGGGAGCGTACAGGCCCAGCTAGCGGCTCACGGCGCCGAGATGCTCGCCGCCACGTGCCGGGGACGGGCCGTCAGGAGGCGACCAGGCGCGTCCGCAGGTGGGTGCCGACCTTGCGCTTGACCCGCTGCAGAGCATTGTCGACGGTCTTCGTGTCACAGCCGAGGCGCTCGCCGACCTGCTCGTAGGAGCAACCGTCCAGGTAGAGAGAGAGCACGCGGCTCTCGAGCTCGGAGAGGGCGGTCGACAGGCAACCGACCAGCGAGCGCAGCTCCTCGGATGAGATGACTCGGTTGACTGGGTCGTTCACGCTCGGCCCGGCGATCGTCTGATCAAGCGTGGGGACATCGTCGCCGGCGGCTGCCGGCGTGGAGGAGAACGACACGTACTGGTTGAGCGGGCTGTGCTTGTTGCGCGTGGCGGTCTTGACCGCCGTGATGATCTGGCGCGTGATGCACAGCTCGGCGAAGTTGCGAAAAGAGGACTCGCGATCGGTGCGGTAATCGCGGATCGCCTTGTAGAGGCCGACCAGGCCCTCTTGGATCAAATCGTCGGAGTCACCGCCGGCCAGGAAGTAAGAAGAGGCCTTCAGGCGTACGAAACCGTGGTAGCGGCGCACAAGTCGGTCGTACGCCGTCCTGTCCCCCTGCTTGGCGAGGGCGATCAAAAAGCCATCATCAACCTTAACTTCAGATTGAGGGTTATGGGAGAACCGTGCCACGAGCAAATCCTTTCTTGGCTGTTTGCAGCCAAAACGTGCTCAGTGGCGCACTCCTCCCCTGGCGCCAAAGCTATGGAGTCAACCTTAGGTTGAGCGTTATGGGCGGCAGCTTCGCACAGTTATGGAGCCTTGTCAAGCGATCCTTCACGAGACTGCAAGATCCCGTACAGCAGCGCCGCCGCCGCGGCCGAGACGCCGAGCGAGTCGATACTCCCGTGCAGGGGCAACGAGACCAGCTGATCGCATGCCGCGGCCACTCGCGGACGCAGGCCCGAGCCCTCGCTGCCGAGCACGAGCACGACCCCGCCGCTGTAGTCGGGAGCGTCGTAGGAGACCGCGCCGTCGGCCACACTCGCGCCGTATACCCAGCAGTCGGCCTCACGCGCCTGGGCCAGGAAGTCGGCGACATTGCGGGTCCGCGCGACGGCGAGGTGCTCAACCGCGCCCGCAGAGGTCTTGCATACCGTCGGCGTGACGTCCGCCGAGCGCCGTTCGGGGATCACGACACCGCTGGCACCTACGCACTCGGCCGAGCGGCAGATGGAACCGAGGTTGTGCGGGTCCTGGATCTGGTCGAGCAGGACGATCAGAGGGGCATGTGCGCTCAGGATCTCATCGGCGCTCACGTATGGGTAGCCGCCGGCCTCGGCGCAGATTCCCTGGTGGGTTGAGGCACCACAGCGGCGCTCGATCTCCTCGGCGTTGCGCAAGGCGATCGGCACTCCCTGTAGCCACGGCTCGCGGGCCGCGCCGGCTGTGGCCCAAACATCGGTGACCTGGTGGGTGCGCCGCCCTCGCAGAGCCTCGCGGACTGGGTTGCGGCCGTAGAGGATCACGTGCGTGCGAGTGGGAGCAAGTCAGGGCCGGCGACGCCGTCGCGCACCTCCCAGCCGAGCTCGGCGATCTGGTCGCGCAGCTGGTCGGCCAGGGCAAAATCACGCTGGGTTCTTGCTGCTTGGCGCTGCTCAGCCAACTCTCTTACACCAGCCGGCGCCTGCGCTACTGGTTCGAGCAGGCCCTCCAGCCCAAGCACCGCAAGCATCTCGCGAAGATGGGAATCGCCGCATTCGCCATCCCCATCCGCTTGCGTCGCCTCGCGAATCCATTCATTCAGCGACGAGATGGCCTGGGGCGTATTGAAGTCGTTTGCCAAGGCAAGGAAGAACGACTCGCGCGGACCCTCGAGCTCGGGACGCGACGGACCGGGGCGCAGACGCCTGCCGGCCTCGCGGATACGCGCAACATTCGCCTTCGCCTGCTCCAGCGCGCTCTCAGAGAAGGACAGGGGCTGGCGGTAGTGGCCTGAGATCAGGTACATCACCACGACCTCGCTGCCGTAGCGCTCGATGACCTCGTGCAGCAAGGCGATGTTGCCGACCGACTTGGCCATCTTCTCGCCGGTGAGCTGGATCATGCCGTTGTGCATCCAGATGCGCGCCAGCTCCTGGCCGCGCGCGCAGCGCGTCTGCGCGGCCTCGTTCTCGTGGTGGGGGAACAGCAGGTCCGAGCCGCCGCCGTGGATATCGAAGCCCACGCCCAATGCCTGCTCGGCCATCGCCGAGCACTCGATATGCCAGCCGGGCCGACCGTCTCCCCACGGCGAGGGCCACCAAGCGTCCTCGTCGGGCTTGCGTGCCTTCCACAGCGCGAAGTCGAGCGGGTCCTGCTTACGACCTGCGCCCTCGACGCCTTCGCCTTGATCGAGATCCTCGATCCGCCGATGCGAGAGCGAGCCGTAGTCGGGATCGGAGCGCACCCTGAAGAACACGTCGCCGCCGCTCTCGTAAGCGTGCCCGGCCTCGATCAGTCGCTCGATGTAGGAGACGATCTCGGCCATCGTCTCAGAAGCCAGAGGCTCGCGGTCAGGGCGCCCGAGACCAAGAGCATCGGTATCGGCGAGGTAATGAGCCGTCATCTCAGCCGCCAACTCGGTGCTGGAGCGACCGACTCGACGCACAGGATCCTCGCTGCCGGGGTCGGCGCGGGCGGCGTCGTAGATCTTGTCGTTGACGTCGGTGACGTTGGCGACGAAGCTGACCTCATAGCCCTCGTGGCGCAGGAACCGACCCAGCAGGCTGAAGATCACGAACGGGCGAGCGTTGCCGATGTGGATGCGCGAGTAGACGGTCGGCCCGCAGGCGTAGATGCCGATGCGACCCGGGTCGCGCGGCTCCAACGGAACCAGTTTCCCGGTACGAGTGTCGTGCAGGCTGATCTCACGCATCGCCGGCCAACAGTAGCGACGGTAGTTAGTCGGCGTCGGCTTGGACGACCGGATAGTTCTCGCGAAGGTACTCGGCGAACAGCGGCACGGTGAAGTCCAGTTGCCCGCGACGGGGCGCCCAGATGAGGCCCTTCTGGATAAGCCCATCGCGATGAATCGAGACCCCGCGCTGATCCTTGGCGCCATACGCGTGGGCAATCTCGACCGATCGATACGGCGGGCCGTCTGATGACGCCATCGCAATCAGATAACGCTGCTCAGCATCAGTGGCGAGCTGAAATCTAGTTCCAAAGAAGTTGCGCGCAAGAGAGTCGGTGACTATCTCCCGCACCGCGTCAACGTCGGCGCTGGTGATTGGTGAGGATTCCGCTTGGTTCCACAACTCTAGGCCGTACTCCTGGATGAAGTATGGGTAACCGGCGGATTCACGTGCAACACTAAGCGCTGCGGGCTCTTCATAGTCGATGCCGTGTATCGACGCCGGAGCGATCAGAGCAGAGCGTGCGGCGGACGTGCTCAAGCGACCAAGCTCGTGGTACTGGAAGAGGCGGTCGGCATAGGGCTTGGCCGACATCAATCGTACCCGGAGATCGGGCAGGCCCGCGCCCACCATCGCAACGGGGAGGCCATTACGGCTGATCGCTTGAAAGGCGATGCAGATCGCCGCCAGTGAGGAGGAGTCCAAGTTGTGCATCTCATCGATCAGGAACAGGGCTCCGGCTCCTGTCACTTGGGCGACTTGGCCGATCTCGTTGATCAGATCAGTGAGGTCCTGCTCGGGGTCACCAGAGTCGGCTACGCCGGTGGCGGCCTGAACGTCAAGCTTCAACTGCACCCCGGCGGGAGTCACAACGCTGAATGCCTTGACCACACCAAGCGCTCGATCTACGCGGTCCTTAACCCGGTGCTTCCTGCTCATCTCGCGCAACAGCCGCGCTGCCATCCGTGCAAATGTGACGCGAAAATCCGGCTGCGAGCCGACCTCCTGCACATCGGTCGTTGCCCAGCCCGCCTCTGCCGCGAGCACATCGAACTCCATCAGCAACACGGTCTTACCGACACCACGCAAGCCCGAGTAGATCAAGCTTCGCTCGTAGCCACCGGCAACCAACCGCTCGATCAAGGCCTGGAAATTCTCCAGCTCTTGATCACGACCCGCAAGATTCGGCGGCTTGCGTCCGGCGCCTGGGGTGTAGGGGTTATCGCGCTTTTGCATTGAGGCTTTCTAGAGCTTTCTATGATCCGATATTTGCTCCATAGAAAACCATAGACTACCGCCGACGCCAGCCCGAGGACACCCGATCACTCCGCCACGCGCAAGCTGACCACCGCGAGCGCCGCGACACCCTCGCCGCGCCCGACGAAGCCGATCCCCTCACCCGTGCTGGCCTTCACGTTGACCCGGGCCGGCGCGAGGCCGAGAAC
>JBOGXY010000203.1:0-14509 GCA_050696495.1 Solirubrobacteraceae bacterium
AACTCGCCGACGCCTTTGCCTCCAACACCCGCAGCCTCTCCTCCAACCGCAGCTGCCCAGTCGAGAGCCGGATCAAGAACTCAACACACGCCTCCCGACCCGAGTCATAGACCGCCTCAGCCTCCGAACGCTCCACGCCTGCAACATTCGCCGCGCCACAGCACAGACCTTTGTTATGGAAAGCCCAGAGGACTGAACGGCTACAAAAAACCCCGCCTGAGCGGGGCTTTTTCGAGTAGCGGGGGCAGGATTCGAACCTGCGACCTTCGGGTTATGAGCCCGACGAGCTACCAGACTGCTCCACCCCGCGTCGCTACCGATGTTCTAGCAAAAACCACACGTCGCTTGAAGCCCTGGGCGCACACGCCCGCCGCCTGACCGCGCGCGCCCCGCCGCCTGACCGCGCCATGCACGGCCAGCCGACCGCACCCGCGAGGGGCTACGATCCCCGCCCATGCGAACCGCGGTCGTGGACATCGGCACCAACTCGACGCGCCTGCTCGTCGCCGACGTCGACACCGGCACGGGCCACGTGCGCGACCTACACCGCAAATCGACCGTCACCCGCCTTGGCGACGGCGTCGACGCGGGCGGCAAGCTCGGCGAGGAGGCGATGCAACGCGTCTTCTCGACGCTCACCGCCTACCGCGCCACGATGGACGACCTCGGCTGTGAGAAGAACATGGCGGTCCTCACCTCCGCCGTGCGAGACGCCGCCAACGGGCAGCAGTTCACCGAGCATGTGCGCAAGGACTTCGGCCTAGACGCGCAGATCCTCTCCGGCGACGAGGAGGCCCAGCTCACGTTCCTGGGCGCGATGAGCGAACGCGACGGCGACCCGAGCGAGCCGACGGTAGTGATCGACATCGGCGGCGGCTCGACCGAGTTCATCGTCGGCTCCGGCAGCACAACCTCCTTCCACGTCTCTGTGCAAGCGGGCGTGCTGCGGATGAGCGAGCGCCACATTCACAGCGACCCGCCCGCGCCGAATGAGCTGCAAGCACTGGCCGCCGATACGCGCGCGATCTTCCTCGACGGCCTCCCTCCCGAGCAGCGGGCCGGGATCAAGCGCGCGATCGCCGTGGCCGGCACCGCGACCTCGGCCGCGGCGATCGATCAGGAGCTGGACCCCTATGACCCCGAGAAGGTGCACGGCTACCCGTTGCTGCTTGCGACCGTAGAGCTGTTGATCGCGCGCCTGGCGGATATGAGCGAAGCCAAGCGCCGCCAGGTGGTCGGCCTTCACCCCGACCGCGCGCCGACGATCGTCGCGGGAATGATCCTGCTCGAGGAGTCGATGAAGGCGTTCGGCCTGGATCAGGTGGAGGTCTCAGAGCACGACATCCTGCGAGGTGGAACCCTGCGACTGGCGGGTCTCGGTTGAGGCATTTTGGACCCGAAGGATCTGCGACCCGACCCGCTCGACGGCCCGCGCCGAACACCACTGGACATCCGTTCTACGCCGTCCTCTCGCGCCTCGTCCAATCGCGCGAAGCCGACGAAGAAAGTAGAGCCCCGAGGCATGCACCCTGCCTCCGCCTCGGAGCGAGAAAGCCCCCGGGGAAGCCGTCCAGCTGGGCGGCTTCCTCACGTTAAGCGGTCTGTCCTTATGACGATCGTCGGTGGGCCCGCGACCCGTCGCTTTCCAGCCGCTCAGGCAAGCTCAGGCCAGGTTGGATTTGCGCGGGTAGGCGATGGCCGGATCGGTGAGCACGTTCACCAGCGCCGGCGTCCCGGCGCTGAATGCTCGCTCCAGCGCGGGAACGACATCCGCGGCCCGCTGCACCAGCTCGCCATGCCCGCCAAGCGCCTGGACAACCTGGTCATAGCGCGTGGCGGGTCGCAGGTCCGCGGCAACCGAGTAGCCGTAGAGAAACTCCATCGGATGCTTCTCGAGCGCCCAGATCCCGTTGTTGCCCATCACCCCCACGACATTCACGCCGTGCCGCGCCAGCGTGTCGAACTCCATCCCCGAGAAGCCGAAAGCGCCGTCGCCGAGCAGCAGCACGACCTGCCGATCGGGATGAGCGAGCTTGGCGGCCAGCGCGTACCCCGGCCCGGTTCCCAAGCAGCCAAACGGCCCTGGATCGAGCCAGCTGCCGGGCAGGTAGCTGTCGATCACGCGCCCCGCATAGGAGACGAAGTCACCGCCGTCGCCGATCACGATCGCATCGCGATCGAGCACCCGCGCCAGCTCTGCGTACAACCGCATCGGGTGAAGCGGTGAGCGGTCGTCTACCAGCTCTGCCCGCTCGCTCTCGCGCCGCTCGCTCTCAGCGCTGCGCAACTGCTCGATCCAATCGCCGCTGGCCAGCGCCTTGCCACCGGCGGCCACGCGCAGGTCCGAGAGCGTCGCGCCGAGATCCCCGTAGCACTCGGCGGCGGGCTCGCGCGGATGGCGGCGTCCAGGTTCGGCCACGTCGATCGCGACGATCTGGGTCTGCTCGCCGAAGGACCCGCCGAAGCCGAGGCGGAAGTCCATCGGCACGCCAATCAGGAGCGCCACGTCGGCGTCTTTCAGTCCCTGTGAGCGCGTGCGCGAGAAGAACAGCTCGTGGTCGGCCGGGACGCATCCACGTGCCAGCCCGTTCAGGTAGACGGGTATGCGCAGCGTCTCGGCCAACTCCAGCAGCGCCTGCTCACCGTGTCCCCAGTACAGATCGGTGCCGGCCATGATCACGGGCCGCTCGGCCTCGCTGAGCAGCGCCGCGGCGCGTTCGAGCTCGCCCCCCTCGGCGGCAAGGACCCGCGCGGCGGCAGGCGGCCCCAGCTCGTCGGCCGCGCTCATGAACACGTAGTCCATCGGAAAATCGAGGAACGTCGGCCCGCTGTGCGGCGCAAGCGAAGCCGCCAGCGCCTCGTCGACCAACCCGGGGATCTCAGCTGTGCTTTGCGCGGTGCTCGCCAGCTTGCAGAGCGGCCGCACGAACGGAACGTGATCGATCTCCTGCAGCGACCCCTGCCCCCAGCGCAGCGCCGGCGCCCGTCCGCCGAGCACCAGCATCGGCGAATGGTTGGCCTGGGCGCTTGCGATCGCGCTCATCCCGTTGGTGACACCGGGCCCCGCGGTCAGCGCGCAGAGGCCAGGCTCGCGCGTGACCTTCGCCCACCCCTCGGCGGCAAAGGCGGCCGTCTGCTCGTGGCGGACATCGACGATCTCGATCCCCTCCTCGCGACACCCGTCGTAGATCGAGAACAGGTGTCCGCCGGAGAGCGTGAACAGCCTGGAGACCCCGTGCGCCTTCAGCCGCCGCGCGACCAGCCGCCCACCGTGCAGCTCCTGTGTCTCCTCCGCCTCGCCGGGCGCGCTGTGCGTAGACATCGATCCGCGACTCTATCCAACGATGCCCATACCGGGACTCGGCTCCCAACCCGAACATGGTGCGTCCCGCAGCACAACGAGTGCCCAGGTTGGACTCGACTCACGCTCCTTGCCGAACATCGTGCGCCCCTGCAGGGGCGCACGAAAAAGTGCCCAGGGTGGGACTCGAACCCACACGCCCTTGCGGACTATCGATTTTAAGTCGACGGCGTCTTCCAATTCCGCCACCTGGGCGGGCTCGCAGTTGGCACTCTAGTCAAGAAAAGCTCGCCCGTGTCATGTCTTGAGCGTTCGTACTTTGTACGTTTCGCCAAGGTCCACAAGAGGCACGCCAAACCCTCCCCCTAAAAGCAGCCTTAAGACCGCGGACCCGTACCGGGATGTGCGCAACTTTCCCGTTGCTACGGTGTATTTAGGGATACAAGCAGCGAAAGGACCGCCGTGGAGGTCTCAGCCCTAAAACCGCCCGTAGCGCCAGGTCTAAGGACCCCCTCGGCGCTGCTGCGACTGCAGTCTGACGAGCGCTTGATCGCGATGATCCGGCGCGGTCAGCACGCCGCTTTCGAGACCCTCTTCTCGCGCTACCAGTCGCGCCTGCTGGCTTTCTGCCGGCACATGCTCGGCTCCAAGGAGGACGCCGAAGACGTCCTGCAGGAGGTGTTCGCGGCGGCCTTCAACGCGATCCTCGCCGACGAGCGCGAGATCAACGTGCGCCCGTGGCTCTACCGGATCGCCCGCAACCGCTCGCTGAACCACCTGCGCAAGGCAAGCGCCATCGGCGTTGACTCGATGGATGTCCACTACGCCGAGAACGGCGTATCGACAGCCGAGAAGGTGATGCGCCGCGAGAGCTTCCGCCAGTTGATCGGCGATGTCCAGCAGCTGCCCGAGACCCAGCGCACCGCTCTGTTGCTGCGCGAGATCGACGCGCTCTCCTACGAGCAGATCTCCGACGCTATGGAGACGACGGTTCCGGCAGTCAAGTCGCTGCTGGTGCGAGCGCGCATCTCGCTGGCCGAGGCCTCCGAGGCGCGCAAGCTGACCTGCGATGAAGTGCGGATGGAGCTCGGTGAAGTGGCCGAGGGCCTAATCAAGCTGACGCCGGCCGTTCGCCGCCACGTGCGTGACTGCGAGCGCTGCCGCTCCTTCAAGAAGCATTTGAAGGAGAACAACGTCGCGCTGGCCGCGATCATGCCCGTGGCGCCGCTGTTCCTGCTCAAGAAGCTCGTTCTTTCAAAGCTCGGGGGGACCGCCGGAGCCGGCGGTGCACATGTGGCCGGTGCCGGTGCTGGGGGCGCCGGCGCGGCCGCCGGTGCCACCGCCGCCGGCGGCGCAAGCGCCGGAGGCGGTCTGCTGACCGCGGGAGCCGGAGCGCTCGCCACAAAGGCTGTGGCGGGGCTTGCGGTGGCCGCGATCGTGACCGCCGGCACGGTAGAGGCCGAACACACGACGGCGCGCACGCACCATCACCATTCGGCGATCGCCACTGCTTCGGCGCCTGAGATCAGTCGCGCCGGCGAACCGGTGGTGACCCGCTCGCTTGCACAGCCGACGAGCGTGGCCGGCTCGACCGGCACACCGCGCCCTCACCGTCACCTGGCAAAGCTTGCCGTCAAGCCCAAGGCGCCTGAAGCATCGGCACCGGTCACGGCGAGCACTCCCGCCCTCAAGAGCGTCCAGACCACGACAACGGTCGCCGAGAAGCCGCCGACACCGCCGGTGACCCAGGTCACGACCGAATCGACGCAACTGCCGAGCGATCAGACCCAACCGCCCAGCGGCGAGCCGACCACCGTCGATACGAGCACCCCGACGGCCACCGTGACCACCGGCGGCACCGAAGCGACGCCGCCGCCGAGCACGACAACCACGCCGGCACCGCCGCCGCCACCACCCCCGACTTCGGGGGCCGGCGAAGCGGCCGGCTCCGATCCCGTCGAGGTGGGCACCACGCCGCCCGATCCGGGCGTGGGTACGCCCGGCACCGAAGTCACGGCGCCCTAGCCGGGGCCGCCGGACTAGCCCAGGCTGAAGGTCTTCAGCGGCTTTTCGAGCACGCCCTGCGTGGCAACCGGCTTGGCGACGCTGGCATGTTCGCTTGAGAGCATCTCGAGCACCACGCCTTCGCGCACGTGCTTGCCGCCCGGCAGCAGGAAGATGTCGCGCCCGGAGAGCCGACGGCCATCGATCAGAGCGCTGTAGCGAACGTCATACCCGGCAAGCGTCGAGGTGATCCGCGTCTTGCCCTCGCTCTTCAGGCGAAAGCCGGTGAAGCGACGCCGCAATTCGCGCACGTAGCCGGCGCTGCGCAGCGGCAGCGCGCCCGTTACGCTGCCCGCGTAGGGCGCTATTCGCAGCGGACCCACGGCGAAGGAATCCTCCAGCGCTCCGTGCGCGCTGCGTGCGACCTTCACGTACCCGCCCGGGTCGGGTGTGGTGCGGTACAGACCCCGGTAGCGGAAGCTGAACGGCACCGGCCCACCGTGCGAATAGCCGGCGTCCAGCAGGCTCAGCACGGCCACGATCGCAAGCACCGCCAGAACCGCGCCCACGGCGATCGCAAAGCCGCGCGTAAACGGCCTGGCGGCCCGCCACCGCGGCTCCAGCAGCACTCCGAGCGTGGGCCCGTACTGAGGCTTCAGCGGTATCGATGCCATCTGCGGCTTGCGTTTCCGAGCGCGCGGCTATTCGCCGATCGAGAACAGCGCCTCGAGATCGTGCTCGGAGAAGGCGGCAAAGGCGACCATCGTCTGCGTGCGCGCCACTCCCGAGAGCCGCCCGATCCGATCGGCGACGACGTCGGCCAGTTGCTCATGGTCGGGCACGCGCACGATCGCCACGAAGTCCCACTGCCCGGTGACCGAATAGGCCTCGGCCACCCCCTCGATGTCGGCGAGCTCGCCGCCAAGTGTCGAGAGGGCGTCGCGCTCGGCCTCGATCAGGACGATCGCGTGCGTCATGGCGAGTGCGTCTCCCCCGGCGCCAGCACGATCGCCTCGGAGATGCCCTGAGCCTGCACCTCGGACCTGAACGCCTGCGCGTCGGTCTCGATCGGGGGAAATGTGTCGTAGTGGCAGGGAATCGCCTGCCGAGCGCCGATCAGTCGCACCGCCTCGACGGCGTCATGGCGGTCCATCGTGTAGTGCCCGCCGATGCACATCAGGGCGATGTCGACGCCACCCGCCGCGGACGCGTTCAGCGCGAGATCGGAGAACAGCGCGGTGTCACCGAGGTGGTAGATCGTCTTGCCGCCCATCTTCACGATCAATCCGGCGGGCGTGTTGACAGTCCCCTTCGGCGTGGTGGAGGTGTGCCAGGCGGGCACGAGCTTGACCGACCCCCACTCCATCTCCACGGTCCCGCCGATGTTGGGATCGGAGACCATCTCCAGGCCGTCCTCTTTCAGCTCGTTGGCGATCTCCACGATCGCCACGACATGCGCGCCTGAGCGCTTGGCGATCGCCACCGTGTCACCGATGTGATCGGCGTGCCCGTGCGTGAGCAGGATCGCGTCGGGATTCAGATCCTCAGCGGCCACGGCAGCCTTCGGATTGCCGGTCAGAAACGGGTCGATCAGAACGGTGGTATCGCCGTCGCTGAGCTCGAAAGCGGCGTGGCCGAGAAAGCGAATCTGCATCGTCAAGACTCCTGTCTGGTGGTTTGACTGTTGCACTGTGCGGCCTGGCCCGCGCCGGCGACGCTCACGGCTGCCTCACCCTACCGAGGCCGGCGCCCAGCGCGAGCCCGATCGCGGCGCCGGTGACGCCCGCAAGCCAGCTCATGTCACCGCGCGCGAATGGGAGCGCCAGCAGCACGGCCGCAAATGCCGCTGCTCCCATCAGGTCGGCCTCGTAGTACTCGCCGGCGCGTGCCGCCAGCAGGTTTGGCGCCGCCCAGGCGCCCAGCAAAGCGAGCGCCGCCGCGTTGGCGCCGGTGACTATGGCGACCGGATAAACGGCCTCGGCGGCCAGCGTGCCGGCGACCTGTGCGGCAAAGAACAGGAAGATCACGACCAGCGGTCCGTGCCGGCGCTCGAGCAGCCCGCCGAACACAGCCACGGCAAGCAGCGTTGCGAACAGCGTCAGCCCAGCCGAGAAGCCGCTGCCGTAGATAAACGACGAGGTGAGCGGCCGCCACCAGTCGCCGTGCAACGGACCGACCACGATCAGTTTCAAGACGTTCAGGTAGCCGCCCTGCGTGGCGATCCAGACACAGGCGCCGGCCGCGACGAGCGTCAGAGAGGCATAGGGCGGCCGATCGGCGCGTATGCCCGCCATCTCGCCGCGGCGCAAACGCCCGAGCCGTGTCTTTTGGAGCAACCCTTGGCGAGCGCCGCCAAGACGCTCGCGCGGGAGCTTCGGCGCGCGTCGGCGCAGGCGATGCCCGCAATACGGGCACTCCGTTATGTACGGACTGACCTCCGATCCACACTTCTTGCAGACCACGAACAGATCAGCGCTTGAGGGCATCGTGTCATTCTAAGGACCTACCCTAGGCTCCACGAGGCAATAGATTGTGCGGCTACAAACCGCCGCCGTCCCAAAGGAGATCGATGCAGCTCGGCTACGAGAAGAAGCTCTACATCCTGGCCTTCGACCACCGAGGTTCCTTCCAAAAGAAGTTCTTCGGCATCGAGGGAGAGCCGGACCCAGAGCAGACGGCGATGATCGCCGACGCCAAGCACCTCATCTTCGAGGGCATGCAGCGCGCCGTCGCAAGCGGCGCCGACCCCTCCATCACCGGCGTGCTCGTCGACGAGCAGTTCGGCGGTTCGGTCCCCGCCGAAGCGCGCGCTCAGGGCCTGAAGCTCGCGATGCCCGCCGAGCGCGCGGGCCAGAACATGGTCGACTTCCAGTACGGCGAGCGGTTCGGCGAGCACATCGAAAGCTTCGACCCGGACTTCACCAAGGTGCTCGTCCGCTACAACCCCGAGGGGGACGCGGCGGAAAACGTCGAGCAGCTCGGCAAGCTAAAGCGCCTGTCCGACTGGCTGCACGCCCACGATCGCAAGTTCCTCTTCGAGCTGCTGGTACCGGCCGAGACATCGCAACTGCAGTCGGTGGAAGGCAGCACCGAGCGCTATGACACCGAGCTTCGCCCCGAGCTTATGCGCCGCGCCATCGCCGCGATCCAAGACGCCGGCATCGAGGTCGACATTTGGAAGATCGAGGGCGTCGATGAGCGCTCAGACTGCGAAATGCTCTCCGCTCAGGCGCGCACCGGCGGTCGCGACGGCGTGGTCTGCGTCGTGCTCGGCCGCGGCGCCGATGACGCCAAGGTCGATCATTGGCTGGCGCAGGCGGCCCCCGTCGAGGGCTTCGTCGGCTTTGCGATCGGCCGCTCGATCTGGTGGACGCCGCTGAAGGAATACGTAGACGGCAAGATCGAACGCTCCGTCGGCGCCCGCCAGATCGCCGAGAACTACCTGCGCTTCGTCGGTGTCTACGAGCGCGGCGAGGGCAAGGCCCCGGTCGGTTAGTGCGCGGCGGGACGGCAGAGCCGATGAAGATGAGGCAGAGCCTGACCGAGATAGAGCGGGCATTCGCGCGCGAGATCTCGATGGAGCGCCACCGCCGCGCATCGCTTCGCAAGACCACCGAGCAGCGGGCGATCAAGCGAGAGGTGCAGCGGCGTCACAAGCGCGGCTCGGTGCGCTTCGTGCTGCTGGCCCTGACGCTGATACTCACGGCCGTGATCGTCACGGTCGTGATGTTCCGCACGCTCTACCTACTGCTCAGTTAGACGCCGGGGCGGCGGGGGCAGGCCGTTTGCGAGTGCTCAGCTGCCCTCGCCCAGACGCCCCAGGGCCTCATCGACCTCGGCCCTGACAGCCTCGTCGGTGCGCGTGCCCTCGCTGTGTTCGCGCTGGATCTCCACATAGATCTCGGTACGGAATACCGGCACATCCTGCGGCGCGTGGATGCCGATGCGCACCTTGTCGCCCACCACAGAGAGGACTGAGACCTCGATGTCATCGCCGATCATGATGCTCTGGTTAGGCTTG
Organism: Solirubrobacteraceae bacterium; assembly: GCA_050696495.1. Lineage (GTDB taxonomy): Bacteria > Actinomycetota > Thermoleophilia > Solirubrobacterales > Solirubrobacteraceae > Palsa-744. Next base: position 9,327 of record JBOGXY010000203.1, read on the forward strand.
CGCGTCAGAACCAGCATTTTGCCCTTGCACCCTTCTAGTCGGCGGCGACGTTGACGAGATGCGGAAAGCGCCCCTGCTTCCCGCTCTATGGCAAGCATAGTGTCCCGTTGCACCGAACGCCGACGCGGCCCGCTCAGCGCCGCTCGGCGGGGCGAGCGGCCCGGGCATGCGCTAGTCTCCCGGACCGCTATGGCACGTAGATCGTTGCGACCGCACCTCAACCAAATCCGAAGCTGGGTACGCCAGGGCCGTACCGACGCCTGGGTGGCCCATCAACTGGAGGTCACGGTGCAAGACATCGAGCAGTTCAAGCGCCAGAACGAGCTGCTTGGCGAGGACACGCCCGTGGAGGGCGCGGCGACGCCCTCCTACCCCGAGGAGATCGACCTGCGCGCCGAGGACGACGAGCTGATCGCAGCCGAACTGGAGGCCGCCGCCGAGCGCGCCAAGGTCGAGGCGCAAGCCAAGTCCCAGGAGGAGGACGAGGAGGAGTCGTCTCCCGCGCCTCGTCGCCGCCGCAGCCGTCGCGGCCGGCGCTCCTCACGTGGCTCCGGGCCGCTGGAGGGCACGTTCGATCACGGCGAAGAGGGCTACGGCCTGTGGCTCGATCCGGCGATTCAGGACAATCCTGTGTACGCCGAGCACTGGGCGGGCCACCGCCCAGTCGAGATCACGGTCGAGGAGGACCAGATCGTGATCCGCAGGACCGGCGAGGAGTAGACCCCCGGCTTCTCAGCCCTCGGCTCCGATCAGACGTCCACCCGCGAAGTCGGCCGCCTCGCGCAGGTAGCGGGCGAAGGCGGCGTCTACGACCACGCGCGAGTCCCAAGCCCAGGGATCATCAGGCGCGAGGTCCATCGCCACCTGCAGGCACCAGGACGTGCCGCGCCCATAGAGCTCGGCCAGCTCCTCGGCGGTGAAGCGCCCTCCCAAGCGGCGACGAAGCTCGGTCACCAACACGTCGACGATGCGCTGCAACTGCAGGCGACTGTCCGGCGGCGCGGCCGCGAGACGGCGCTCACCCTGCTGCCATTGGTAGAGCGCGTTGTCAAAGCCGGCCACGGCGCCCGAGGCTAGCAGCGCCGAGGCGACGCCTTGTCGGGTGCGCTTCTAGTTCTCGGGCAGGCCGCTGACGACGTAGCCCTGCTCGCCGCTGCGTGTCATGCCGAGCTTGCGCGCCTGCACCTGCACGGCCCCTGGGCTGGCGAGCAGCTTGTGCTGTCTCTCCAGTTGGCTGTTCTGACGTTCCAGGACGCGCACCTGGGCCGCGTCGTGTTTGGACTCCCCCCAGGCGGAGAACAGCCGCAGACCGGCGCTCAGGTACAGGTACACGATCGCCAGCAGAACCGCCAGCATTGCCCTGCGCCCCAATCGATCCCAACGTATCCGCGTAGCGCTCACATGGTCGCATTTCGCGCCCGACGGCCAACCTCCTGCCCGGCTCCTGCTCAGCTTCTGAATACCGAGCGGCCGGGGAACTCGGCGTCGGCGCCGAGTTGCTCCTCGATGCGCAGCAGCTGGTTGTACTTCGCCACTCGATCCGAGCGCGATGGGGCTCCGGTCTTGATCTGCCCACAACCCGTGGCGACAGCCAGATCGGCGATCGTCACGTCCTCGGTCTCGCCGGAGCGATGGCTCATGACCGCCGTGTAGCCGGCCTCGCGGGCCATGGCGATCGCGGCCAGGGTCTCTGTGAGCGTGCCGATCTGATTGACCTTGATCAGGATCGAATTGGCGACGCCCAGCTCGATGCCACGGCGCAGACGCTCTGTGTTGGTCACGAACAGATCGTCGCCAACCAGCTGCACCCGCTCACCGAGGCGCTCGGTCAACGCCTTCCAGCCATCCCAGTCCTGCTCGTCCATCCCGTCCTCGATCGAGACGATCGGATAGCGCGCGGCCAGGTCGGCCCAGTAGTCGGCCAGCTCGGCAGGGGTGAGCGTGCGGTGCTCGTGCTCGAGCACGTAGGCGCCGTCCTTGAAGATCTCGCTGGTGGCGGGATCAAGGGCGATCGCCACGTCGGCGCCAGGCTCATAGCCGGCGGCCTCGATCCCGGCCAGCAGCATCTTCAGAGCGTCCTCGTTGGAGGCCAGATCGGGCGCGAACCCACCCTCGTCGCCAACTGCCGTCGAGAGCCCTCGCTCATGCAGCGTGCGCTTTAGCGCGTGATAGACCTCAACACCCATCCGCAGGCATTGCGAGAAGGTGGAGGCTCCGCACGGCACGACCATGAACTCCTGGAAGTCGACGCTGTTATCGGCATGCGCGCCGCCGTTGAGCACGTTCATCATCGGCACGGGCAGCACGCGCGCCGCCTCGCCACCCAGGTAGCGCCACAGCGCTAGCCCCTCCTCGGCCGCCTGAGCGTGCGCGAGGGCCAGGGAGACGCCGAGGATCGCGTTGGCTCCCAACCGCGACTTGTTGGGCGTGCCGTCCAGCGCGATCAGCGCCTCGTCGACGCCTTTCTGGTCGCTTGCGTCCATGCCGGCGAGCGCCGCGGCGATCTCGCCGTCGACGTTGGCCACGGCCTTGCCCACGCCCTTGCCGAGCCAGGCATCGCCGCCGTCGCGCAGCTCTGTGGCCTCGAACTCGCCCGTGGAGGCGCCGGAGGGAACGGCGGCATGGCCGTGCGCTCCGGAGCGCAGCGCCACCTCGACCTCGACGGTCGGGTTGCCGCGGCTGTCAAGGATCTGGCGGGCGTGAACTCTCTGGATCTGGCTCATCTCTCTCCGTTCTGGATCTGCTGGGCAAAGCGCTTGGCGGCGGCGCGCAGCGCAAGCTCGGGGTCGACCTTCGCCAGGCGTGCCTCCTCGACCAGCGCAAACAGCCGCTCGCCGATGTCCGTGAAGCATTCCCGATCGAGGTCGGGGACGTCTGTTGCATTTACTGCAACGGGGGTGTTGGGGTGCAGGCCGGCCGAAGCGGCGCGCCGTTGCAGCTTGCGCGCGTACAGCAGCGCCGGCAGGTTCTCCGGCACCTCGCCGAACAGGCCGGGCTCGCGGCCGCTCTCAGTTGCCTTGATCGCGTCCCAGTTGCGCAGCACCTCGCCCGCGTCGGCGACCTCAGTGTCGGCGAACACGTGCGGATGGCGGCGGATCAACTTCTGGCGGCAGTGCTCGGCGACCTGCCCGAGGTCGCCGGTGCCGCGCTCCTCCAAGAGCAGCGAGAGGAACATGACCTGAAAGAGGACATCGCCCAACTCGTCGAGCAGCTTTGCGTCATCGCCGCTGTGGGCCGCGTCGGCCAGCTCGTAGGCCTCCTCGACGGTGTGCGGGACGATCGAGCGCTCGTCCTGCTCGCGATCCCAGGGGCACTCGCGGCGTAGGCGGTGCGTCAGCGCGTCAAGCTCGGCCAGCGCCTGCGAGGCCTCGGCCAAGCGCGACTACTTGGTCGTGCCAGACGAGCCGGTGCTCGTCTGCGGAGCGCCGGTCTGTGGCGCACCGGTCTGCGGTACGGCCGTGCCACCGGGCGAAGTCGGGGTCGCCGGCGCCTTGTAGCCCTTGCAGTCCTTCACCGAGTATTCGGCGCGGCATTCGGTGCGGCCTTCCCACTTCTTGCGGAAGTTCTTGACGAATTCGCTGAGCGCCTTCTGCTGCTTTTGCGCGGTGATCTGCTGCTGGATCGATGACTGCACAGCGGAGAGCGCCTGCTGGTTGGCCGGCAGCGTCTTCTTGACTTCGTAGATGTAGTAGCCGAACGGTGTCTTGATCGGACCGCCGAGCACGTTCAGCTGAGCTTTGAAGACCGCTTCGTCGAGCGCCTTCTGCTCCTGGCCCTTGACGACGCCCGGCAGCGAACCGCCGGCGGCCTTGCTGACCGGGTCGATCGAGACCGACTTGGCGACGCTGGCGAAGCTCTTGCCCGACTGGATTTCTTTCTTGGCCTTTTCGGCCTGCGCTTGCGTCTTGGTCAGGATGATCAGGATGTTGCGCCGTTCGGGCTGGCCGTACTGCGACTTGTGCTGTTCATAGTAGGACTTGATTTCCTGCTGGCTGGGCTTCTTGCCCGCATTCTTGCTGACCTTCTGCTGAATCTTCGAGGAGAGCATGTCGAGCTTGACGCGCAGCAGCAGATCGGAGACGGTCTGACCGGAGCTTGCCAGGAACTTCTTGAAGTCTTCTTCCTTGGGGAACTGCTGGCTCTTGATCTGGTTGAACTGCTTCTGCACTTCCTTATCGGTGACTTTCACGCCCTGAGCTTCGGCTTCGCCGAGCACCCAGTTGGCGGAGATCAAGAAGCCGAGCACCTGCTGCTTGAGCGCTGTGTACTGCTGTTCGCACTGAGCCTTGTATGTGGCTGCGGTCGGCTTGGGCTGGCCCTTGGCCGGCTTGGGCGCGGTCGCTTCCAGATGGGCGACGCAGGCTTTGTAGGTGGGCGGGTCGGGAACGACCGCTTTGGCGGTCTGTCCGCTCGCGCCGGCGGCGGCGCTTGAGCCGGCGGCGACCGCCATCCAGTGGTTGAAGGTGCTGGTGGTGATCGCGTTTCCGTTCACGCTGACCACGGCGTTGCCGGGTATGCCGCCGCCGCACGCGACGAGCGTCACCCCCACAAGCAAAACGGCGCCGAGCGCCGCGACTGGACCCTTTAGCTTTGACACGACGCGGGCACTCTAGCGGAAAGGACCCAAGCGGTGCTTAACGAGTTGCTTAAGACGATCTAAGCGGCTTCGCGGACCACCGAGAGCAGCACATCCGCCGCGCGCACGACGGCGGGAAAACGCTCCTGGCCATCCTTGGGAACCCGCACGGATACTTGCGATCTGCCGGCCTCATAGAGCGCCTCGGGCAGCTCTTGGCGCAGACGCTTGGCGCGAGGCGAATCCAGATCGATCGGAGTGACGGCAAGCCGATCGCCGCGGAAACTGACCGCGTCGGCCCCGGCTTGGCCGAACTTGATGCGAGCCCGCTGCAGCGCGAGCAGGTTCGCAAGCGGCTCGGGCACCGGCCCGAAACGGTCCTGCAGCTCCTCACGCAGCCGCTCCACGTCGGCTACCTCCAGAGCGCCGGCCACGCGGCGGTGAACGTCGATCTTGGCCTGCTCGTATGGGATGTAGTCGGCTGGGACATAAGCGTTGACGTTGACGTCCAGACGCACCGGCTCCGGCGCGTCCTCCACGCTCTCCCCGTCGGCGGCGCCTGCCTGGCGCACGGCTTCGTCGAGCATCTGCATGTACAGCTCGAAGC
>JBOGXY010000204.1:0-78371 GCA_050696495.1 Solirubrobacteraceae bacterium
ATCGCCAGAAGACCAACCCCTCCTACCAGGACATGCTCAGCAGCCTGCGCCGCACGATCATCGCCACCCAATACTCACCAGTTACCCCCACAGCCCCCAAACAGCGAGTAATCACCAACACCGCTCAGGCGCTCATCGCAACCACCGGATAACCCCGAAACTCAAGAGTCAGAGACGCCTTTAGATATTTTTAGACTTCGCGAAGCACCCTAGATGCGTGCCCAGGGGCGGGCGCACCCGATAGCATCGATGCACCAAATGGCCATCACACATCCCCTTCCCCGGGTGACCGCCGTCGAGGCCCAAGCGGGGTGGCGGCAGGAGTCGAACCTGGATCTAGCGCTCAGGAGGGTCTAGGTGCCCGGGCGCATACAGCTGGTGGCGATCGTCGGCTCGGCGCTGCTGCTGGTCGTGGTGCTGGAGATGGTCCGACGGCGCCGGCTGATGGAGCGCTATGCACTGCTGTGGCTGCTCTCCGCGATCGTCCTGCTGGCGCTGGCCAGCTGGAACGGCGCGCTCGTGAAGATCAGCCGCGCGGTGGGTGTCATCTACCCCCCAAATGCCCTCTTCTTCATCGCCTTCGGTTTCGTGCTCGTGCTGCTGCTGCACTTCTCCGCGGCCGTGTCGCGTCTCAGCGATCAGACGAAGGTGCTGGCGCAGCGGCTTGCCCTGCTCGATGAGCGGCTGCGCAGATACGAGGGGGAGGAAGACCCGGAGACGCCCGAAGACGGCGAGCGGCGCGAGCTGGCAGATGTCACCCAGTCGCTCGGCGGACGGCCACGCTGAAGCGCACGACCTCCTCATCGGATCCAGCGAGACAATGGGCGCACACGACCGGCGCGGCGACCCGGACGCCGTAGGAGGGAGCGAGCCATCCGCTCCGCACGGTCAGAGCGGCGCCCTCGGCCCTGATCTCGAGCGTCATTGCGGCGAACCTCGCGAGGACTCCTCCCCCCTCAATCACCGTCTCGCACGGCGCGAGCGGGAAGCTCCACGCCAGCTCCTCCCCGTCGGCGCCGAAGACCGTATCGGTAACGTGTAGGACCCCGCCGGCCCCATCGAAGCGCAGCTTACGACGATGACGAACGTGGCGAGCGAGCGTCGGGAACCCGGAGTGCTCACCGACGAACACCGCCTGCGCGCCGTCGACATCGAAACGAAGGCAGCGGGCATGGGCCGCTTCGGAGAGCGAGAAGAGGTAGTCCGAGCGCAGAGGGCTCTGCTCGGCGCCTCCCACTGTTAGCGTGCTGTGCGCTCGCGTCGAGCGAAACTCGTTGCGAGCGACTGGATCGGCCGTATACAGATAGGAGCCCGGATCGACAATCAGCGGCTGCTCGCCAAGCGCCAGCTCGAAAGAGAGCTGATCGTTGTGGGCGTGAGCCCCGATGCCCTGAAGCCCGACGTCGCCGCAACGCACGATGGCATAGAGATCGTCGTGACGCATCACATACAAGCCGCCGTCGCCGAAGGCGACGCTACGGGCGACTTTGGGGCAATCTCGCCCGGCCTGGGTGAACAAGTGGCGGTGATCGCGTGGCTCCTCGCCATAGGTCCCCAGAGGCAGGAAACGGCCGTCGTCAGCGTCACCGATCTGCGGCGCAAGCCCGTCGGGACGGGTGTAGTCGGCGACGAACCGCAGCATCAGCTCCAGGCGCTCGCGGTAGGCGTCTGACAGCGTCCCCGGGCAGAGCGCGTCGGCGGCCTGGGTTCCGCACACGAACAGCTCGGTGACGAGGCGATGGTAGGGAATCGAGGCCTCGTGGTCGCAGCCATCGCCGCGCACCTGGTGGACCATCTCACGCTCGAGCTGCTCGGTAGCCCACGTCGCCCAGGCATGGCCCTCGGCGCTACCGGAGAATGGCGCACAGGCGAGCAGTAGGCCCACCACGTCGGAGAGATAGTGGTTGCCTCGAACATCCCCCCACTCCAGATGACCCCGAATGAAACGGCAGTGGAGCAACAGAGAGGCGAGCGCGGGCTCGAGCCACTCGGCCTCACCGGCCGCCGATGCGGCCATGCACAGCGCCGCGACCCAGTTTGCCGCGCGAATCGCCACATCCATCGTGCACGCCCAGCAGGCTCCGAACTCGACCGGGTTGGCGGCGATGAAGGCGCTCAGCTGTGCATCCAGCTCGTCCAGGAAGCGGCGCTCGCCACTGACCCTGTGAGCGGCCACGAGCAGCGGCAGGTGCTGGCAACGCGAGAGCTCCCACGGCACCTTTATGTCCGACCCGCCGCCGAGCACGATCGGCACCTTCGAGATGTGCACGTTCGGCCAGCGCCGCCCCGACTTGAAGTCGAGCTGCCAGTCAATCCTCGGACCGAGGTCTGTGGGGCCGGACCCGAGCAGGTCGAAGCGATGGGCAACGATCCGTTCGGCCCGATCGAGCAGGCTCGCCCGGCGGGCGTCGTCCAGCCCATCGAGTTCTTGCTCCCACGCCGCGACGGTCGGCAGCGTCGGCAGAGCCCGCTCGCGCAGGGCGAGCGCGGGTCGTCCGTGGCTAAGAGCGTTCGCCAGCTCCGTCGATCCGACCCGAAGCGGCCGCGCTCGTAGATAGGCCGATCTGAGCGGCGCGCGCACTCGAGCAGCTATGAGGCTCACGACGATGGTAATCCCTCGGCGCGGTCCCGCGCGTCTGAAGGCCGCTAGGCCATCACTCAGCCGGATCACGGCTGGGAACGAGCGGCGCCGGACCCAATGTAGGCAAGAAGGACCTTCGGAGCACCGTGCATCGTGGCGTCCCAGCCGGCGTGCTCGGATTCGAAATGACGCGCGATCAGAAACACCGGAACTAGCAGAACAACTGCTAGGAGTAGGGCTCGGCGTGTCGCCTTCAGCGGCCACCGGTGGACGAGTTCGCGCAGCATCGCCTGCGTGTGCGCCAAGGGCCCACGTGTGGCCCCCTGTGTGGCCTCCCACCATTCCTGCGCCTGGGCCGCCACAGAGCCGAGAGCGAGCAGACCCAGTGCGCCCAATGACCCGAGCAAACCAAGCTCGTAATCACGAAACGGCACCGCGACGATGGCTGGCAATGCACCGATCGCTATCGCTGGTGCGAACAGGGCAATCTCTCTCCATCGGAGCCGCGCGGCGCCGCAAGCCGCGAGAGCGCCGGGGAGAAGGAGGGCCAGCAGCAACAAATAGCGTCCTGTGTGAGCCAACTCGACATCGGCCTTCTGCGCCTCTGCCCGCACAATGAACCCAGCATCGTGCGAGATCAGAGCATCGATCTGGCGGTGCAGAGCGCTCGCGTATGCCGACGAGAGATATCGAACGCCTGGATCTGACTGCTGGGCGGCTGCGGCCGCGTAGCCGTCGGCGTAGTGAATGCCAAAGCGGTTAGACGTGTAGCCGAGACCGATATAGAGCGAATGCCACAGTGGGTGAGAGGTCGGCTCGCCTGCACTCAGGTCAACCGCAACCCGATGGTCGCGATGGTCGCGGATCGCCGGCAGGACCACCGATGCGGGCATCAGGTAAGCCGCCACTATCAGGGCGACGACCACCATGCGCAGCGTCCAGCGACCACCGGCCAGCGCCGCCACGACCGCGGCCGCAACGGCGACCGGCAGACCCGAGTCACTGCGTATTGTCGTCACAATGCCGGCCGTCAGGGCAATCGCCACGAGTGCTGGTGCCAGCAGCCGTGGCCGGCTGCGTAGGAGCAGGACCAGGAGAGGCAGGAACGTAACTACGACCCACGCTGAGACCCAGTAGATGTCGCCAAAGCCACACGCGAGAATCGACACGAGCAGCACAGGCGGCACAAGCAACCCTGCCCAACGCGATCGAAACAGGGCCTGGAAGACAATGGCGCTGAACAGCAGCGTCAATCCCCAGGCTCCAAGCCACAACCAGCGCAGCGTCGTGATCGGGTCCGAAATCCCCAGCCAGTGACTGAGCGCAGGGACGATCACGTAAACCCCCTGATCGTCGGAGTAACCGATGGAGTAGGGCGTGTGAGTGCTGGGGTGATAACCCAACAGGGCGGGTCCTCCGCGGTCGACCACGGTAAGCGATGCCCGCAGATCGGCGGCGCGGCTGGGCTGCAACGGCCACGGCGAAGGGCCCAGGACGTTGAGTACCACGATGCCTATCACCGCCCACACCAACCCCCAGGCGAGCATATGCCGCCATGAGCGAGAGGCGCTTGGGGCCATAGACGGACCGTTAGGCAACAGCACGTGCTCGCCGCTAACCCCGGGCGAGGTCTTGGGGACGTTCATGAGCGCCCCGCCACCCAGTGGTCGTGCCATGCGCTTACGTTGTAGAGATTCCACAGCTGAAAGCTCCAATCGGCGCGACCGCTGCGGTGGGCGGACCACAGTTCATCGATGCGGGCGTAATCGAGTAGCCCTCGCTCGGCAAGTGAGGATTCCTTGATCTCACGCTGTGCGCGTGTGCCGAGCTCACCACGGAACCACTCGGATACTGGCGCGGCGAAGCCCTGCTTGGGCCGGTGAACGATGTCGCTTGGAAGCAGCCCGTCCATAGTCCGCTTGAGCAGCCACTTGCCGACACCGTCGCGAACCTTCATCTGGGGCGGCAGCGCCAGCGCGAATTCGACCAGCTCCGAGTCCAGGAAGGGGACGCGAGCCTCGACAGAGGTGGCCATCGTCATCTTGTCCACGCGCATGAGCAACAGCTCGGCCAGCCTTTGCTTGATCTCCAGGTAGCTCATCTTCTCGTACAGGTCAGCGCCGGGCTGATCACGCTCGGCCTGCTCCCACAGCCGCTGCACAATCCGGTAGGCATCTGGTCGGTCACCGTTGCCGGCGAGGATCTGGCGCTTGAGCTCGCCCGTGTAACAGATCGCTCCGCCCCAGAAGGGCAGGCGCCCCGCGGCTGCGTCAGCCACGTACTGGGCGTGCAGGATCCCGCGCCCAGTACGTCGCGCGAGCGCCAGTCCCGAGCCGGCGATCACGCGTCGCACTGGGCCGGGCACCCGCTGGAAAGGCTCCCACCAGCGTCGACGTCGGGCAACGGCGTCTATGTAGTTCTGGTAGCCGTGGAACAGCTCGTCGGATCCCTCGCCGACCTGAACGACCACGGTCCCCGAATCGCGCGCAAGCTTGGAAACGTAATAGAGCGGCACACACACCCAGTCGGCGAGCGGCTCGTCCTGGTGGTGGACCATCTCGGGTAGGAACGAGACGAGGTCATCGGCGTCTATCAGGACCTCGTGGTGGTCGGTGGCGAACCGCCGCGAGATGCTACGCGCGTACTCGAGCTCGTTGTAGCGCTCGTGTTCGTGAAAGCCGACCGAGAACGTCCTAACCGGCTCGGACATCAGCTCGGACATGAGCGCCACATTCGTCGAGCTGTCCACTCCTCCTGAGAGGAACACTCCGAAGGGTACGTCGCTCATCATGCGCTTGGCGATCGAGCCCCGCAACAGTTCGAGCAGTCGCTCCCCTAGGTCGTCCTCGCCGGCGCCCGCGAGTTCCGCTGTGCGCTGCGATGACATCGGTGTCCAGTAGATGTCGCTACGTGCGGTGCCGTCGGCAGAGATCGTCATGCGCTCCGCTGGCGCCAGCTTGGAGATACCGGCGAACATCGTCGAAGGCGCCGGGGTGCACACGAAGGTGAGATAGTCGTAGAAGGCGTCGAGGTCGAGATCCGGGGTGACGGCGGGGTGGCGCAGCAGCGCCTTGATCTCAGACGCGAAGACGAGGCCGGACGATTTCCTGGTCCAGTACAGGGGCTTCTTGCCGAGACGATCGCGAGCCAAGAACAGCTCGCGGCGGCGCTCGTCCCATATTGCGATCGCGAACATGCCGTCGAGGCGCTCCACGCAGCGCTCCCCTTCCTCCTCGTAGAGGTGCACAATCGTCTCGGTGTCGCAGTGAGAGCGGTAGCGGTGCCCGCGATCCTCCAGCTCAGGGCGCAGTTGAGCGTGGTTGTAGATCTCTCCGTTAAAAGCCACCCATACGCTGCCGTCCTCATTGGACATCGGCTGATGGCCGGCAGGCGAGACGTCGACGATCGACAGGCGGCGGTGGCCGAGCCCAACGCGACCTAGAGACGAGCACCACACCCCCGCGTCATCGGGCCCGCGGTGGGTCATCGTGTCGCGCATGTCGACGAGCACCCGCTCGTCGCAGGCGAAGCTGTCGTTGAAGGCAAGGACTCCGCAGATACCGCACATGGGGTGCCACCGCCGCCGGCTCGAGGGTCGACACTGCGCCTGAGCGGGGAGCGCCATCATAGTCGGATGCCCCATAGGCTCCGGGTAGATGGCGATCCGAGGCCCAAGCACATGAACGAGCTGCCAGTCGCGGACGAGGCCACCGCGCTTGCCACCGCGGAGGGCGTGCAGCCGCAGCCCGGCCGCGGGTTGCAGGCCGATGTGCTGATGATGGTGGCCGCCAAGGTCGGCGTTCTGGTCTTCGGCGCCGCCACTACCGTGCTCGTCGCCCGCTCCCTGGGGCCCTCGGGTCGCGGCTCGCTAGCCACCGTATACGCCCTGATGACGCTGCTGGCGCAGCTTGGAACCCTCGGAATCGCCTCGGCGAATCCTTACTTCGTCGCTCGCGAGCCTAAGCTGCGCGCCCGGATCGCGAGCAATTCGTTTTGGTTGGCCGGTACCGTCGGACCCACTGTCGCGCTCGTGGGAATCGCGGTCAAGCTGGTGGCTCCTGGCGCCCTCTCAGAGGTCACCTGGCCCGAGCTGTCGGTCGGCATGATCGCCGTGCCGATGCTGCTCGCTTCGCTGTTTCTGCAGAGCATCCTGCTTGCTGAGGGGCGCACCGTGCTCTTCAATGGCGTCGATGTCGGGGCGGCGCTGCTGACCGTGATTCTGGTGGCGACGGTGCTGCCGCTGGCGGGCGGCGGGGTGTTGCTGGCGCTCTCGCTGATGATCGCTCCCCAGATCGTGGCACTGCTCGTGCTCATGGGGGCCATGCAAACCGACGCTCCATTGTTTGCCGCCCTTGACAGGCACTTGGCAAGGAGGATGATCGGCTATGGGGCGCGCGCGTACGTGATCACCCTGCTCGCCTATCTGCTGATCCGGCTCGACCTGCTGCTGGTCAGCGCGATCCAGGGCGCCGGCGCCGCCGGTCAGTATTCGGTCGCGGTGGCATTCGCCGACGCTCTCTACCTGCTTCCGCTAGCTGTTGGACTCAACCTCTTCGCGCGGGTGGCGAGAGGACATGCCGACCACGAGCTGAGCCTGGAGGTCTTCCACGTCATGACGATCGGCTTCGGGCTCGTATGTGTAGTCGCGGGCCTGCTGGCCGGCCCGGCGATCACACTCCTGTTCGGGCCGGCCTACCACCCCGCCATCGCCCTCTTCCAATGGCTGCTTCCGGGGATCTACGCGCTCGGGCTGCTCAACGTGATCGCCTACTACTTCGCCGCGAAGGGGATGCCGTGGGAGCTGATCTTCGTGTGGCTGGTGGGCCTTGCGATCAACCTCGCCATCAACCTGTCCCTACTTTCCAATCACGGCACGTACGTGGCTTCGATAGCTTCCTCGGTCGCCTATACGCTCGTGCTCATCCTGCACATGCGCATGTTCGCCCGGGAACTTGGCGGCTGGTCGCGCTTGCGCCCAACAATGGCGGGCCTGACATCGACCATGCGGCTGGCCCTGCGATTGGATTGAGAGGCGGCGAGCTCTCAGGGCACGCTGTCGTGTCCAGGCTGCGCCACCTCGCTGGCGGAGCCCGACGCGATCGCCTCCAGCGCCGCCAGCGCAACGCTCTGGGCCAGGTAGCCCGCCCGAGCTCCGGGCACGAAGCTGCCCTGCTCCCGGCAGGCCGCAAGCACCCCCGCCATCAGCGTGGCGTGACCCTTGTCGCCCGCGCCCTTGTCGGTCGTGCGAGACCGGTCGCCGTCGAAGGAGGTGAGACGCTGGAAATCGTCGAGCACCCATCCATGCCCGCCGGCAAACACCTCGATGCGCTCCTTCGGCAGCGTTCCCGGGCCGAGCCCCGAATAACTGACACTGGCCACCGATCCCGTCTTGTAGCTAACGGTGACGCTCGCGCTCTGCACGGTGCGAACGCTTCCTGTCTCGCGCGCCGCGGCTCCGCTCACACGCAAGGGCTCGCCGCACAGCCAGTTGGCATAGTCGAAGAAGTGACAGGCCTCACCGAGAATACGGCCACCCCCGATGTCCGGATCGTTGAGCCAATGATCGGGGGCCAGTGGCGCGTTGACGCGGATCACCACCTGGCGTGGACCGCTGGTTTGATCGATCTCCTCGCGCAGCCGCCGAGACAGCGGCGCGAGCGTGCGGTTAAAGCCGATCGCCAAGGCCGCGCCGTCGCCACCGCCGGCTCGCCAGACCTCGTCGATCTGCTCGCGGGTCAAGCCGAGCGGCTTCTCCAGGAACACCGCCTTACCAGCTTGCAGCGCCGCCGCCGCGATCTCTGCATGAGAGTCGTGACGGGTGCCAATCACCACGAGATCCACGTCGTGGCGCTCGACCAGCTCGCGCCAGTCGGTGGTCGCTACGGCGTCGTCGCCGCCCGCGCGAGCTACGTCGGTGGCCACCGTGCCGCGCCGCGCGGCGACCGCCACGATGGGTGCGGCCCCGTCAGATCGTAGGTTCGGCAGGTGGGTAGCGCGCACGAACGATCCGGGCCCGACCAATCCGACGCGGACGATCTTTGAGTCGCCGGAGACCGTACGCCTGCGAGTCGGCCCCACTCGCACGGCGTCGGCTGCCTCAGGCAGTCTCTTAGAAGGGTCGGGGTAGAGCAGGACGGCCGCCAGCGGGGGCGGCTGGGAGCGCAGGGCGTCGTAGGCTTCGTCTGCCCTTTGCACCGGCAGCTCGATCCCAATCAACGGCTCGACTGCGACCTGCCCGGCGGCGAGCAGTCGCAGGAACTCCTCCATGTTGCGGTTCTCGGTCCAGCGCACGTAGGCCGGCGGATAGTCGATCCCCGCCTCCTCGTAGAGGGGGTCATAGCGTCCCGGACCGTAGGAGGTCGATATCAGCACGTCCGCCTCACGTGGGTAAAGCAGGTTTCGGTCGAGTTGCAGCCCGACGTCACCAACGGGTATGACGCGACCCTTGCGGCGAACCATCGCGATCGCATCGTTGACGATCGCGCTCGATGGACTTGCCGCTGTGACAATCGCCGTGTCGGCGCCGAGCTCGGTCCACTCCTTGACCGCCGCGAGCGCCTCCTCTGGGGAAGCTGCCCGCTCAGCACCGAGCCGCAGGCCAAGCTCGCGCCGGGTCGGGTCGGGCTCAACGCCCATGACAACGCAGCCGGCCGCACGCAGGATCTGAATCGTGAGCAGGCCGAGCAGCCCGAGACCGACGACCACGACCCGCTCGCCGAGTCCGGCCTCGGCGCGGCGCACCCCCTGCATGGCGATCGCTCCGAGCGTGGCGAACGCAGCGTCGCGAAGCGCGACCCCCTCCGGAACCCCGGCGACGAGATTGCCCGGTACCGAGACGATCTCGGCATGGTTGGCGCAGCCCGCCCCCGCGCAGGCGACCGCCTGTCCAACTGTGAAATCCCCGAGACCGCCCGTGTCCAGCACCACACCGGCGCATGCATAGCCAAGCACCGTGTCGTCGGAGACCGCGTTCCTGACCAGCTCGACCGTGTCGCGTATGCCGTGCTCGCGCGCGTGGCGCAGCGTCAGCCGTACCAGGTCGGGGTTGCGCACGGCCCGCACCGGCAGCGAGCCTCCGCCCGCCGAGAGGGAGGCACGCTCGGTGCCGCTTGAGATCACCGAGGCGGCGTTGGCCACGAGCAAGCGGCCGGGCTGTGGCGAGGGCGCCGGGACCTCGGCCACCAGCGGCTGGCCGTTGCGCAGGACCACTTGCTTCACGGTCTGCTGGGAGCGGGGAGGGGCATCGGCCCAGGCAAGCTATCAGCGCCCACTTCACATACGCGAACCGAGAGTCAGGCGCGCCGCCTCACCGAGCGCAAACGCTCTCTTATGATGTCGGTCCGCATGGGCACCTCGCGCAAGGTCCTCTCGGTGGTCGGCACGAGACCCAACATCATGAAGATCGCGCCGATCGTCGCCGTGCTCGGTCGGCGCCCGGACGAGTTCGAACACGTGCTCGTTCACACAGGCCAGCATTACGACGCGGCCATGTCAGCGGTCTTCTTCGATCAGCTCGGAGTCGGTGAGCCCGAGCATCGCCTCGAGGTTGGCTCGGGCTCGCACGCCGAGCAGACCGCGCGCGTGATGGAGCGCCTGGAGCCGGTGTTGTTGGCCGAGCGACCCGATGTCGTGCTTGTACCCGGAGATGTCAACTCGACCCTGGCGGCGACGCTGGTAGCAGTCAAGCTCGGCGTCACGGTCGGGCACGTCGAGGCCGGGCTGCGCTCCTTTGACCGCACGATGCCCGAGGAGACCAATCGCGTCATCACCGACGCGGTGTCGGAGATCCTCTTCATCCATTCCCCTGAGGCCCAACAAAACCTGCTGAGCGAGGGCCGCGAGGCGGGGGCGATCCACTACGTCGGCAATACGATGATCGACACGCTCGTGGCGATGCGCGAGCGGATCGACGCGCTTGAGACGTACGCACGCTACGGTCTCGGCGCCGGCGACTATCTGGTGGTGACGCTGCACCGGCCAGCGCTTGTCGACGGCCCGTTGCTGGGCCTCGCCGCACACGCGCTGCGGGACCTCGCGCGCGAGATCCCGGTCGTCTTCCCCGTCCATCCGCGCACGCGCGCCCGGCTGGCCGAGGAGGATCCGGCACTCGCCGACGCCCCGGGGATGACGTTGCTCGAGCCGATCGGATATCTCGAGTTCCTCGGCTTGATCGCCCGCTCCGCCGGGGTGCTGACCGACTCGGGGGGGATCCAGGAGGAGACGACCTTCCTGGGCGTGCCATGCCTGACTTTGCGCGAGAACACCGAGCGCCCTGTCACCGTGAGTATGGGGACAAACATGCTGCTGGGACTCGAGCCCAATCGCATTCACGAGGCGCGAGAGCTGCTTGAGAGCGTGCGCGCCCGACCCAACCAGGTGCCCCCCCTGTGGGACGGCCATGCCTCCGAGCGGATCGTCGACGTGCTTGCAAGCGGCGGACAGGCTCAGCCACCGGCAACGACCTCGTCGAGCAGCTCCGCCATCGATCCCGCCAGCGCGCGGCGGCTGTAGGGCTTCAACAGCTCGGGTGGTGGCAAGGAACCCGTTCGATCGCGCAGGCGCAGGAGCGCTCCGACGATCGACTCGGGCTGCTCCAGACGAGCACACAGATCGCCGACCCCAAGACGACGCAGCAGTGCCTCGGTGGCGCCCCCATCGGTCACGCACACCACCGGCCTGCCGAGAGCTAGGTACTCGAATACCTTGCTCGCGATCGCAGTCTCATCGCCCGCCTCGCGCGCCTGAGCGATCAGGCAGGCATCGGCAGCCGCGATACGAGCTACGGCCTGCTCCCATGGCGACGGTGCCAGCACCGCGACGGCCGGTCCGTGCTCGCGCCGCGCCTGATCGATCTCGGCTCGCGTAGCCGGCGAGAGGTATCCGTGCAGAACCAGGCGAAAACTGCCCGCCACGCGCGGATCGCGAAGCGCCTTCAGCAGCGGCGCGATCGGCCGCGCTGGAGTCAGCGTGCCGGAATGCAGCAGCGTCAGTGGCCGTGATGAGGACTCCTTACTCTGGGCTTCTATCCCATCCGCCCGTGCCAGGGAAAGCACTTGGGGGTCGAAGCCGTTGGAGATCTCAACCACCCGCTCCGCCAGCTCGGGATGGCGCGCACGCAGGTCGGCCACCGCCTCGGGCGTGCAGGCGACCACGCGCCGCGCTCGGCCCAACATCCAAGACTCGACCGCCCCGAGCAGCCTCCCGCCGGCGTCGAAAGCGGGGCTGCCCGCCCACAGGTCACGCAACTCGACGATCAGCGGCACGGCATCCGGCACGCCAAGCCGAGCCGCCAGCGGCCCAGCTATTGGCGGGCCGGTCGCGAGCACCGCGTCGGGCGGTCGCTCCTTTACTCCTCGACGCACGAGCCGAGCACCGCGCGGGACCCAGAGCATCGACAGGGGCAGCGCGTCCGGGCGCACCCCGGCGAGCCTGAAGGCCGGAACGCTCAGCCGCGCCAGCCTCGCGGTCATCCCCGCGCGCGCCGCCACCGCTCTCGCCGCTCTCGCGTCGAACTCGGAGGCGCCGGGACGCTCGGCGGCGCAGAGAACGTCAAGCTCCCAGCCGTGCTCGGGCAGATAGCGGGAGAACGCCCGCCAGCGCGCGGCGGGACCGCCGTCCTGCTCGATCGAGCGGTGGGTCACGAGGAGCAGGCGCCGCACGCTCATATAGTTCCACGCCGATGATCCTCACCGTCGACCTCACGTTCAACGGGCTGGCGATTCCGGCGAACGAAGAGGAACGGGTCGTCACGCTGAGGGAGCTGGTCGAAACGGCTGGCGATCGCTCTCGCCTGTGGAGGCTGCTGCGCGGCCAAGGCTATGACGACGTGTTCGTGCTGCGCGACGAGCGGGCGCTCAACGGCGCTCAGGCGGTCGCACTGCTGCTCGCGAGCCTCAGCCGTGTCCGCCGCTTCGAGGTGCGCTCCCCAAGCCGGTCGCGCAGCTTCCGGCCGAGCGCCTTCCGTGTGCGCGCAGCACTCACTGTGGCCGTGGCGCTACCGCTCGAGATCGTACGCAGCATCCGCTGCTATCGGCTCGCCCGCCATGTGAGCGCCAAGGCGTTCTCGCTGCGACCCCGCACCGTGAGCTCGCCGCGACGGGTGACCTATATACGCGCCGAGCCCTCGCTACGCTGGCTTGGCGCCCAGGTGGGCGGTGCCGCCACGCACACGGCGGGGGTCGTCAACGGGCTGAGCGCCGCTGGCCTGGAGGTGAGCGTGTTCGCACCCGAGCGGCCTGCGGGGATGCGCGGCGGGCGCTGCGTGGCGGTCGCGCCAAAGCACCTGCTTCAGCTCGCGCGCTGGCTTACGCTCGTCGGCTACAGCTCGCGGCTCATAGCCGCAGCCGCGTCCACCCCCACCGACTTCGTCTATCAGCGCTATGCGCTGGGCTCGTATGCCGGGCTCGAGCTGGCTCGCCGTCTCGACGTGCCGCTGGTGCTCGAGTTCAACGGCTCGGAGATCTGGACCGAGCGCCACTGGGGCAGCGGGAGGGTGCCGATGGGCGGGACGCTCGCCGCCTTGGAGTTGCGCAACCTGCGCGAGGCATCGCTGATCGTCGTCGTCTCCCAACCGCTGAAGGACCAGCTCCTCGAGCAGGGCATCGAGTCCGAGCGCGTGCTTGTCAACCCCAACGGCGTCGACATCGGCGAGTTGGCGACGGCGCGGTCGCACCCACCCGCCCACTGGCGCTCACTCGCCGAGCTGCCGCAGGCGCCGACGGTGGGCTTCGTGGGCACGTTCGGCCTGTGGCATGGAGTCAAGCTGCTACCGGAGTTGATCGAGCAGGTCGCCCGCTCGCGCCCCGATGCTCGCTGGGTGCTCGTTGGCGGCGGTCCTCTGCACGCCGAGGTCGTCTCCGAGATCGACCGGCGGGGCCTGTCGGAGCTCGCGCATCTCAGCGGCGTGATCCCCCATCCGCGCGCCGTTGAGCTGCTGGCCTGCTGTGACCTCTTCGTCTCTCCGCACGTCCCGAACCCCGACGGGAGTCCCTTCTTCGGTTCGCCGACGAAGCTGTTCGAATACATGGGACTTGGCGGCGCGATCGTAGCCTCCGACCTCGACCAGATCGGCGAGGTGCTGCAGGACGGTGAGACGGCCCTGCTCACACCTCCGGGAGACGTGCCGGTTACCGCTCGCGCGGTGCTGCGCCTGCTAGGCGACGAGGAGCTGCGGTCGCGTCTCGGAGCAGCCGCCTTGCGCGAAGCGACAGAACGCTACAGCTGGGACGAGCATGTACAGAGAATCCTGCAAGCGCTGGCGAGCGGACCCGACACGGTACTCCCAGAGGCTTGGGTGCAGGCCGGCAGGATCTCATGAAGGTCAAGCTCGACAGTTGAGCCACACACCGCACGGAGGAGGACCCATCGGAGATCGACGCTTCCCGATTGCGCGCGCTATGACTGGTACATCGAGTGTCCGATCGTGGGGGCCGCCCGGCTGAACGCCAGGGCGATCGCTTCCCGGCTCGGCAGGTAACGGTTAATCAGCTTCGAACAGGGCTCGATCGCGGCTTTCAAGCGACCTAGGCGTCGACCGTCGCCGCTCTGACGCGATCGTCTTCAGCTACGTCGCCTACTTCGGCTATGAGATAATCGCCTTCCGCGCCAGGGGCCACGGGATCATCGTCGTTTGCGTTCTGGCTGCCAATGGAACCGAATGCCTGGACGTTCGGGCGAATTCGTCCGTTCATGGCTGGTTTTACCGCTTCGTGGTCGACTGCTTACTGAAAGAACTCTGGGCGTATCTGGTTGCCGAATGCCACGAACTCGAACGTGCCCCTACGGGATCGACAGGCCACCAGCGGTGCCGTGAGCAAGAGTCGTTTCGACGCAAGAGGCCCAATCCCGACTGGTCGGACCAAGATGGACACCAAGAAGAACGTCCTCGTCAGGAAGAAGGGTGGTCCCCTCGCGGCGGTGATTGCGGGTGCCAACGTGCATAGCATAGGGCAGCGCAGGCAAGTAACGTGCAAGGCAGCGCAAACCAGCACACGGCCTGGCAGAGGGCGTAGGCGGCGACCGGTGGCGTAACCATGGCGCCGACGGTGCCCGCAACATGCCGCTTTCTCCTAGCTTTACTCAGAGATGGTTTTCTTCCCACGTGGAGCCGTTCGAATACCGCTCTGTGAGCCCACCGGTGTTTTTATCCGCGAAATACACCGCCATAGATTCGTGTGTGCCTTCTATCCATCGCACCGCAGTCGGACTGCTGCCAGCCGCCACTTCGTCCGTGCTATACACGAAGTTTTCCCATTTCCCGATCAACGCGTTGAAATACCACAAAGCTACGTGGTGAGTTTTGGCATCGACATAGTACACCCAATCGTATCCCTTGCCGCTCCATTCACCATGAATAGCCGTAGGACTGCTACCCGCAGCAACTTCGCCGCCAAGATGACCGCTTTCCCAACTCCCAGTCCCCCCGTTAAACAGTCGGTAGGCAATGTGATTTGTCTTTGCGGTGACGTAATACGTCCAATCGTATTCCTTGCCGCCCGCTTCGGCGCGCACGGAGGCAGGGCTCGTACCCGACGCGGTCTGTTCGCCAGGATATTCGTCTTCCCATTTTTCGCTCCCCGGGTTCCAGTACGAGTATGCGATGCCACCGGTACTCTTACTGCCGAAGTACACCCATAGGGCTTCCGTGGCGCCTTCTGTCTCTCGTATGACCGCCGGGCTGAAACCGGTCGCCACTTCTTCCTTGCCTACAACGGCCTGTTCCCATTTCCCGGTCAATCCGTTGAAATACAAATCGGCGATATGATTCGTTTTGGAATCGACGTAGAACACCCAGTCGAATTCTTTGCCCCACAATTCAGTGCGTATAGTCGTAGGACTGCTACCCGCAGCAACTTCGCCGCCAAGATGGTTTTCTTCCCACGTGGAGCCATTTTTCAGCTCCCACATCACCATCGCTCCTTCTTTTCCTCGGAAGTAGACCGTTTGTGTTCTCGTGACCGGGTCCAATTCTGCCCAGGATGGGTTCGCTCTCTTTGTGGATGTGGTGAACGTCTGATCGACACCGTAGCTAGGTCCGCCTACGTTATAAGCGACGAGCCGACAATGATATGTCGTACCCGATTCCAGGTTGGAAACGCCGGAACTGACAGGGACCACACTTGTGCCCGAGCCAGCGTCAGCTTCACCCGTCGATGAACCGTAGGATGCGCTTGTCCCGTATTGAAAGTAGTAGTGTGTATCCTGACCGTTCGGGTTGACCGAGCCGTTCAGCCGGACCTGTGTGCCGGTGATTTCGGTTGCTGGCAAAGTCGTTACGCTCGGTGCGGGCCGCGGCGTGTATTCGGTCCGCATACTGAGATTTGAGACTGCACCGCCCGCCTCGGTGAATTCACGCCAGGCCTCAGTGCCATTCTCAACGCTGACCAACGCCCAGTCCGCTGGTTTGGACGACGGTTTCACACCGCATGTCGCTTCTACCGCAGCTATCGCGGCCCTAAAATTGGCTTCCGTTATGCCGGCTTCGAAGTGGCTCCAACTTTCCCCGTGCGGAAAGACAAAAGTGCTGGCAGAGCCCGGATAAAGAGTGGCCCATTTGGTGCCAGCATAGAAGAAGGTGGTAAGCGAATCGAACGGATGACTCCCCCAACTTTTGCATTCGCTGACTTTCTCTTCGCTCGAAGCAGGTTCTGGATTGTAGGGTCCACGCCAAGTCTCTATGCAGTACTCGACGACCGCCCCGGTAGTCGAATCCTGGAACTCAGGGCAAAGAAAGCCCCAAGCTCCTGCATTTTTTGTGGTCCAGCCAAACGTCCACGCTCGCACGTTATCCGACACTACAAATGTAGGTTCCCCGGTGGTACTGCTCCATGGCCTGTCGTTGAGACCCTGGTCGTGAAATGATACGGCATGCATGATGCTGCACTGGTAGTAACATCTGCTTTCTGGGGCGTTGCTGCGCAGCTCACCGGCCCAAGCGTGTCCTTCGGCCACGCACGTGTTCTGGTGACCATCGCTCTCTTGATAACTGCTGTACGGCTGCGGTGTGACGAGTCCGGTGTATTTGCTCTGATCGCTCGCTTCAGGCTGATCGATGTAACCGCCGATGCCATAGTAGTCGCAGTAGTCGCCGCTTGGGCTGAGTTCGGGAGTTTCGGCGCCGGCATAATTGATGAAGTCCACGAGGTGAGCAAAACCCGGCGTGTGACCGCCTGGCGCCGACAGGAACCCAGGGCCTACCTGATCGCATGCAGCAGATTCAGCGCCGACGGCACCCGTCTGCCAGCAGTTTTCGGTAGTTCCTTGAGGCCAGTACCACTTGATTTCACTACGTGCTTGCGCTGCACCAGCCAGCAGGCCCCCGACGAGTAGCCAGACTGCAACGAGGCCACAACACCTTTTCAGACACCGCCAAGTGCCCAGGGCGACGTCGAGCACACCTGCGGTGCTCAGGTTGGCTCCTTGACGACCGAAACCGTCAGTCCGGCCAGACCGGTACGCGACATTCTCGCTCATGATCCCCCCAAAGTGGTTCCAGGCTGAGCAGCCTCGCTCTCAGATGTGGGTGAGCCTATGTCGGAGTCTGAGCCACCGTCAAGCTGGCATATCTAAACTTGCGCGGCCGCTCTGAGTGTGAGTCATACAAAGGTTGGATGTAGGGGGTTGCTGTGAATCGGCGGTTGCCTGCTCTAGAGCTCGAAGCCGGTCGGACGCGTGAGGAGCGTCTAGAAGATGCGAGGAAAACGCGACTGCGGCGGCACTCAAGAGATCGTATGTACGCGGCGCGTGACACATATGGATCGAAGGATGTCGCTGTGGAATGGTTAAACGTAACCCGATCTACAGGAGTGACTCGAGCGGGTGGTGGCGTCTGATGTAGTCGCCGAAGAGCGGTGCGGTGAAGTCAACGTAGCCGCGTCGGGGACTGTAGATGAGGCCCTTGAGATCGATGAGGTTCTGGCGTACGAGCGCGGTGCGGCGCTGGTCGGCGCCGAGCAACGCGGACACCTTCGCGGTCTGCTGCGGGCCGTCGCCGAGCTCGGCTATCGCAGCCAGGTAGCGGCGCTCGGCGGCGGTTGCCCGGTTGAACCGAGCGCGGTGAAAGCCGCTGTCAAGCTGCTCCTGAGCGATCGTGTCGGCAGTCGTGGCGTCGCGGCCTGTGATCGGTGTGCTCGCGGCCACCAGCCACGCGTAGCGGCCGTAGGTCTGTAGGAAGAACGGGTATCGGTCTGCTCGGGCGAGGATGAAGTCGAGCGCTGCCTGCTCGTACTCCACACCCTCTCGTTGAGCAGGAAGCGTGAGCGCCGCTTGGGCGGCGTCCTCGGTGAGTCGGCCAATCTCGACGTACTGAAATAGACGCTCCGCATAGGAGCTGGCCTCGGCCAGCCGGCCGGGGAGCTGTGGCAACCCGGCGCAGACAAGCGCCACGGGCAGTTGGCGCTGGGCGATGCGATGGAAGGCCGCGAGCAGCGCCTGTAGATCCTCCTTCTCGGCGAACTGCATCTCGTCGAAGAAGAACGCGATGCCGCCACCGGCCTCGCGGGCAGTCTCGCCGAGCTCGACGAGAACATCCTGAAGATCGACATCGAGCTGCCCGCTGTCCCCGCGTCCAGGCGTCGGATCGACGTCAACCTTGAACGTGATCCCGGCGGGCATCGCCGTGATCGAGAAGCTGCTGATGACCGACAGCGACCTGCGCAACCGCTCCCGCAACCGCTCCCGCACCTTCTCGCGCCGGGCGAGCGACTGTGCTGCCTGCGCAGCCACCTGGGCCAGCGCTGGACGCAGTGGCCCACGCCCACGCAGCTCGATGTAGCCCGAGCCCCATCCGGCCTCCTCAGCCTCCGCGGCGAAGCGGTTCAACAGGACCGTCTTACCGACACCGCGCAACCCCCACAACGCGAGATTCTGCTCAGGACGCCCAGCAGCCAGGCGCTTGAGCATCACACCAAAGCTCGTCTGCTCTCCATCGCGCCCCGCGAGCTCCGGTGGCGGCGTTCCGGCGCCCGGCGCATAAGGATTCAGGACCTCGTCCACGTCCCCGAGTATATAACTTTATATGGTTGTATTTGGTCGGCGCATAAAATCGCATAAACGTAATCTGTGCGGCAGCGACCCATGTTCGACGACCGCGTCGAGAGCCTCAACCCCAGGCCGATGCTCCCTGGCCTGACTACCGACGGCATCCGCAACGGCCTATCGAAGATACGCAACCGTGACATCGCAAACGTCCTGCGACGCATCCGCTCGCAGCGCTCCGCGACGCCGGTCTCGTAATTCGCGTGGGGTCACGGATGTCCGGGCACTACCGACCGCACTAGATAATTAACGTAACCCGATCCACGCAACGAGCTCCTGGCCCTGAGATGACAGCGACCAGGCGTTCGTGCGACCCGCGCCGCCGGCGATCTTGATGAGCATTCCGAGACGCTCGAGCCGCGCGAGCAACGTAGATATTTGGCCGTGATGCGTGACTCCCACTCCGAGGGCGACATCCTGGTTGCTGGCGCCGAGATGGCGGACCACATAGAGCAGGCAAGCCCGGGCCCTTCGTGCGCTTGCGTGACGGAGCAGCTTGGGTACCGGCGTGCGCGCGCTGAGCGGACGCGCTGCCCGCTCCTCGGCGATAGCTTGATAGCGCAGCTCCCCAAGCCGTGCGATCTCGTCGGCCTGCGCTCGGCCCAGGAACGGCATGACCGGCACGGTGACCAGCTCCGCCAGCATGCCGATGAAAGGAGCAGCGCGGTTGGTCACCAGGCGACCGTGCAGTACCCCAAGCATTGAAGCAACGACCGCTTCGGCTGCGAATGCAGGAGGCTGCCTGCTCGTTGGGATAGCCTCGCGTACCGCATCGATGCGCACCACGAGGGGCGCAAGCAGCTCGACCCGCTGGACCAGCGCCTCGGGAGGCCCGGCAAACGCCTCGACAAGCCAGACGCGAGCGAGCGCCGGCTCGGCGTCGAGAAAGCCCAGCAGAGACTCAACGCCGGCCAAGACGCCGAGGGGCCAAGATGACTCGCGGTCAAACGCCTCGCAGACACCAAGGACCGCTTGGATGCTCACCTGGCGCACGAGCGAAGTAAATGCCTGCTCGACGCTTCCGAATACCTCGGAGAAGGTGGCCTGGGATACGGACGCTTGCGCCGTAACGGCGGTGATCGTCGTGCGACGCAGCCCGTGCGCCGCCACGATCTCCGCAAGCGCATCGAGCATGCGCGTTCGCTGCAGATCCAGTACATGAGCGCGCGCCCAGGCGCGATCGCCGGCGGAGGCGTCCGCAGTTGTGCCGGTCGTATTCAGCAATCTCGGCGCCCGAAAGAGGCGGCACAGAATAGGCCTGTACACCGGATAGCGGAACCATGCTGACGGACTGACACAGATGGGCAGTCAACGTCACAAAGCTCAGGACGTCAAGAAGTGGCAAGAACAAGATTCTTTGTCTGCTTGTTATCTGCGGCGGATCGTCTACAAGCTCGGGTACCCAGCAAGCAGGCGGCTATGACTGGGCATGGAGGCGATCTTGCGTCAGGTGGAGCCTTCAGCGCCGAGTTGTGCAACGGCGGCGCGGGCGATGTCCTGATCTTCGATCAGCTCGGCGTCGCGGTCGACTGCCGCGACGAGGGCGGCGTGGGCGATGCCAAGGGTCGTCCGCAGGTTGCGCGTGGTGCGTGTGCGGTTCAGAGCTGCGAGCAACTCCACCGCGGAAGCGGAGAAAGCCTGGCTGCCACAGGTTGCCGCGACGAGCTGTGTGCGTCGGTGGAGTATCCGCTCCAGTTGATCGCTAACGATGGGCGGCACCGGGAGCAGCCGCTCGAGTGCACCGTGCTCTTGTCTTGTCTTCTGGAAGCACTCCATATCAAGATATTCCTCGTGTACCGCGACGATCACGCTGGCATGTAGCGCGGTGAGGGCGCGCAGGACTGGACCGAAGAATGCTTCGATGAGTTGTTCGCGCGTGCTGCTTGAGCCCTGGCGGCGGGTGAAGCTGTCGGAGTCGTCGATAACAATCACCGGATGACGACCGGCCTCGGCTATCGCTTCGAGCGCGCAGTTGACGTTTTCGAGCATGTCGCTCGCTGGCCGCTTTAGATCTACGCCTTCAAGTGTGGAGGTGACATCGCCGGAGAGCTCAGCGCTGGCGACCCAAAACTTTGCTGCAAGTCGCGCGCCACGGCGGCGCTCCTTGCCAGGCAGAGGCTGCCGGTCAGCGGCTGCGACGAGGATCGTTTCGCGCTCTTGGGATGTAAGAGTTCCTGCGCGCTGTGCATCTCTGACTATGCCCTGGATCAGGTGCGCAGCGAAGCGACGCACGTCGAGCACGACGTCGTCCTCGTCGAAGGCGACCGAGACCCAGATCGGGGCGATGGCGCATTCGGGATCATCGAGTGCGTAGCGCAACAAGCTCGTCTTGCCGCAGCCGATTGGCCCTAGCAGGCCAAGCCGCTCGCTACTCTCTGCGGCCCGGACCACGCCGCTCTCGGTGCCTGCTCGTTGCTGGTCGTCGAAGGGGACGTGATAGGCGGGCATGTCGACATGCAGCGGGCTTCCATCGAAGGCGTGCCTGTCCAGTAGCTCGTTGAGGATCGTGTTGTTCATGTCGGTGCTTTGATCTTGAAGCGGAGTGCGGGGCGTCCGGGTCGTCCTTCGCTGGCCTGCTCGAGGGTTTGCAACAACTCGGCGGAGTGCAACTGGTGCATCAGCTGACTAGCGCGCTGGCGGCTCGCGCCGAGTTGGCGCAGCATGCTCTCATCGGATGCGGACGCCGCCCCATGCTCTGAGAGATATTCCACCAGGCGACCAGCGAGCGGCCCGGCGAGGCTAATGGCGTTCTCGACAAGCTCGCGCGTTGGCCCTTTGCGTGGTGGGACGCCGGCTTGAATGTCGGCGGCAGCGCTCAGGAGCCGGCGCGGGTTCCCCTGTCCGAAAGCCACGGCTGCGTCCACATCCGGCGCTTGAAGGTCAGGGATGTGGGCGTGTAGGATCCTGCGCGCGTCAGTGTCGGTGAGCGGCGCAAGTATGACGGTGTGTGCGAAGAACGCATCCGCTGGCGGCTCGAGGTAGAGAGGCCCTGAGGCGCTTTCGCCCGTGAGGATCCAGCTCACTTCCGGCAGCATCCAAAGCTCGTTGCGCAGCGTTCCGAATACGCCATGTGCGACGGAGGGGACTGCTTCGTCGATCATCAGGCACACGGGGCGCTCGAGTTCTGTGAGGCGCTCGCCGAGCAGATCGATGAGCTCCATCAGGATCGCCGGCTGGACGACTGTGCCGAACGGGCCGTCGGGCATCGACAGCGCGCGCAAGTCCTCGAGCCATTGCGTGCGCGAACTGCTCGGTACTACCAGGCGCCCAACACGAGCGACGAGCACCCCCAGAAGCCGCGCCGGATCATTGGCGATCCCGCCGCTGATCAACACCGAGTCGTGTGGTTGCGCCCGATCGTGGGCGAGCACCCACGCCACATGGTTGAGCAGCGAGGTCCGCCCGCTGCCGCGATCTCCGAGGACGAGCACCGGCTGTTCTGCCTTGACGGCCTCGGTGAGCGAGCGGGCCTCCTCGTCGCGATCGACGAACCGGCGCTGGTCTGCCCGGGACTGAGCGAGCGGCCTCATAAGCATGGTAGCTATATTAGCAAAATAATTATGCTTATAACTAGCGTAACTGGCGGGGCCACGCGCACCATGAGCCCCCGATCGCGCGGATAGGATGCCAACCAGTGGAAACGGCGCGCGGAAGCGACACTCCCGGGCCGATGCCTGCCCTCGCCCCCCAGGCCTCCGTCGAGATGGACACGCGCGCCGAGCGCAACCGCGCCAACGCCCCTGAGCCAAGCGGGCGCGCCCCCCAGGCGAGGACGGGCTTCGACGCACCGGCATCCGAGCGCTCTGTCGCCGTGAACCGCCTGGACCTGCTCCTGGTAGCACTTCTAATCGCGGCCGTGGCCACGGTCTACGCGCTCTACGCGGTGCGCATCGGCAACTTCCAGAACGACGAGGAGCACTACCTGCAGCTCGCCCGCTATGTGAGCGAGCACTTCCCGGGCGCAATGTGGCAGAGCAGCCTCTTCACCCGTGGCACGCAGCGCCTCGATCAGATCGTGCTGGCGCTGCCGTTCGGGCTGATGCGCGGTCCCGGAGCTTTCGAGCTCGCCCACGCCATCCAGAGCCTGCTGTTCGCGAGTACCGCGCTGCCGGTCTTCCTGCTCGCCCGCCGGGCCGGCCTCGGGCGGGCGGCGGGCCTGTTCGCGGCCACGCTCGCCGTGATCGTCCCCTGGGCGATCGTGAGCACGTCGTTCTTGACGGAGAGCCTCGCCTACCCCACATACGCCTGGACCCTCTACGCGACATGGGCGGCGGCCACGCGCCCGTCGGCGCGTAACGACGCCCTGGCACTGCTCGCGTTTATCGTCGCCGCCCTGTCGCGCACCGCCCTGCTGGCGCTCGCCCCGATGCTCCCGCTCGCCGTCGTGTGGCACGAGTGGGGATGGGAGCTGCGCGGTGTGCGATGGGCGCGCCGCGCGCGCGAGCTCCCCGCGCGTGTGTGCTCGCGCCACCGGCTGCTGGCGACGGCGGTCGGCCTGGCGGCGCTGGCGCTGCTTGCCGGGCAGCTCGGCCTGCTGCCGGGTAGAGGCACGGCGGCGCTGGCGGGGGAATACGGCCTGCCGCACTTCGAAGCGCTTTCCGCCCTGTACAGCCGCTATGAGATCTACCTCTCGCGCCTGGTCGTCGGCAGCGGATACCTCGCCGCCGCGCTCGCGCTGCCATGGATCGTCGCGACCGCCGTGCGCCCCCGCGACGGCGCACGCCATGCCCTGGCGGTCACCTGCGCGCTCGGACTGGCGGTGCTGATGCTCTCGCTGCTGCACGCCGGCCCCGACGAGCGCTACGTACTCTACGGAGCGGCACCGATCGCCCTCGGCGCGGCCGGCACCCTGCGCGGCTGGGCCTTCGCCCCGCGTCGCAGCTTGGCGACGGCGCTCGGTGTGATCGCCACAGCGGCAGCGCTCACCGTGCTGATCGCCGACGTCAGTTGGCCTGAACTGACGAACCCATTCGACTTCTTCAGCTATCCGGCCGCGATCTTCTATCGGCGAGCCGCGCTCGATCACCTCGTATCGCTGCAGCTACCGCTGCTGCATTCGGACCCGCAGCCGCTCGTGTACTTCGCGATCCTGGCGATCGCCTGCACCTTCGCCGCCCTGAGCCTGACACGGCGAGCGGCACGGTCGGCCGCGGCACTGCTCGCCCTCGGACTGGTGGCGGCGTGCGCGACACAAACGATCTACGCGTTCAAGAAGTTCTCGCAGACCGCCGGCGCGGCAAGCGGTCCGAACGCCGCGGAGCGCTCCTGGGTCGATCGCACAGTTCCCGGCAACGCGCAGGTGGGGGCGCTGGCGATATCGATGGGCCTGACATTCGACTACCTGCCGATCTGGCGCGCGAGCGAGTTCTGGAACATCTCGGTGCACTACGACAGCTTCATCGGCACTCCCGGCTTCCTGCCGTTCGCGATCGGCAGCGAAGCGCGCCCGTTGACCCTGCTGGCGCCGAGCGGCCTGCTGCGCGCAAGCAGCGACACGCACTCGGCCTCGCCGCAGCTGGTGCCGCGGTACATGCTGCTTCCCCAGCAGGGCACCAACTCCTTCGGCCTGGACGCCAAGCTCGTCGCCTCCGACCCCTATCTGCCACTCGAACTGGTGCGCCTGGCGTGGCCGCCGCGCGTGGATTGGTCGATCGGAGGAACGTCCCCGGAAGGGTTCATGCCCACCGGGGCACCCGCGACCGTGACGCTCTACAGCGGCGCCTTCGCCGGCGGCGGGCGCCACTGTGCCAGCTTCTCGCTGATCCCGCCTCCAGAAACCTCGCGGCCCTGGTCCTATCGCGTGAGCGGCGGCGGACGTACGCTCGCCGCCGGCACGATCGCCGGATCGCGCACGGCGAAGGTGTCTGTCGCTCTGAAGCCGGTCTCGAGCCCGAACGGCAAGAGCGCGGAACTTGCCATCCAGGTCGAGGGCCGGACAGTGACGATCGCAGGCGCGCAGGTCACCACCAAGCTCGCGTTCTTCTCGGTGGGCCGCTGTCCGGCGACCCACCGAGCCACAGCCCCCTCCCACCGATGAGCGAACATCCGGGCGAGCAGCTTCGGATCGCGACGATCGTCCCCTCCTTCAGGAGAGGGAGCGGCGGGCACGCGACGATCGTCCGCCTGATGCGAGCGCTGCGCGACGGCGGCGGGCATGACGTGACGCTGTGGCTGGAGGACTGCGAGCGACGGCACGCCCGCGAGCGGCGATCCCTTACCCGGCGCAGCTTCGAGCGCTTCTTTGCCAGCGACGGCATCCCCCTGCACACCGACTTCGAGGATTGGGACGGCGCGGACGTTGTGCTTGCCACCGGCTGGCAGACGGTGGAGCGGGCCGTGAGCCTGCCGTCAGTCCGCGCGCGCGCCTACCTCGTCCAGGACCACGAGCCCGACTTCTACGCGACCTCGGCCGAATCGCTGTGGGCTGAGGAGACCTACCGCGTCGGCCTGCACTGCATCGCGGCGAGCGAGTGGCTTGCGACGCTGCTACGCGATCGCTACGGGGCGAGCGCCAGCCACTTCGACCTAGCTGTCGACCATGCCGTCTACCGCCCGCCGGCGAACGACCGCCGTGAGGACGATCTTGTCGTCTTCTACGCGCGCGCGGTCACCCCGCGCCGCGCCGTGCCGCTCGGGCTCGCCGCGCTCGCCGAGCTCTCCGCGCGACGGCCGGACGTGCGGATCGCGCTGTATGGCGAAAGCGCGGCGCTGGCTGTCCCGTTCGCGCACCGCAACCTCGGCGTGCTCGACGAGAGAGCGCTCGCGGCCCTGTACGCGCGGGCGAGCGTCGGCATGGTGCTGTCGCTGACCAACCCGTCCCTGATCGGCCTGGAGATGATGGCGGCCGGCCTTCCCTGCGTCGAGCTGGCCAGCGACTCGATGCTCGCCACGTTTGGAGCGCAAGGACCGCTGCAGCTGGCCACCGCCGACCCGCTCGCGCTGTGCGCGGAGATCGAGCGCCTGCTGCAGGACGTCGGCGCGCGCGAGCGTGCCACGCGCGCCGGCATCGAGCTGATGGCAGGCCGCAGCTGGTCGCACGCCGCCGAGCAGGTGGAGCAAGGCCTGCGGCTTGCACTCACGCCAAGCGGTTGAGGGCCTGTACCCGAGCGGGCGACGGGGCCGGTCCATATCATCTGGCCGTGCACATCCGACGGCGCGTCCCGCCAAGACGTTCTCGCCGGCGGGCACGAGGCCTATGGCAAGCACCACGACCACAGCGACGACTCCACGCGCCGCGCCCGGACAGCGAGCGTCGATTGTGAGCAGAGCGCGCGCGCGAGCGCGCCGGGCGCCGATGGCGCTGATGGTTATCCTCGCGGTGGCGGCCCTACAGTCGCTGGCCTGGGACATAGCGTTGCCCGCGTTCCAGGGACCCGACGAAGACACCCACTTCGCCTACATCCAACACCTCGCCGAGACCGGCGAGCTGCCGAGCCCGAGCAGCGGCGGAACGGCCTACTCGAGCGAGGAGGAGCAGGCGCTCGTTTCGCTCAACCTGCTGCCGACGATCGGCGACCTCGGTGGCAGACCCGCGTGGAGCAAAGTCGACCTGGAGGCATGGCATGCGCAGGAGCGAGCGCTCACCGCGGCCGCGCGCGGCAACGGCGCCGGGCCGAATCCGATCGCCAAGAATCCGCCGCTCTATTACGCGACGATGTCGATCCCCTACCGCGTCTTCGTCTGGCTGCCATTGCTCAAGAGGCTGTTCGTGCTGCGACTGTTCAATGCGCTCTGCTACTTGGCGACAATCGCCCTCACCTGGCTGATCGCAGGCGAGGTCTTCGGGCGTGCACTCTGGAAGCAGGCGCTCGCCGCCGGAGTGGTAGCGCTCGAGCCACAGCTTGCGTTTATGAGCGCGGTGATCAATGCGGACAACCTGCTGATTGCACTGATGACCGGTCTTCTGCTGGCGGCGCTGAGGCTGGTGAAGCGAGGACCGACGATGACGCGTGTGCTGGCCTGCGCCGTCCTGGCCGGCGCGGCCGTCCTCACACATGGACGCGGTCTGGTAGCACTGCCAGTGCTAGTCGTCGCCTACGGCGTGGCATGGCTGCGCTTTCGCCCCACCCCTCGCGACACACTCACACGCGGGGCGGCCGCCGCCGCTACCGTGGGCGCCGCCTTCGGCGCCTACGCCTGGCTTGGCCGCTCGGGCGGCGGCTCGCTCTACGGCGGGCAGGTTGGCGAGCTGAACAACGGCGGCTTTAACCTGCGCCAGCTCCTCTCATCGATCTACCAGTTCTACTTCCCGCGATTGCGCTCGATGCGGGCCCGTCTGGGACCTGAATATGGATACCGACAGGTCTTTATCGAGAGCTTCTACGGAAGGTTCGGATCGCTTGAGGTGACGTTCTCCGAACGCACATACGACGCGCTGCAGGTACTGTCGGCGCTCGGGCTGGTGGGTCTGTACACGGCGGTCGTCGCGCGGTGGCGGGCGCTGCTAGACGCCTGGCCTGTCCTAGTCGTCTTGGTGAGCCTGCTGGTCACGAACGTGGTCTTCCTGCACTACGTCTCCTACCGGGCGTTGCTGGGCGACGGCGGTGGCGATCCTCTGATTGTCGGTCGCTACCTGCTGCCGATGGTCTCGCTGCTTGGCCTGGCGATCGCCTTCACCGCGGGAGCACTGCCACGTCGGCTCGGCCCGCTGCTCGGCGCGATGATCCTCGCGCTTGGGGTATTGCTCTCGCTCGGTGGGATTGGGATCGCGATGGCGAGGTTCTATGCGTAGTCGATCTCTTCGCCGGCTTGGGCTCCCGACGCTCGCGACGGCGCTGGCTGTGGTAGCGATCGCGGTGGGCGCGCTGCTGTGGTTCAGGCCCTACCTCACACGCAGCCAGACGTTTCCCTCGGCTGTTCCCGCGCCCATCGCGCTGACGGCCACGAGTCCCTTCGTCGTGGCCGCCGGTCAACGAGCGTGCATGTCTTCGGTCACCGTCGAACCGAGTAGCGCAGCCGCACAGTTTCGAGTCGAACCCGCGAAGCCGGGTTCCCACCGGGGCCCTCCGCTTGAGCTTCTACTCACAGGCACCGGCTACCGCAGCGCCTCCCACCTGCCCGGCGGCTATCGGGGCGGAACCGTGACGCTTGCCGTGACACCGCCGGCTCACTCGCTGCCGGCGACGGTCTGCTTCCTGGACGACGGCCCCGAAACGGCCGTCCTGACGGGTAGCGTCGAAGCGCGCACGGTCTCGCGCCTGGCTACGACCATCGCCGGCACGCCGGTCGTGGGGGACATATCGCTGATGTTTCTCGAAGGGCACACAAGCTCGCTGCTCGACAGGCTTGGCACCGCCTTTACCCATGCCTCCAACCTCACCGATCATCTCATCCCCGTGTGGCTTATCTGGACGCTGGCCGTGCTGGTCGCGTTGGGAGTGCCGTGCGGGATCTCGATGGCGTTCTACCGCGCCCTGCGCGAGGACGAGATCGCCGGACGGATCTGAACCCGCGAGCCGGGAACCGTCAGGAGCGCCGACGCAGACCGAGGATGCTCAACAGGAACGAGGAGAAGAAGATCTGGATGCCGACGATGATCAGCGTGGCCGCGACCACGGCCATGTGTTCGTCGGCGAGCGAGCCCAAGCCGTTGGAGATCCAGGTGGCCACGATCACCGCTCCGAGCACGAGCCCAACAAGCACGAAAGCCCCTCCAAGCAACAACCCGTGCTCCAGGCGAAAGCGCGCCCGCATGCGATCGAACCAAGGATCGCGCTCACCCATGAAGTAGGTGCCGTAGGCGTGCGCGCAAAGCCCCAGCGCCAGCACCTGGGTTCCCACCACCATCAGCAGCGCCCCACCGATCAGCGCGTGGATCCCCCACGAGCGCCCGAGTAGATCAAGCCCGCCGCCCACGAGCACAACGATCAGCGTGCCGATCCCCGCAAGGATCGCGCCCGGCACGATGAACAGATGCGTGGGCGAGTGCACGAGCAGGAAGCGAAGATGGCGCCAACCGTCGCGGAAGCTCGAGAGCTTGGACTCTCCCCCCCGCGGGTGGTATTCGATCGGGAACTCGGCGATCCGCAGTTTCTGCTTGGAAGCGCGGATCACCATCTCAGAGGCAAACTCCATGCCGGTGGTGCGCAGATCAAGGCGCGGGAGCACCTCCGTGCGTAGCGCCCGCATCCCGCAGTGGGCGTCCTTGACGCCCGTGCGGAAGAACAGGTTCAGCAGTCCCGTCAGGATCGGATTGCCGATGTAGCGATGAAGCCACGGCATCGCCCCAGGCTGGATGTTGTCCATGCGATCGCCCATCACAAGCTCAGCCCCGGCTTCTAGCTCGCTGACGAAACGGGGAATCTCGTTGAAGTCATAGGTGAGGTCGGCGTCGGCCATCACGATGTAGCGCCCGCGCGCAGCGGCGAACCCCGCCAGATAGGCGCTGCCGTAGCCGCGACGAGGCTCTGAGACCACGCGCGCGCCGGCGGCCGCCGCCAGCGCCGCCGAATCGTCCTCGGAGGCGTTATCGACGACCAGCACCTCTCCGTCGAGCCCGTTGCTCTGGAGCACCTGGCGCGCCGTTGAGACGCACAGCTCGATGTTCTCGGCCTCGTTCAGGCATGGGATCACAACCGACACGAGCATCGAGTTCTGCCCCTCGGCGACATCCGGGACGATTGGCCTTGTCTTCTGTACTGTGCTCATCGCTTGGTCGGTTCCCTTCCGCGCACTGCGTCGGGTCCCGCGCTGATCTAAACGCGCGAAGGGCCTAAAAGTGGCGCAGCCATGACCCGAGAGACTCGCAGCGCGTGCGCTGGCATCCTATCGGACGCGCCGGAAGTTCCATCTGGTTGGGGATTTTCGTCGCCGCTGATGCGTATTGTCGGCGTAAGGGCGTCCCGTCCCGGGACCACCTCGATCAGATCCCATGCAGTTCGACCGCGAATTCGAAATCCCCCTATGGCTTACCCACGCCCGCGTCTTGGTTCGGACGGGGGGCCAGCCTATCCACACGTATGCCGTCTTGCTACAGATCGAGCATGACGAGCAGTGGACGACGGTGCGCCTGATCGACAATCACCTCGACCGCCACCATATGCATCGCTACGATGGGGATAGCAAGCAAGACGCGGAGCAATTCGCAGTCGGCGATGTCAGCAAGGTGCTGCCGGACGCGATCTGCTACCTCACCAAGACGGCGAGCGCAATAATCCTCTCCTGGGAACGATCGCTATGAACAAGGCCGAAAACATCTCCGCCGAGCCGCCGATGGACCGAGCCGTGGAGGCTACCCTTAAGGCGCTGGAGGACCCCGACCGCTACCCGTCCGGCACCTCGTTCCTTGCGGCGGACCTTCCGAGCTTCGACGCTCATTTCCGTCGCATCACGAGCGAAGGACGTCCGATCGTCGTTGTGCTTCCGGACGGTGAGGAGCTGCTCCTACAACCGGGCCGCCACCGCCTAGCTCGTGGTATAGCCCGGCTACTGAAGCCCTTGTTGGGCTTCCTAGGACCGCGGTCTTCCGACAGCGCTCCCCTCGTAGGCAGTGGCGCGCCAGGCGAGCCGTTCGAGGTTCCACTCATGCGCCTGTCAGCCGTCGGCTACGAGGCCTCTCTCCACGGCCTGCGCCGCTAGATACTCGCGAACAACCACCTCCACGCCAACCGGCAAACCGGCGACCCGACCGTCTCTTCGGCGATGCGCATCTGCCTGATCTACGACTGCCTCTACCCCTACACCGTCGGCGGCGCCGAGCGGTGGTATCGCAACCTGGCCGAGCGGCTGGTCGCCGAGGGCCACGAGGTGACCTATCTGACGCTACGGCAATGGGAGCGCGGCGAGCGACTGGACCTCGACCCGCGCATACGGGTGGTTTGCGCCGGACCACGGATGGCGCTCTATACCGGCGGGCGGCGCAGGATACTGCCGCCACTGCTGTTCGGGGCCGGTGTGCTCTGGCACCTGCTGCGCCATGGGCGTCGCTACGAGGCCGTGCACACGTGCGCCTTCCCCTACTTCTCACTGCTGGCGGCGGCGGCGGCGCACCCGCTCGGGCGCTACCGGCTCGTCACCGACTGGTTTGAGGTCTGGAGCCGCGAATACTGGCGCGGCTATCTCGGCGGTCTGGGCGGGCGCATCGGCGCGCTCGTGCAGCGGCTGTGCGCGCGCGTCCCCCAGCACGCTTTCTGCTTCTCCGAGCTTCACGCCAAGCGTCTGCGCGAGGAGGGCCTGCGCGGCGAGCTCACCATGCTGCGCGGCCTGTACGCCGGCCCCAGCACGCCGGCGACCCCGCGCGAGGCCGACCCGCTGGTGGTCTTCGCGGGACGCCTGATCCCCGAGAAGCGCGTGACGGTGGGGGTGGCGGCGGTTGTGGCGGCAGCTCGCCAGATTCCCGGGCTGCAGGGAATCTTCTACGGCGACGGTCCCGAGCGAGCGGCCCTGGCCGCCGCGATCGCCCAACACGGCGCCGGCGATTTCATCTGCGCGCCCGGCTTTGCCGACACCGCGCTGATCGACGCCGACATGCGCCGGGCGCTGTGTGTGCTGCTGCCCTCAGAGCGCGAGGGCTACGGCATGGTCGTGATCGAGGCCTGCGCTCACGCGACGCCGGCGGTCGTAGTCGCCGCGCCAGATAACGCGGCGGTGGAGTTGGTAGCGCCGGGCGTAAGCGGCGTGATCGCCGCAAACGCCGACCCCGAGACGATCGCCCAGGCGATCGTGCAGGTGCTCGATGCCGGTATGGCGATGCGCCAGAGCACCGCGGACTGGTTTGCCGAGCATGCGCAGGCCCTCTCGCTGGAGTCCTCGCTGGAGGCCGTCCTGGCCGGCTACGCCACCCCGCTCGCTAGCCTCCCGGCGAGATGAACGAAGCGATCGTGCGAGTAGGCGTCGTCGGCCTGGGCTACTGGGGCCCGAACCTAGCGCGCAATATGGCCGCTCTTCCCGGCGTGCAGCTGAGCTGGTGCTGCGACGCCGACGAGGAGCGGCGCGAGCGCCTGGCGGCCGCGCACCGCTCCACGCGCTTCACCGCCGAGCTCGACGACCTGCTCTCAGACGACGAGCTGGACGCCGTCGTGCTGGCCACGCCTGTGCCCACGCATGCCGAGCTTGCCCAGCGCGTGCTGGCGGCCGGCAAGCACTGTTTCGTTGAGAAGCCGCTCGCTCAGTCCACGGCCGACGCGCAAGCGGTCGTGGAGGCCGCGCGCGAGGCCGATCGCATCCTGATGGTCGGCCACCTGCTCGAGTACCACCCCGGAGTGCGCCTGCTCAAGCAGACGCTCGACTCCGGTGAGTTGGGCCGGGCGCTGTACATCTACGGCAATCGCCTGAACCTCGGCCAGCTGCGCTCGGATGAGAACGCGCTGTGGAGCCTTGGCGCGCACGACGTCTCGGTCGTGCTTGCGCTGGCCGGCGAGGAGCCAAGCGAGCTCTCGGCGCGCGGGGAGTGCTACATGCGCGAGGGCGTCGAGGACGTCGTCTTCGGCTTCCTGCGCTTCCCCTCGGGCCTGGCCGCTCATCTGCACCTGAGCTGGCTCGATCCACACAAGGAACGGCGCTTCACGGTCGTCGGCTCCAAGCGAATGGCGACTTTCGATGACATGGAGCTCGAGCGCAAGCTGACGATCTATGACAAGGGCTTTGACGAGAAGAGCGACAGCTATGGCGAGTACATCACCCGCGCGTGGGAGATCCGCTCCCCGCGAGTGCCCAACTCCGAGCCGCTGCGTTTGGAGTGCGAGCACTTCATTCGCTGCATCCGCGAGGGAACGCCGCCGCTCTCAGACGGTGAGAGCGGGCTGCGCGTGGTGCGCGTGCTGGAGGGACTGCAGCGAGAGCTGGACGCCTCGCGGCGTTAGCGGCCTTACAGCACAGTTCGCGACTTCTTAGCCGCCACCCGGCGGGCGTCGGTGCTTAGATCTCGGCAAGCCGAAGAGGTGTGTGGCGAGCAATCGTCACGAAATCGGAGTCGGAGTGCAACACCTCCACCTTGTTGCGAATTGCGACAGCCGCGATAAGGCAGTCGGTGAGCTTTCGGGGCGTCTCACCACGCCTACGACAGGCACGATAAAGATCGGCTGCGCGTTCGTAGTCATTGGGTCCATCGACAGGCATCTGGGCACAACCCTGGAGCAGACGCCGCAAGCTGTCGCGTTCCTTATCGCTGCGAGCACCCGCGAGTATCTCCATCGAGACAACATCGGTACTCG
This sequence comes from Solirubrobacteraceae bacterium, assembly GCA_050696495.1. Classification (GTDB taxonomy): domain Bacteria; phylum Actinomycetota; class Thermoleophilia; order Solirubrobacterales; family Solirubrobacteraceae; genus Palsa-744. The sequence continues at coordinate 32,767 of JBOGXY010000204.1, forward strand.
CCAGTTCGCTGCCTGCCTCAAGTCTCGTCGTCACAGCACGGTGTACCGCACTGCCAGTTCCACGCAAGTACTCGACCCACGCGGAACTGTCCACCAGCGTCACTGCTGCCACAGTTGGTCCGGAGCGCGAATCTCCTCCAAGCTCCCACCCCAACCGCTGCCCTCCATCGCAAGAGCTTCGTCGCGGTCCATCGGTTCTCCGACAAGTCGACGCAGGGCCAAATCGACTGCCTCGCGCTTGGAGCGCAGACGGTAGACGTGCATCGCACGCCCAACCAAGTCGTCGTCTATCTCAATGTTCGTCCGAGCCATATACACCATCATACACCTTCGTACACATGATTGTGCATAGCTTCTACCGCCGCCGAGTGCGAGATCCGACGATTCTTGAGGGCTACCGCTGGCCTTTACTGAGCAGCTCGAGGTCCGCACGGGTCATCAGCCGGATCAGCTGCTCGAAGGTCGTCGCGGGCTTCCAGCCCAGGTCGCGTTCGGCCTTGGCCGGCGAGCCGATCAGATGGTCTACCTCGGCCGGGCGCACGAACGACGGGTCGATTCTCACGTAGGGCTCGAAGTCGCCAAGCCCGGCCTCCTCGAAAGCGACCTGGCAGCACTCGCGCACCGAGTGAGCCTCGCCGGTGGCGATCACGTAGTCCTCTGGCTCGTCGCGCTGGAGCATCAGCCACATCGCTTCCACGTAGTCCTTGGCATAGCCCCAGTCGCGTTCGGCGTCGAGGTTGCCAAGGCGCAGCTCTTTCTCCAGCCCCAGCTTGATCGCGGCGGCATGCCAGGTGATCTTGCGGGTGACGAACTCCAACCCGCGGCGCGGTCCCTCGTGGTTGAAGAGGATCCCCGAGGTGGCGTGCAGGTCATAGCTCTCGCGATAGTTGACGGTGATGAAGTGCCCGTAGGCCTTGGCGACACCGTAGGGCGAGCGCGGGTAGAACGGCGTTTTCTCGGTCTGCGGGACCTCGAGCACCTTGCCGAACATCTCGCTGGAGGAGGCCTGATAGAAGCGAGCGTCAGGGCAGACTTCGCGCATCGCCTCGAGCATCCGTGTCACGCCCGTGCCGGTGAACTCAGCCGTGAGCGTCGGCTGTATCCAGGAGACCGCCACGAAGGACATCGCCGCCAGGTTGTAGATCTCATCCGGTTTGGACGCGCGCATCGCGTCGACCAAGGAGCGCTGGTCAAGCAGATCGCCCTGGTGAAGCGTCACGCGGTCGCGAATGTGCTCGATGCGATCGAACTTCTCAGTGGAGGCGCGGCGCACCATTCCGTGCACGTCGTAGCCGTGCTCGAGCAAGAGCTCCGCGAGGTGGGAGCCGTCCTGCCCGGTGATGCCGGTGACCAGTGCTTTGCGAGTGCCGCTCATTTGCGCGCGGAAGCCTATCGAGAACCGACCGCGACCCGGGTCGCGTCAGTCACCGCGAGCGCCTGCTCGGCGCTCAGCACAGGGCTCAGGGGGATCGCAAGGTGCGTGCGGGCCAACTCGTCGGTAGCCGGTAGCGAGACGCCCGTCGCATAACCAGCCATCGCCGGCTGGCGGTGGATCGGCATGCGGTAATAGGCCTTGTAGCCGTGGCCGGCCGCGGCCAGCGCCGCTTCGATCGCCTCGATGCGCTCGTGGCGGATCACGTAGAGGTGCCAGGCCGGCTTTGCTGCCTCGACCGGTCGCGGCAGCGCGACCAGCTCGCCCAGGCCGGCCCGCTCATAATGCCCGCCCGCGGCCCTGCGACCGTCCGCCCAGCCGTCCAGGTGCGGCAACTGTACGCGCAGGATCGCCGCCTGCAGCTCGTCAAGGCGCGAGTTGTAGCCGAGCTGCTCGTAGCTGACCTTGTCGCGAGAGCCGTGGAAGCGCAGGACGCGAGCGCGTTCGGCAACCCGCTCATCGCGGGTTGTGATCGCCCCGCCGTCACCGAAGCAGCCGAGGTTCTTGGAGGGAAAGAAGCTGAAGGTCGCGGCGCTCCCCAGCGCACCTGGACGGCGGTCGTCGCCGTCCAGTGAGCCGGCCGCCTGCGCGGCGTCCTCGAGCACGGGCACGCCCAGCGCCTCGATGTCCGCCACCGGCGCAACGTTGCCGAACAGGTGCACCGCGATCACCGCCTTCGTGCGCGCTGTGAGCGCCGCCTTGACCGTCTCTGCCGTCACACAGAACGTGTCGGGATCGACATCGCAGAAGACCGGTGTGGCCCCGGTCGGCGGGATCGCCTCAGCCGAGGCGTAGAACGTGAAGGAAGGCACCACGACCTCATCGCCCGGACCGACGCCCATCGCGCGCAGCGCGATCGTGATCGCCTCGGTGCCGTTGGCGACACCCACAGCCTGGGAGGCGCCGCAATAGTCGGCGAACTCGCGCTCGAAGGCCTCGACATTGGGCCCGAGGATGAACCGCGAGCTGTCGATGACCTCAGCGATCCGCGTCAGGATCTGATCGCGCAGCGGGGCGAGCGGGGTGGTCGTGTCAAAGAGCGGTACCGGCACGGCGCACAGGCTAAGCGGGAGCGCGGTCAAGCGCGCGGCGGTAGACATCGAGTGTTGCCTGGGCGGTGCGCTCCCAGCTGAACAGGCGGGCGCGGGCTAGGCCGGCGGCGCGCAATCTCTGCGCCTGCACGGGATCTGAAAGGACCAGCTGGATCGCTTGTGCGATCGCACTCACGTCTTGCGGCTCAAACAGCAGAGCGGCATCGCCGGCGACCTCCGGCAACGAGGAGGCGTTCGAACACGCCACCGGCACGCCGCGTGCCATCGCCTCGAGCACGGGAAGGCCAAAACCCTCGTAGAGCGAGGGATAGACGAACACCTCGGCGATGCTCCACAGCCCCTCGATCAGCTCGCTCTGCTCCCAACCGAGGAAGCGCACGTCATCGGCCACCCCGGCCGCCACCGCGCGCTGGCGAAGCTCGGCCTCGTGCGCGGTCGGGTAGCCGGGCAGCACCAGCAGCGGGCGTCCCTTTGCTGGGATCAGAGCGAGCGCGTCGATCAGAGCCGACAGATTCTTGTGCGGGCGCTTGGCCGAGAGGCTCAGCGCGATCTGGCGATCGCCGAGCGAGAAGCGCTCGCGCACCGTCCGCTCGGGCGCCGGCTCGCCGCGGCGCACAGAACCAACGCCCAGCGGGACGACGTCGATCCGCTCGCGCGGCGTGCCCAACAGCTCGACCAGATCATCGCCCGTGCTCTGCGAGTCGACGATCACTCGATCCGATCGTCGTGTCGCAAGCGGCACCAGTAGACGCATGCCCAAGTCGCGGATGCCCGCGTGAGCCTGCGGGAAGCGGGCGTAGATCAGGTCGTGGACCGTGACGACGCGGCGAAACCGCCCTCGGGCCGGCGCGGTGCTCGCGAGACTGTGAACCAGATCGACCCCGTGGCGCGCGGCCAGTCGCGGTAGCAGCAGCTGCTCACCGCGCACCCATTGGAGGCGGTTACGGGCGTTTACGGGCACCGTCACGGCCGGCAGCAGCTCACCCCACGGACCGTCTTTCGCGCCGCCCGCCTCTCGATTGACAAACGCCGTGAAGCGCATGCCCTCCGGAGCCGCGGCGACCAGCGCTGGGATCAGCTCGCGTGCCGCGACCTCCATGCCGCCCGTCTCCCCGGGGACGAGGAAGATCAGGTTGAGGCCGACGTGCATTACGCCATTCTTTGTACCGGGTTGGCGGTACGAATTGGTATCGCTAGGGCGGTACATGTCAGTGGGCAAGCGATGGCCAATCAACGATCACCGCGCGCTCGGAGGTGCCGCACAGCGAAACCAACTGGGAGCGAAACGTTTCCCAACCTCGGAGGGATTGGCGGCCGAGCGTTTGACGGAACCCTTGACGACCCTCATGTCAAAGCCGATCTCCTTCTCGAAAGCACCGATCTGGCGCCGCGCGACTCGTCGCGCTCTGACTGGCGCCTGCGTCGTCGGGCCGACGCGCAGAGGTCCAGATGGAGCGCCGAGCACGTCTACTTCGGTAGCAACAGGAGATCGGTGTAAGCGCCGGCCTCGTCCGAATAGCGATCGGCAAGCGTCGTTATGCGGGCGGGATCGACAGTGACGGGGGGCTCGTCGCGGTTGCTCTGTAGATCGACAATCGCGCCGTAGCCTTCGGCGACCAGGGCATGGAACCGATCTAGACCGCCCGCCCGGGCGAGTCCGTATGGCCAATACTCAGTCAGAACCGGTACGCCCGCGGCCATGAGCGGCTGCGCGCCTGCAAGTACATGTCCCTCATGGCCCTGGGCGTCCATCCAGACGAGATCGACGGCGGCGAGGTCGAGCTCGCCACTCTCGGCGAGCGAGTCGATCCGGCGCGCGTGGACCTCTACCGTGACGCGCTCTGCCTCGTTGTAATGATCCGGGAGACGGTCGGCGAGCTCGGCGTCGGCAATACGGATTCGATGATCTCCCCAATTCTCCGCCGAGCACTCCAACAGCAGTGTGGTATCGACGTTCGACAGCGCCATCTCGTGGACCTCCGCACGATCATGCACTCCGTTGAGGGCCAGGTTGGCGCGCAAAAGACGCGCGTTTTCGGGATCCGGCTCAAACGCCACGACACGCTCGACCTCGTGGCGCTTTAGCAACGAGACAGTCTCTGTGCCTATGTTTGCTCCCACCTCAAGCACAGTCATACCGCGAAGCGTCGTTATCCCGAGGTGCTTCTCGAGCTCGAGGAGCATGCGCCTCAAGACCTCCTCGTCAAACGTTCCGGTGACAAAGGTGCCGAGACCAACCCCGCGGCGCTCACGCGTGCTGATCACATATCGCACGCCATCGTGCTCCACCCCCACGAACGGACTCAACCGCGCAACCAATGGGAATGCGTGCCAACGCAAACGTTGAGTGCGCACCTGATCGGTGTCACGAGCAAAGCGCGCGATCCGCCGCACATATGATCCAAACCTCACTCCCGATCATCATATTGGACCTCAGTCGCGAACGTCGAGCCGACCAACAGACCCGCGAGGAGTGATCGAGGGACTGAGCGTGATGCGCCGCTCACCTCGTTTATGCAACGCTATCGCCCGCTTGGACGGGCAATCGGGACTTACCATCGGCATCGACGCCCGCGCCGCCGCAGAGGTCAAGGCCGGTCGCGGCAGGCTCGTGCGTGAGTTGCTGCGGGCACTCGCGAACCGTGATGAGGACCATCGCTACTTGCTCTACGCACGCGAGCCTTGGCCGGAAATGCCTCATGACAATCGATTCGCATGGCGTACGATCGGCGGGCGCGATCCCCTCTGGCATGCGCACGCCGCGTGGGCGGCCGGACGCGAATGCGATGTACTGCTTTCCTCCAACTCTTACCTCACGCCACTGCTCACCCGAATCCCGAGCGTGGCGATCGTCTATGACCTGATCGCTTTCGAGCCGGCGATGCGACCAAATCGGCGATCGAGCATCATCGAGCGCGCCACGCTGGGCGCTGCGGTGCGCCGGTGCTCGGCGCTGCTTGCGATCTCCCAAGCCACCGCCGACTCTCTAACCGATCGGTTCCCGCGAGCACGCGGACGGACTGTGGTCGCATCGCTCGGCGTCACCCCCACCCTGTCGGTCGAGCTCGACCCAGCAGAGACCTCAGCTCTGCCTGCACCAGGCTTCGTGCTCGCCGTCGGCACACTGGAGCCACGAAAGAACTTGCCGCGCCTCGTTCGGGCCTACCAGTCGCTGGACGGCGGAATGCAGCGCGAACATCCGCTCGTCGTCGTCGGCGCACTGGGCTGGGAGACCGGCGAGACCGTGCAAGCGCTGCGCATGCTAGGAGAGCGCTGCATCATGCTCGGGCACGTCTCCGACGCCGTGCTGGCCGAGCTGTATCGACGCTGCGCGGTCTTCTGCTACCCCTCGCTTGGCGAGGGCTTCGGGCTACCGGTGCTCGAGGCGATGGCTGCGGGGGCACCCGTGCTCACGTCGAACGTCTCGTCGTTGCCGGAGGTGGGGGGCGATGCGGTGGAGTATGCCGATCCGCGTAGTGATGTCTCGATAGCCGGCGGCCTTCGTTTGCTGCTCTCCGACGAGCCGTTTCGGATGACTCTCGGACAGCGGGCGATCGCCAGGGCAAACGAGTTTTCCTGGGAGCAATTTGGAGAGACCGTACTTCGGTCGCTTGAGCAGGTGACGCGCAGTGGATGAAAGCCACGGACACACAAACACAAAGCCGCTGGTAAGCATCGGCATACCCACCTATCAGCGTGTCGAGACTTTGCGTAGAGCCATCGACTCCGCGCTGGCGCAGTCCTACACAAACATCGAGGTCGTCATCTGCGACGACGGTTCGAGCGACGCCACGCAGGTTCTCTGCAGAGACCTGAGCGCACACGACGGGCGGGTCAGATATTTGCGCTCCCCAACCAATCTGGGTCTCGTCGCTAACCACAACAAGCTGTTCGCCGAGATGCACGGGCAGTACGTAATGATGCTGTGCGACGATGACTGGCTTGAGGCCAGCTACGTGGAACGGTGCCTAGCAGAGCTTAAGGCCAACCCGGATCACATCCTGGTATGCGGAGCAGCTCGTTATCTCAATGAGGGAGAGTTCGTCCGCGATGGCGTCGCGTTTCAACTAACCCACCCAGATCCAGCCACACGGATACGTGCTTATTTGAAGGGAATAGATGAGAACGGCCTTCTGTACGGTCTGATGCCGCGGACGGCACTGATTCACGCAGCGCCGATGCGTAACGTCCTGGGTAACGACTGGCTCTTGGTGATGGCGATCCTCGCGCAGGGGAAGGCACGGACAGTGCAAGACACCGCCATCTTGCGCGAGCTGGACGGAACAAGCGCGGACTTCGACAAGCTCACGACTACGCTCAAGCTACCCCGGTGGCAGGCCCGAATACCCCACCTGGTTCTCTCATGGCAGCTTTTTGCCGAGATTGGGTGGCGCGCGCCGGTCTATCGATCCCTCTCACTCGTCGCTCGTACTCGTCTTGCGATGATGGCCGCTTGGGCGAGCATCCGCTGGCGCTCGCTGGTGTGGCACATGACGATGCCAACCTTCGCCATGATCGGACGGCGCGCTCACGGCGGCTTGATCTGGCGCGCCTACAGCGGGCTCGCTCGTCTCCTAGGCGGTAACGGCTAATCAAACTCCCCAGGCCATTCGCTCAAGCCTCCGCTTGAACTTTGGATCGGCCGTCGCGTATTGCTCTGTGCGATTGTCGGCGACAAGCAAGTTGCGTTGTTCGCCACTGCGAAACGTGGCACTCTCTTGCCAGCGCTCGGGAGGATAGGCAACGCCGTCGCGGCCTACGATAAGCACCTTCATACCCCGTTCCCAGATCTGGTTGGAAATCGATCCCCTGCCGCTCTCAAGCGCCCACGCGCTCGCCTTTGAGCGAGAGACTTCCCAAGCGAGTCCCAGCATCAACTCCCGATCCAAGAGGAAAGCATTGCTGCGCAGGTGAGGATTGGGAAAGGGAGCGAAGTCTCGGCGGCGCAACGGCCTAAGCCAGCGCGGCGCGGCGCTAAACGCACTCTCGAAGGAACCGCTCGCCCCGACCATCCCCACCCCGGGATCGCCAAATGCCGCATCCATCATTGCCAGCCAATGAGGGGCCAGCGGGCGACTATAGGAGTTCAGAAAGCATATGCGCTCTGCCTGTAGCTTCAAGGCAGCCATGCGATATGCCACAAGATCAGCAACGGGCGCGGGTGGCAGGAGAACCTGGTGATCGACGCCCACCAAGAGACGTCGCACATCCTCCAGCGCTCCGGCGTGGGAGCCGTGAAAGCCATTTAGGATCACCGTCAACCGGTGGGGAATTCCCGAAGGCACGTCGTGATAGGCGCGCAGGAAGCCTTCGAGCATCTCCGGTCCCAGCGGCGCCCACACGAGATGAACCGCAGCAAGCTTGCAGGTGCTAGTGGACAACCCGCTCACCACTAAAGGAGATCAGCATCTCACCGCGCATCCAAGCCCGGGCGACGCCCTTTAAGACCATCCACCAACTCGGCCGGAATCGCTCCCGATAGGTACAGGACTCCGGCGTACAGCGCTACCGCAACAACGACCAGGACAAGCGTGGGAATTCCCGGAATCAGCGCAGGCATCGCGGCGAATAGCCCGGCAAACAATATCCGCGGCAGCCGGCGTAGAGATGGCCGTAGGTTGGCGTGACTGTACCTCAACACCAAGAAGGCCACCGTCGCCAATCCGACCTCCATCACAACGGTGGCGGATGCTGCGCCATTAGGCCCTGCAAGCGCCGTCAGCGCCGCCACGAGCACACCTCCCACCGCGAGCGCGCCGATGTTGATCAACATCAATACGCGCTGCCGATGCAGACTGAGCAGCGCAAAGCTCCACACCGCACCGACGAACGTCCCTCCGAGAGCGAATGCTTGGATGCGAAGAACCTCGATAGCCGGGTGGAATTCGGCGCCGCCAACCACGGCGATCGCGATCGGCGCGCCGAGCGACAACAGCAGCACAAACAGCACGCCAACAATCGCCGCGACCTCGAATACACGCTCTATTCCGTATGCGAAGCGGGCGTGATCACCAAGTGCCGCGCGGGCGAAGATGGGAAAGGCCGCACTTACCATGAGCAGCGGTATTTGGGTGAGAACTTCGATGATCCGGAATGACGCGCTGAAGTAGCTGAGTTCGTGCGCGTCAGCCAGCAGCGAAACAATCACAACAGAGAGGCGGAAATACACCACTCCCGTCGCAACCGCGATCGAGAGAGGAAGGAGGTCGCGCAACAGCTTTATCCAGCGTACGCGGTCGAAGGACGGTACCAGCGGCACCCGGCCACGCAACAGTACGACCGTAGCCAGAAGCCCGGCAATCGCGACGGGTATTGAGGCGCCGAGGATCACGACCAGCCCGGCGCCGCCGAAGGCCAAGACGATCACGAACACTGCCAGCGCCAACTGCCGGCTGACTTCGATAGTCGTCACCCAGCCAAGCCGTAGTTTGCGCATCAGGTCGATCGACAGGGTTGTCTGCAGGTTCTGAAATAGCAGTCCCACCCCGGCCAGCGCCACGCCTGCAACCACTGCGGAGTCGTAGCCTACGAGCGCCGCGAATACTAGGGCGAGAGCAACACCGACCACCGTCACGGCCAGTCTGAGGCCAAGCAGGGTGCGCATTAGCTCATGTCGTCCGGCGGCATCGCGGATCGCCAACTCGCGCAGCCCTAGGGTGGTCATTCCGAGATCAGACACGCCACCGACGATCGCAATAATCGAGCCCGCGAGCACGTAGAGCCCGGTGAGCTCGGTGCCCAGGTGCCGAAACAGGACAGCTGCCGAGCCGGCGCCCGCAACGGCGGTCACGAGGTATCCGATCACCCTCAGCGTGCCTCCACGGACGGCCGCTCCTCCGGCAGCGCCGCTTTCGAGGAAGTCTGGGTCGGTCTTCGCCCCGGTCCCCTTCGTCTCAGGGCCGGAGATGATCTGGATCACCCGATCTGCACCGTCGGCCTTGACGCAGGGCCCTCGCCTCGCTGGGCCGCGAGCTCAACCCCCCTGCCAGGAGTACCGTGTTCACGCGTCAAGTCTATAGTTCAGCCTTCATGGAGGCTAACATCGCCGCGGCAGTGGACTGCCCAGGATATGTGCAACCGTTTGAGGGGCATCATCTTCGACCCTCTTATCCACCGGCTGTCCGCACTTGGGTCGAGAAAACTTGAACACCGAGCCGCGGTCATATGGTCAGTTCGGAGAGGATCGCATCCTGGCGGAGATCTTCGGCGACCGCGCCGGCGGGTACTGCGTCGAGATCGGCGCAGACGATGGTCGTACCGGGAGTGCGACCTATTTGTTTGAGAAGCGTGGATGGCACTGCCTCTTGGTCGAGCCGATTCCGGAGTCGGTCGAGGAGATCCGCAGACACCGCGCTTGCACAGTGGTCAACTGTGCTGTAAGCAATCAAGAGGGTGAGGCGACCTTCGGCGTCGCCGAAGGCGTCGAGACCATGTCGACGCTCGATCTCACTCCCGCTCATGTCGCATGGATCAAGCGGTTCGGGGGGGAAATCAGGGAGATAAAGGTACGAACAGCCACGCTGGATAGTCTACTTACCGAGGCAGCCTTCCCCGAAATCCAGTTCATCACAATCGACGTCGAGGGCCATGAGATTGCCGTGCTCGAAGGCTTTTCGCTCGAGGCGCACAAGCCGCGGATAGTGATCATCGAGGACAACTCGATAAGCGGCGATCGACGGGTGGCCAGCTACATGGCCGATCGCGGATATGTGCATTTTCGTCGTACCGGTGTCAACGAGTGGTACGCACACGAGTCAGATGTTGAGCTCGTTCAGCCGGACGAGATCAGACGATTCGAGCGGGCAAAGACCTGGCAACGATGGGAACGTAGACGCAAGCAGGCCGTCAACCGCACCGCGACGCTGGTTGGACGCTACCTCCCAGGACCCACGAAGCGACGCCTGAGAAACGTATTTGACGCTCTCCGATCGTCGGCCGCTGGAAGGTAGGCAAGCGAGATGCGTCTGTCCATCTGCATTCCGACATACAATTTTGGTGCCTTCATCGGCGAAACTTTGGAGAGCATCCTGCCGCAAGTAGAGGATGGTGTCGAGGTTGTCGTGCTCGACGGGGGCTCAGACGACGACACGTCCACGGTCGTGGAATCCTTTCAACAACGGTATCCCAGCTTGCGCTACGAGCGACGCGACAAGCGTGGCGGCATTGATCGAGACCTCTCTCGAACGGTCGACCTTGCCCGCGGCGAGTATTGCTGGCTCTTCGGTGCCGATGATGTGATGAAGCCTGGCGCGATCGGACAGATGTTGAAGAACCTCGATAGCGGCTGTGATCTCTATCTCTGCGGCCTCACACTATGCACGTTTGATATGCAGCCTTTGGGCGACCACCGCGTGTCGAGGATCAAGACCGAGTCCCAGTTCGATCTGGGTAAGGCGCGCGATCGCAGAAGGTACTTCAGGCTCGCACAGACGACACCAGCGTTCTTCAGCTTTCTCGGATCGCTGACCTTTAAGAAGTCCCGTTGGGATGCGATCGGCCTGGACGAGGAGTTCGTCGGCAGCCTGTGGGCACATGTCGCGCGCCTGTTTCAGATGATCCCAGGCGGACTGCGGCTGCATTACCTCCCTACGTCCTATCTACTCAAGCGCATCGACAACGACTCCTTTATGGATCAGGGACTTATCAATCGCTACTCGATCGCGATCGACGGATACGACCGACTGGCCCGTACCTGTTTCCCGGATGCCAGCCTGGAGGCGCGCCACGTCCGCCGGACGGTAAGGAACGAGTTCCCCCCGTGGCTACTGCTCGGACTGAAGTTCAGTAGCGAGCGCGAACGTCCCGAGGATGTCCCCGCCGTAGATCGCCTGGCGAGAAAAGCCTATGGTGATCGGACGCCACGAAACCTCCTCTATCACCTTACCTACCGGCACACACCACGTCCGGCCTTCCGGGCTGCCCAGGCCGTCAACCGCGCCGTGCGATCGATCATTGCGCCGATCAGGACCCTCCGACGACCCGCACCTCCGGCAGCGGCACGATGAACTGACCACCTCGCTGGAGGAACTCCTGCTCGCGCTCGATGAACTCCTCAAGGAAGTGCCACGGCAACGCAAGGTAATAATCAGGCTTCATCGCGCGTGAGTCCTCCTCGCTGATGATCGGGATTTTCGTCGCGATCGTCTCCGAGCCCCACTTGTCGGGATTGCGGTCGGCGGCCGCCTCGATGTAGGTACTGTCCAGGTCCGCGTATTGGAGGATTGTGTTGCCCTTGGTCGAGGCGCCGTAGACGTGAATTTTCTTGCCTTCGCCATGGAACTTCTTGCACATCGCTACGAGATCGTCACGGACTTTCTCGGAGCCGATCCGAAACTCCTCATAGGGCTCGGGCGAATCAAGCGCCAACTCGAACTCCTTGACACGCAACGCGTTGAGCGCCTCCTGCTGCTCGGGCGTACGCGTATGGCGGCCGGCGTGTCCAATGAACAACCGAATCGATCCGCCGTTCATATCGTTGGTCTCGGCAGAGACGACTTCCAACCCCTCCTCGCCTACGAGCCGCTCGATCACAGCAAGCGAGTAGTACTCGAGGTGCTCGTGCACAATCGCGTCAAAGGCGTTGGCTTCGAGCATCATGGGCAGGTAGTGCAGCTCCATGACCCAGATGCCACCCTCTGCGAGCACCGAGGCCACATCCGCCACGAACGTACGCGGATACTCGAGGTCATAGAACATCGCGATGCTCGTGACCGCCTTGGCCTTCTGGTCCGGGCGCCGCGCCACCAACGCGTCCCCCGAGAAGAAGTCGTTGACGACGTCATACCCCTTGGCGATCGCGTAGCGCGCCACGTCGGAGGGATCGAAGCCAAGGTGGCGCAGACCGTCGGTCTGATAGCCGTCCAAGAGGGTCCCGTCGTTGCAGCCGATATCGACGACCAGGTCGCCGGACTCCAACGACACGATCGCTTCCACGCCACGCGCGATGCCGTGAAGATTGTCTGTCATCGTGCGGTTGACGCCGCTGCGATACCAATAGGAGCTGTAGAGGATCGAGCCGGGAACGGTGTGCTTGGTTTGGATCAGCCCACACCCCTCCTGATCGCGCGTCATGTCGCAGCGCACAAGTTCCAGCGGGATCGCGCGCTCCACCGGCTGGGCGCCGTTTGGATCGGCGAACGCCCCCGCGATGCGCTGGTCGCCGAGCGAGAGCACCGGGGTCAGGTGGGCGCTGCCGCAGATGCGACAGGTGGTGCGCGTCGTCAGACTGGTGCGCGGTGCTGGTTTGCTGGTGCTCATGTGGGGCCTCCGTAGCGAACGATCGGCGGGCCACTATTTCACAACCGCATGACGGGCGAGCAGACGGTCCGGCAGTCGCGTGGCGAGCAACTTGCGAGTGGAGTTCTCTATGCGGTCATCCAACGCTCGGCGTTGCGCTCATATATCTCGCCGAGGATCTCCAACACCCCGCGCGTGATCCCCCAACCGGGGTAATCGCGCTTGAACTCCTCCAGATCGCTGATCCACCAGCGGTGATCGCCGACCCGCGCCTGCTCCCCCAGGCTCCACCGAAGCTCCCGCCGAGGCGGCCCAATCGTGCGAGGGCTGCGCCGCGGCATGGATCACGAGCTCGATCTGGCCCGCGCGCTCGGCAAAGACTCGCGCGACCCCGTCCGTGTCGCGGATGTCGAGCTCCAGCGAGCGAAACTCGTTTGGGTAGCGCTCGATCAAAGCAACACCCGGACAACGGGAAACCGCTCCAGACACGATGCAGTTGGCCTCACGCGAACAAGTCTCCGCTCCGCACCAGGAGCACACCCTCCCTGGCCGCACGTCGCTGCAGGGAGCGAGTAAATCCCCGCCGCGCGAACAGCACGAGCCGAGCACCCGACGTGCGCCCCTCAACCGCGTCTACGCTGCGAATCAGCGCGTCGAGCGCATCCTCGTCGACCAGCCGCCGCGACCACTTGCACGACCCGAACAACGTGTACTGATGCTTGTCCGTGCAGGCCACGTCTATCTCATGCCGCCCATCGCGCGACCACCAGGATCCGATATTCACGGCGCTCGCGGCCTCCTCGATCTCCGAGTAGCGCCCGAGCCAGAGACGGCATACATCCTCAAAGATGCGGCCGACGTAGGTGTCGAGATCGTCCTGCACCTGCTCCCACACCGCATCCACCGCCTCCCCGCGATCGAGCCGGCTTCTGTTGGGCGCTACCCGACGAAACCAGAAGCGAAAGAACGGATCGTCGATATGCCAGAAGCCGCGACGACGACCCACGCCGGGCATGGCGGGCCTACGCTCCCGCACATAGCCGAGAGCCGCAAGCCGATCGAGCACAACAGCAACGTTTGAGCTTGGAAGCTCGAGCAAGCTGCCGATCTGCGAGTTGCGGGTGCGACCGGAGGCGATCGCCGCCAGCACGCCAAAGTAGCGCATCGGATCGCGTATTCCTCGCTCCTGCCTCATCAGCGTGAGCGGCTCCTCGTAAAGGGGCGCGCCCTTGCGCAGAATCGTCTCACGCACCACCCGCTCAAGGGAGCGCTCGCCGGCCCACACCTGATACTGGGGCGTCCCTCCGATGACGGCGTAACGCTCTACGAGTTGCTCAGGCGAACTGCGTGCGGGAGCGAGCTTCGCAGCGTCGCGGTAGTCCAGCGGATCGATCGTGGGCCTGTACGTGGCGCGGCCGTGCAGCGGTGCATCGCCAGAGAGGAGCCCCTCCATGAACGTCAGCGCACTGCCTGACAGCACCAGACAGACGGGCGTTCCGTCGCGGTCCCACCTATCCCAATGTCTCTGCACGACCGATGGCAGCGCGGGCTCGGAGCCGCAGGCGTATTGAAACTCGTCGATCACCGCGACCAGCGGCCGCTCAGCTGCTTGTGAACCGAGAAACTCCAGCGCCTCATCCCATGAGCGAAAACTCAGCGGCGGAGCGCCCGGTAGAAGTCGTGCGACCTCTGCCGCAAACGCTGCCAGCTGCACTGAGCGCGGCTGCTCGTCTGCCTGATAGCTCACGACACGCTCGCCGACAAAGGCGTGCGCCAGCAGAAAGGTCTTGCCAACTCGGCGCCGGCCGCTCAGCACCACGAGGCTCGGCGCGGACTCGTGCAGCTCACGCAGGCGCGCCAGCTCCAGCTCGCGATCTATCAGGGGCCGCATAGATGCGATGCTACTACACGAAATACTATTTCGTAAAGTAGCATTCTCACACTGGGCGCGGGTGCTTCGCTGTTGATAACGCCGTGGGCCGACCTACGCCCCCGCCCACCGCTCCCCATTCCGCTCATAGATCTCCCCGAGGATCTCCTCCACCCCGCGCGTGACCTCCCACCCCGGGTAATCCCGCTTGAACTCCTTCAGATCGCTGATCCACCAGCGATGATCGCCGACCCGCGCCTGCTCCCCCAGGCTCCACTGAAGCTCCCTCCCCGCGATCCGCTCACACAGCTCGATCGCCTCGAGCATCGAGCAGTTGCTCTGGCGCCCGCCGCCGATGTTGTAGACAGCCGCCGCACGCGGAGCGCGATGAAACGCGTCGAAGGCCGCGATCAGGTCCGCCGCGTGAATGTTGTCGCGCACCTGCTTGCCGCCATAACCGAAGACCGTGTAGGGCTCGCCGGTCATCGTGCAGCGCATCAGGTAGGAGAGAAAGCCGTGCAGCCGCGCCCCCGCGTGATCGGGTCCGGTCAGGCAGCCGGCGCGGAAGCACACGGTCGGCATATCGAAGTAGCGTCCGTACTCCTGCACGAGCAGGTCGGCGGCGGTCTTTGAGACGCCGAACAGGGAGTGGGTGCAGCCGTCGATCGACATCGACGTGTCGATGCCGCCGTAGTAGCGATGGTCGTCTGGCAGCTCCAGCCGCGTGTCCAGCTCGAGCAGCGGCAGCGAGTTGGGCAGATCGCCGTAAACCTTGTTGGTCGAGCAGAACACGAACGTCGCGTCAGGCGCATGCGCGCGGGTGGCCTCCAGCAGGTTCAGCGTGCCGGCGGCGTTGACGGCGAAGTCCGTCCGCGGATCGGAGGCGGCCCAATCGTGCGAGGGTTGGGCGGCTGCGTGGATCACGAGCTCGATCTGGCCCGCGCGCTCGGCAAAGACTCGCGCGACGCCGTCGATGTCGCGGATGTCAAGCTCCAGCGAGCGAAACTCGTTTGGGTAGCGCTCGATCAGCGCCTGGCTAGTGCGCGCCGTCGAAGCGTCGGCCCCGAAGAAGCGCGCACGCATGTCGTTCTCCAGCCCGACCACGTCGTAGCCGGCCTGCACGAAGCGGCGGACCGACTCCGCGCCGACCAGACCGCCGGATCCTGTGACTATCGCTGTGGGCATGCTTGGCGGAATCTAGCGCCAAGAGCCGTTCATCCCCTCAGTCGTCGGTACGACGTCCTCGTACCAGAGCGGTACGAACAGGTCGTACCGTCATGGTTCGAATATTCGAAAAGGGTCATGGCAGCTGCCCGAACGTGACCGCGCGAACGTCCTCCCCCTCCCGGTAGGCCCGGAACCACTCGACCGTCAGCCGCAGCCCGTCCTCCAAGCCCAGCAGCGGCTCCCACCCGAGCTCTGCCCGCGCCCGCCCCGAATCCAGCCGCAGCGCAGGGTTCTCGCGCGGGTGCTCTCCCTCGTCCACGCGCCAGTCGATCCCTCCCGGCCACAGCTCGCCGACCCGCTCGAGCAGCGCCCGCACCGGCAGCGCCTCGTCGTTCGCCGGCCCAAAGTTCCAGGCGCGCGCGAACCGCTCGGACTCGCACAGCCTCTGTGCGAGCAGCAGGTACCCCGACAGCGGCGAGAGCACGTGCTGCCAGGGCCGCACCGCGTCGGGGTTGCGAACGAGCAACGGCTCGCTTGCCTGCCCCCCGCCATGGGGGGTGCCCCCTGGGGTGTCGGCGAGCACGGCGCGAAAGAGATCGGGCAGCAGTCGCTCGGCGCCGAAGTCGCCGCCGCCGATCACGTTGCCGGCGCGGGCGGTCGCGATGCTTGCGCTGGTTGGGTCGCTGAAGAACGAGTCGCGGTAGGAGGCGGCGATCAGCTCGGCGCAGGCCTTCGAGGCCGAGTAGGGGTCATCGCCGCCGAGCGGATCGTCCTCGGTATGCGGAGAGCCGCCTGCGTGCGGGGCATAGCACTTGTCCGAGGTGACAACGACGACCGCCCGCACCGCATCGCAGCCGCGCACGGCATCGAGCAGGTGCGCGGTGCCAAGCGCGTTGACGGCGAACGTCTCTGCCGGCTGCGCAAACGAAGCGCGCACCAGCGGCTGCGCGGCAAGGTGGAAGACGACCTCGGGGCGAGCGTCCGCCATAGCGATCGCGAGCGCGTCGGGGTTGCGCACATCGCAGACGGCGGACGCTTCCATCCCCTGTTCGACGCCGGCGAGCGCGTACAGCGACGGATCGGTCGGAGGCGTTGGCAGCGAGACGCCGCGGACCCGCGCCCCCAGCGCCTGCAGCCACAGGCACAGCCAGGCCCCCTTGAAGCCGTTGTGTCCGGTGACCAGGACGCGGCGGTCTCGCCAGAAGGCCGGATCCACGACACCAGAGCATGTTCTCGACATCCTCATTTGCGCCGCAGTTCAGTAGCACTTTGGACCAACTTCTTACTCAGGATCGGAATTCTCCCCGCTCGGCGCCAGCACTCGCAGCCCTGCGTGCGTGGCAGCTTCGCCCAGACGCGTGTCGTAGGTGTAGAAGCCGGCCAACAGATCGCCGAGCTGGAGAGCAGTGGCGAGATGGATGGCGTCAAGCGAACGCAGCTCCGCAGGTTGGAGTTCGCCGGCTTGTCGCCTAGTCTGCGGGCTGAGCGGCAGTAGGCGCACCTTCTCGAGCTTTGAGCGACCGATGTCTGCCGCCGTAGAGCCTCCGCCGCGGCGCCGTAGGGCGCGCAGCGTCTCGACCTCGGCGATCTCGCTGGCGACAAGCTTCGCATCGGATGCGAGGGCCGCAATCAGGGCATCGGTCTCCGGCTCCCGCAACACCAGCTTGACGAGCGCTGATGCGTCGAGATAGAACAGCTCAGGTTTGGGCACCGGCCGCTCAGAGGCGCTCTTCGCGCAACTCTTGAAGCGCTTCAGAGATGGCATACGGTTTGGTTTCATCCACCGGCCCAAGCGCTGCCGCGGACGCGAGCAGGTCCGCTGTCGAGCCAAGCGCCGGTGTGGCGCCAAGTTCGTCCAGCCGCCGGTCGATCTCCGGGCCCTGCCGCGCGAGAAGCTCGCGCGCGCCACGCAAAATCAACTCCCGGGCAAGCGTTGCGGTCGGCTTGTTCTCTCCCAATAGAGGCCTCGCACGCCGCAAAGCATCGTCAAGTTCGGCGTCGCGGGTCAGAGCTATGCGGGGATGGATAGTTGCCATCGTCATAGTAGTGTAACACCTGAGTTGCACCTTTCTTTCTCGACCGCTCAGCGCTCGTGGACGCTGACCAGGTTCGAGGCGCCGG
This sequence comes from Solirubrobacteraceae bacterium, assembly GCA_050696495.1. Classification (GTDB taxonomy): domain Bacteria; phylum Actinomycetota; class Thermoleophilia; order Solirubrobacterales; family Solirubrobacteraceae; genus Palsa-744. The sequence goes on from JBOGXY010000204.1 coordinate 50,645, forward strand.
TCGCGTAGGGAAAGTCCGCCTCGTGGGGGGAGACGGCTCGGAACTGGTAGGTGATCGGGCCTGCGAGGCGGAAGCGGTAGGTGGCTTTGAACGCGCCGTGGGCGCCCGTGGTCAGGACGCGAAACTGGCGCCAGTGGGAACGGCCCGGGCCCGCCACGCGGGCTTCCAGGACCAGTTGCTTGCCGCCGTGCGGGAGCGGGGCGCCGTGCAGGACGCCGCTGAAGCGGATCGTGCCGCCGGCGTGGGAGCTGCGCGGGCTGACGCGCAGGCTCACCGAGGCCGGGACGGTGAGCGCCAGTGCCACCGTCACGTCTGGGGCGCTTTGGCCGGAGTGGGCGCTGTAGGCCAGTGTCAGCCGTCCCGAGGGCAGCGAGGCCGGCAGGCGCAGCGTGAAGGCGCCGTTTGCCCCCGTGCGTGCCGCGGGCAGCGTCAGCGGGTGCGCTCCCAGGCCGGCAGGCAGGAACTGCGCCTGCACCTGCGCTCCGGCGATCGGCGCGCCACCGGGGGCGAGCAATCGGCCGCTGACGGCGTGGGCGCTGCCGAAGCGGGCTGTGAGGGCAGTGTGCGCGCCGGTTGACCAGTGCGCGGAGAGGCTCGCCGCGGCGGAGGCGGGCGTGCCGTTGGCGGGTCCCAGCGTGGGAGCTCCTTGGCCGGCGCCCGGCGTCGTCTGGCCGACCGCGCCGCTTGCGCCCAGGCCGGCTCCTGGCAGCGACTGGGGATGGTTGAGGACGTCGATCTTGCGGTCGAGCACGACTGTCGCGTTGCCGGCCGCGTCGGTGACGGCGACGACGAGATGGTGTGTGCCGTCGCTGAGCGCGGTCGTGTCGAAGGGAACGTCGGCGTTCACGCTTGCGGCGCAGGGCTGCAGGTAGGCGAAGGCGGGTAGCCCGTCGCCGGTGCCGCCCAGGTCGCGGCAGTGACCGCCGTTTTCGTCGATCACGGTACGCCCGGTTTCGGCGCCGTCGAGGGTGAAGACGGCCTGGTAGACCCCCGAGCCGGGGTCTGAGGCGGCGAAGGAGAGGTCGGCGGTACCGCTGAGGGCGCTCGCCGTGGCCAGTTCGCCGGTGACGTTTTCGACGGTGGGTTGGGTGTTCTGTTCGAGGGTGAGGTCTGCGGCGTAGAGGTAGACGACGGCGGCGTAGCCATTGGAGTCGCCTTTGCCGCTGGGGCATTTGTACGTCTGTAGCCCGCCGCACGATGCGTTGACATAAAGATGTTCGCCGATGTTCGGTGTCGGGACCGAAACAAAGTTGGATGCTGAAAAGGGGGTTTCCGGTTCGCCGACGACAGTCATACAACCGGACACGTAGACACAACTCCCGAACGTTTCCGGTTGGGTGGGACCAGCGAACCAGAACTCATAGGTGGCATTCGCGGCGGCGCCCCCTTCCGCATCGCCGGCACGCCAAAGACTTGCTTTCTCAAGCGTCTCGCCAGTCGGGGTGTCAAGCGTCCACGTTGCGGTGTCTGTACCGACAGGGTGGCTTACTCCTTCGCCAAGTCCCGCGATAAGAGCCCCGCCTTTCGCGCACTTGTCTTCGGCCGCAACGGACGCACCCGTCGCGCTTGGGGTCCACCCGTCCGTCGGGGCGACGGCGCCGCTGGGGGTTCGGCAGCTGTAGACGTGGAACTGCCCGCCCAAGGCAACTGTGGCCGTGCAGGCGCACACGCAGGCCAGGCCGAAAAGTACGCCGATCGCAATTCGCATCCGTTGCATCGCTCAGATTCCTTTCCCGTGGTGAGGCGCGGCGGAGCCGCGTATTGACGGGAGTCGGGCGTCGTGCCCGGCGCACCCCCCTGTCAATTGCTTGCGCGACTGTTTGCGCGCAGCCATCCTAAGGAACCGGAATGTTGGGATCCGCCCGGATAGACGGATGTTCGGTTGCCGCGTCCAGGCGCCCGCCGGGGCGGCGAGCGGGAGATTAGAAGCGGATCGGCAGCTCGGAGAGCCCGTAGATGCCGAGGATGCTCTCGAACACCGGCTCGCCGTCGAGCTCGAGCGAGGGCATGTTGCGAGCCAGGAAGCCGAGCCCCTCCTCCAGCTCCAGGCGCGCCAGGTTCGCCCCGAGGCAGTAGTGCACGCCCGCGCCGAAGGTCAGCACACGCGCGCGCGGCCGCGCGGCCGTGATGTCAAACGCCTCAGCGTCCGCGCCGCCGGTCTCGCTCTCGGGGAGGTCGCGGTTGCCCGTGAAGGCGCAGACCATCACGACCGTGTCCTTGGGGAAGACGACGTCGCGGTACTCGACCTCCTCGACGGTGATCCGCGCCGTAAACGGTGTGATCGGCTCGAAGCGCAGCGCCTCCTCGACGGCGGCCCCCGCAAGCGAGGGATCGGCTACGAGCGCCTGCCACTGCTCTGGATGTTCGCCCAGCAGCCGGATCGCGTGCGCGAGCTGGCTCTGGGTCGTATCCACGCCGCCGATCAGCACGTTGAGCACGAGGTTCACGCACTCCTGCACGCTGAGCTTCTCGCGCGCCGGGGCGGCGGCGGCCCCGCCGGCATCCTCGGGCGCGGGACGATAGGTGGCGGCCAGCAGCCTTGAGATCAGATCGTCGCCGGGATCGTCGCGGCGCGTCGCGATCAAAGCGCGGGCGTACTCGTAGAACTCCGCCACGGCCGTCTCGATCCCCTCGCGCTCGTTCATCATCGAGGCGGCGTCGAACTGCCTCTGTATCCAGTTCGACCAGTGGTGCAAACGAGGCGCGTCTGAAAGCGGCGCCCCCATCACCGCGGCGATCGTCTGCGAGGGGTAGGGCTTGGCGAACGCCTCGACGAACTCGCAGCGCCCGCGATCGGCGACCTGCGCGAACAACCCACTCAGAAACTCGCGCATCGCCGGGCGCCAGCGCTCCACCGCGCGCGGGGTCAGCGCGGGATTGACGAGCGCGCGCAGGCGCGTGTGATCGGCGCCGTTTACGTGCAGGATGTTGGCCTTCATCTCCTCCCACAGCGGACCGTCTTTAACGTCGAACAGCTCGGCGATCTTCATCCCCGGGAAGATCGCCGAGCGTGTCCGCAGGAAGAACTCGCCCGCTTCGCGGTCGAGCACGACATACCCATAAGGCCCCTGCGCGAGCCACCCCTGGGTGGCAAGCTCGCGCATCGCCGTGTGAAAGCGCTCCCCCTTCAGATCGGGGTCGGTGTAGTCGAAGCTCTGCAGCTCCAGCTCGCCGACGAGCGCCATCTCACGGCCGGTTTCTGTCGGGATGCTTACTTCTTCGGGTGCACCGTCTGCTTGAGGCTGGCGCCCGGTGTGAACTTCGGCGCCTTGGACGCCTTGATCTTCACCTTCTCGCCCGTGCGGGGATTGACGCCCTGACGGGCGGCGCGCTTGACCACGGAGAACTTGCCGAAGCCGGTGATTACGACCTCATCGCCCTTCTTCAGCGTCTTGCCGACGAGCCCGACAAAAGACTCGATCGCACGAGATGCGTCCGCCTTGGAGAGACCGCTGTCGGCGGCAAGCGCCTCTACCAGCTGGCTCTTGTTCATTTGAGTGCTCCCTTTCGATTAGGTGTGACTGGCAGGCGCGCAGACTAGCGCGCATCGCAGCCGACAGGCGCCCGCCTGCCGGTCAGTGCGCCCCGTGTCAGCGCCAAACCACGCTCCACGGAGAGCGCGGAAGTACCGATCGCGGCTGTGGCCTTCTCGCCGCACAGCCCGGCATTGCCAGCCAGCGCCACTCCCTCGCGCTCGCCACAGGCGCGCAAATACGCCGCCTGCGTCCCTTCCCGAACCAGCTCCTCGCGGCAGCCGAACTCGCGCGCCAGCGCTCGTCCCCAGGCGTGGCGGCCAAGCGCGGTGGGCCCGCCGAGGTTATAGACGCCTTCGCACCCTTGAGCGATCAACTCGCACATCCGCTGCGCGAGATCCCAAGCGTAGGCGGGCGATCGCAGCCCCCCCTGCGGCGCGGGCAGCGGTGCGCGGCGGCGCAGCCGCGCCACGAGTGCCAGGGCCAGACAGGCCCGCTCGGGCGCGGCCGCATTGACTCCATAGACCTCCCCGGGTCGTGTGATCAGCCAAGGCACGCAAGAGCGCATGGTCGCCTCCTCGCAGGCGAGCTTTGAGCGCCCGTGCGCGTTTACCGGATCGGGCAGGTCCCCCTCGCGCGAGCGCCACCCCGCCGGCATCCGCCCGCCGTAGACCTGGTCGCAGGAGACGAGCACGTAGCGCGCGCGCACGTGACGCGCGGCGGCCAGCGTGTGCTCGGCCCCGACGAACTCGAGCTGCCCGACATAAGGGTCGCGCTCAAAGCGCGAGAGCGAGGGCTCGCCGGCGGCGTGCACGATCACGTCGGGCTCCCACTCGCTGGCCAGCGCCACGCAGGCTTTGCGGTCGGCCATCTGCAGCCGCGCCGTCTCGGCGCCGTCCAAATCGACGGGGCGCCGGTGAAAACAGGCGAGCACATCCCAGCTCTGCTGCGCTGCGGCGGCAGCCACGTTCGAACCGATCAGCCCGCTTGCACCTGTCACCAGCACCCGCATCCGATACAAAGCGTATCGCTAGTGTCAAGCTAAATCCGGGCGGGTCTAGGGCAGGAAAGCGTTGGTCCCGTAACGGTTCGGAGAAATCGGTACGCCGATCAGCCGCGCGTCGAGCATCCAGCTTGACATTTCGCGGACGCTCTGAGCGGCGATCGCGCCGGAGCGATCGAACAGCGGCAGGTAGACGGCAAGCGAGGCCTTCGTGAGCTTCGGCGGCAGCGTCGGGTTGGCGGCCTGCAGCTCGGCCAGGCTGCGCGCCGGGTCGACCAGCGTGTCCCGGTAGCCGTGGACGGTGGCCGCCACGAAGGAGCGCACGAGCCCCGGATCGGAGCGAATCAGCGAACGTGTCGTGAACGCCACCAGCCCCGGGTAGGCCGGCCCGCCGTAGCGGTCAAGCGCGAACGCTTCGATCTCATGTCCGCTGACGCTCAGCGCGACGCCGTCGTCGGGGATGAAGCCGGTGAAGGCGGCGATCCGACCGGCAAGCAGCGCCTGAGCGCCGTCGAAGCCGACTGTCGCGACCCTGACCCGCTTCGGATCGACGCCGGAGTGGCGCAGCTCGGTGTCCAGGACGGCCAGATCGGAGGGCACGCCGGTCACGCCGACGGTCTTGCCGGCCAGGCCGGCGGGCGAGCGCAGATGCTCGGAGCGCAATGCGATCAACCCGCCCAGCGGTCGCGCCACGATCGCCATGACGGTCTGGGCGTCGCCTCCCTCCTCGATCAGGGAGGCGACGTCGCTGCCGTCGGCAAGGCCGAACTGCGCCCGTCCGGCGTCGATCAGCTTCAGCGTTTCCTGGGTGGAGGTCGGCTGCACCACCTTCAATTCGATGCCGGCTTTGCGGTAGTAGCCGGCGCCCAGCGCCCGGTAGATGCCGGCGTGCACCGCATTGGGCGTGAAGTCGAGGATCAGCGTCACCCGGCGCGGGGCGCTCGATCCACATCCGCCAAGCGCGAAGAGGAGCGTCGTGACCGCCACCAGGCACGCGCTCGCGCGCGCGCGAGCGCGCCCTCCTCCCTTCAGCCGCCCAAATGCCGCGCCGGCCAGCAGGTATCGTGGGGCGGGCCGATGGGAACGACCGAGACGCAGCTTCAGGGTCATGACGCGCGCACGCTATCGGGCGAGCCGGTGCGCGAGTGCTATGGCCCCGAGGACCTGCCCGCCGGGATCGGCTCGGCCGAGGACCCGATCTCCCGGCCCGGCGCCTACCCATACACGCGCGGGGTGTATGAGTCGATGTACCGCGGCCGCCTGTGGACGATGCGCCAGTTCGCGGGCTTTGGCACGAGCGAGGAGACCAACGAGCGCTTCCACTACCTGCTCGAGCACGGCCAGACGGGCCTCTCCACGGCCTTTGACATGCCCAGCCTGATGGGCCACGACTCCGACAGCCCGCGCTCTGAGGGCGAGGTCGGGCGCGAGGGCGTGGCCGTGGACACCGTCGAGGACATGCGCACCCTGTTCGCCGGCATCGACCTGGGCGAGGTGAGCGTGTCGATGACGATCAACGCCCCGGCGGCGATCATGCTGGCCTACTTCGTGGTCGCCGCCGAGGAGGATGGGGATGGGAGGGGCGGCCCGGTGGCCCTCCAGCGCCTGTCCGGAACGATCCAGGCCGACATCCTCAAGGAGTACATCGCCCAGAAGGAGTGGTGCTTTCCGATCGATGAGGCGATGCGCCTGTGCGGGGACATGATCGAGTGGTGCACCGCTCGGATGCCGCGCTGGCATCCGATCTCGATCTCCGGCTACCACATCCGCGAGGCGGGCTCCACGGCTCAGCAGGAGCTTGCATTCACCTTGAAGGACGGCCTGACCTACGTCGAGCAGGCGATCGAGCGGGGCCTCGACGTAGACGATTTCGCGCCGCGGCTGTCGTTCTTCTTCAACGCCCAGATCGACTTCTTCGAGGAGATCGCCAAGTACCGCGCCGCACGGCGCATCTGGGCGCGCGAGCTGCGCCACACCTACGGCGCGCGCAACGAGCGCTCCTGGCTGATGCGCTTTCACACGCAGACGGCCGGCGTGAGCCTGACCGCCCAGCAGCCGCTGAACAACATCGTGCGCACGACGATCGAGGCCCTGGCGGGCGTCCTGGGTGGGACGCAGAGTTTGCACACCAACTCCTATGACGAGGCGCTCGCGCTGCCGACCGAGCAGGCCGTGCGTATCGCGCTGCGCACCCAGCAGATGATCGCCCACGAGTCCGGTGTGGCCAACACGGCCGACCCGCTCGGCGGCTCCTATTTCGTGGAGGCCCTGACCGACGAGATGGAGGCGCGCTGCTACGAGTATTTCGCCAAGATCGACGAGCTGGGTGGCATGGTGGAGGCGGTCAAGCGCAACTACCCGCAGCGAGAGATCGCCGACGCGGCGTTCGAGCTGCAACAGGCGATCGACAGCGGCGAGCGGGTGGTGGTCGGCGTGAACCGTTTCACCGAGGGCGACGAGGCAGAGCCGGAGATCCTGCGCATCGACCCGGCGCTGGAGCGCAAGCAGCTGGGTCGCCTGCAGAGCGCGCGGGCCGCGCGCTCTGGCGCGGAGGTCGAGCGCACGCTGGCGGCATTGCGCGAGGCCGCCACGAGCGAGCGTAACCTGATGGACCCGTTGATCGACTGCGCCCGCGCGCGCGCCTCCGAGGGCGAGATCGTCGACTCTCTTCAGCAAATCTTCGGTAGCTACACCGAGTCACCCGTCTTCTAGGCGGGTTGCAGCGAACGTGCTTTTGCGCAGAGGACTGATACTGCTCGGGCTGGCGATGGCGCTGGTCACGGCCGTGACGCTGACGCTCGGCGTCAAACGGATCGCGGCCGAGAACACGGCGTTCGTAAGCAAGGCCGGGCGCCAATGCGTGCCGAGCCACACCAACCGCTCGGACCTCTTGCCCGGCACGGGCGTGCAGGTCAACCCGCTGCCCGATTCGCTTGACTCCCCCAACACGACGCAGATCAGCTTCCTGGGCGCACCCGCGAGCGCGATCTCGCACATCTCGGTGAACGGCTCCTACAGCCACGGCCACGCCGGCCGCCTGGCGGCCTACTCGCAGGGAGACGGCGCCAGCTTCCTGCCCTCAAAGCCCTTCCACCCCGGCGAGAGCGTCGTCGTGCGCGGCCGCATTCAGCGCGGCTCGCACAGCGTCCCGTTCGCGTTCAGCTTCGTAGTGGCGGTACGCGTGCCGATCACCGGCTCGGGCTCGCTCGCCACGGTCGCCGCGTCCAAGCCCAACGAAACGCTTCACTTCCACACCCAGCCGGCGCTGCACCCGCCGTCGATCGACATCGCGACCTCCGGCGCCGGACAGGAAGGCGGCGACATCTTCGTCGCCCCCTACTCCGGCCCGAGCCCGCCCGGCCCGATGATCTTCGACAGCGCCGGCAACCTCGTCTGGTTCGATCAGCTGAAAGGCGCCGAGGCGACCAACCTGAAGGTCCAGAGTTACGAAGGCCGGCCGGTGCTGACCTGGTGGCAGGGACGGATCCCGCCGCAGGGCTTCGGTCAGGGCGAAGAGTTCGTCGCGAACTCCTCCTACCAGACGATCCTGCGCGTGGCCGGCGGCAACGGGATGCCCGCCGACCTGCACGAGTTCCGCATCGACGACGCCGACGACACGGCGCTGCTGACGGTCTTCGACCCGATCTACTGCAACCTCTCGAGCGTCGGCGGCCCGGCCGACGGCGCGGTGACCGACAGCCTCTTCCAGGAAATCGACCTGAGGACGCACCTGGTGCGGCGCGAGTGGCACCCGGTCGATCACGTGCCGCTCTCACATTCGGTCGAGCCGGCCAACGGCGTGACGATCCAGTGGCCCTACGATTTCTTTCACCTCAACTCGATCTGGCAGCGCCCCGGCGGCTCGTTCCTGCTCTCCTCGCGCGATACCTCGGCGATGTACCTGATCGACGGCCACTCCGGCCAGGTGGTCGAGCAGATAGGCGGCCCGCACGGCAACACCAAGCTGGGCCCCGGCGCCGCGACCGCCTTCCAGCACGACGCCGAGGAACTGCCCAATGGCCAGATCACCGTCTTCGACAACGGTGGCGTGCCGATGGTGCACCCGCAGTCGCGCGCGCTGGTGCTCTCGCTGAACGCCAAGACGCGCACGGAGACCCTGGTCAGCCAGTACGAGCACTCCACCCCGCTGAAGGCGGGCAGCCAGGGCAACGTGCAGATCCTGCCGAACGGCAACGTCCTGGTCGGCTGGGGTCCGGAGCCCTACACCTCCGAATACACCCCCTCGGGCGCGCTCGTGTGGGACGCGCTGCTGGCCGGCAAAACCAACTCTTACCGCGCCTACCGCTTCGGCTGGACCGGCACACCGACGGGCTCGCCCTCCGTGGCGGCGGCGTCGTCGGGCAGCAGCACAACCGTCTACGCCAGCTGGAACGGCGCCACCACGATCGCCTCCTGGCGGGTGCTAGGCGGCGCCTCGCCCGCTGCGCTCTCGGCGGTGGGCGGGGGCGCCTTCACGGGCTTTGAGAGCGCGATCGCGATCGCCGGTCAGCCGGCGTACGTGGCGGTGCAGGCGCTCGACGCGAGCGGCAACGTGCTCGGGACCTCGGCGGCCGTCAGCGGCTGAGCGGGACGCGGCGCGGGAGCGCGCGGCATATTCAGCGGTTCGCGTGCAAGACGGCCCGCTGGACGTAGGGCCCGAGCAGATTCGCCGCCAGCTCGGCGGTGTCGTGCGGAGAGTCGCGCCGGGGCATCGTCACGTAACTGAGCGCCAGGCGCACGAACGTGTCGCCCAACAGCTCCGCATCGGCATCCTCGATCGCCGGCCAGCCCTCGCGCATGGCGGCGCACAGTCGCGCGGAGGCCCAGTCCAGTACGGGCCGCGAGCGGGTCGTCACCAACGGCAGCATGCCGCCGGTGCCGTCGTCTGAGAGCAGCAGACCGATCAGCGGGTCCTCGGCGGCGGCGGCCAGAAACGCCTCCATCGCCGCCGAGACCGCACGCACGGGATCGTCCAGGTGCGCGTGGATCGCCCGCTCGACATCGGCCAGGAAGCGCGCCCCCTCGCGGATCACGAACTGCTGGGCGAAGTCCTCGCGCGAGCCGAACTGGGCGTAGAGGGTCTGGCGACTGACCCCCGCGGCCCGCGCGATCTCCGCCATCGTGATCTGTGCCCACGGCCGGTCCTCCAGCAGCCGGCGGGCGGCGTCGAACAGCGAGTCGCGCAGCAGCTCGCGCGCCGCCTCGCGGTAGGGCGTCGCCGTGGCGGCGCCCGCCGGCGAGCCTTGCCGCTCGGCCGTTGCGGAGGCCGCCACGTTCACGAGTTCGTCGCCGGCGCGCCGTAGCGCGCGAGCACCCGCCCTCGGGTGCGCGGGTGGATGTTCATCTTCGACAGGTCGCCGTCGTAGTGCTCCATCAACTTGCGGTCCATCACCCTGCGCCACAGCGGGGGTATCGCGGCAAGCACGATCATCCCCGCGTAGCCGGTCGGCAGCTGCGGCGCCTCGCCGAAATGACGCAGCGCCTGATAGCGGCGCAGCGGGTTGGCGTGATGGTCGGAGTGGCGCTGCAGGTGGTAGAGCAGCACGTTCGATGCGACGTTGTTGGAGTTCCACGAATGCTCGGGCCGACAGCGCTCGTAGCGCCCGTCCTCGCGCTTGGCGCGCAGCAGCCCGTAGTGCTCGAGGTAGTTGACGACCTCCAGCATGCAAAAGCCCACGACAGCCTGCAGGATCAGGTAGGGCAGTACGACCAGGCCGAAGGCGATCGTCAGTCCCGCGAACAGGATCAGCGTCATCAGCCATGCGCCCAGGATGTCGTTACGAGCGCTCCAGAAACCGTGCCCGTCGCGCTGCAGGTGCTCGCGTTCTATCTCAAGTGCCGAGCGCAGCGAGCCGGCGACGGTGCGCGGCAGGAACTCGTAGAAGCTCTCGCCCAGCCGCGCCGAGGCGGGATCCTCGGGCGTGGCGACGCGCACGTGGTGGCCGCGATTGTGCTCGACGAAGAAGTGCCCGTAGCCGCTCTGCGCGAGCGCGACCTTGGAGAGCCAGCGCTCTGAGGAGGCGCGCTTGTGCCCGAGCTCGTGCGCCGTGTTGATGGCGATCCCCGCCACCATCGCGGTGGTCAGCGCCAGCCCAATCGATTCGGGGGTGGACAGGTTGCCGTGTGACCACATCCAGCAGGCGAAGATCAGTCCCGCGTACTGCAGCGGCAGGAACAGGTAGGTGCACCAGCGGTAGTAACGGTCCTGCTCGAGCCACTTGATCACGCTCTCGGGTGGATTCTCGGCATCGGTGCCGCGCAGCAGGTCCAGCAGCGGAAAGACGCCGAAGATCAGCACCGGCCCGTAGAACCAGAAGATCCCGAGCCCGCTCGCTTCCACCAGCCCCCAGGAGATGAACGGCAGCAGCGGCACGACCAGCCCCAGCAGCCAGGCGTAGCGCTTGCGATCGCGCCAGGCGCGAGCCTGCGGCGCCTGCAGCGTCTCCGAGGTTGTTTGCTGCTCGATTGCGCTCATCCGCTGCTCTTACCTCCACTCGACTCGACCGTACTTGACAAGTGTACGGTCTTTGTCAAGCAGAGTTACGTTAGCGCTTTGTATGTCGGGTGGAGACGCGACAGCCTAAGACGGCGATTCGCGCGGTGTGGTGAACGACCAGACCGTTTTGCGCGCCCAGTTCGATCGGCAGCGACAGCGCCGAGGAGCACGGGTTGGCGGTCGCGGTCAGGGCCGAGTGCGGCCCGCGCGGCAGGTACAGCTCGACGCTTTTCAGCGGCATGTCCGGCAGCGCGGAGAAGGCGATCGCGGTCCTGCCGCCGCGCTCGAGCGTGGTGGAGCCGGTCAGGTCCAGGCGCAGCCCCTGAGCGCTCTGCAGCACGACGGTCGGAGCCGGGAAGGAGCCGCGCCCGTGGGCGACCATGTAGACCGGGCCGGACAGCTGACCGGAGAGCAGTGGCGTGCTCGCGCGCGCCACGCCGATCACCGACGCCGCCGGACAGGCGGCAGCGTCGGCGGCGAACTTTGCGGCCGGACAGGAGGCCTGCAGCGCGGTCAGCCGTGTCGGCAGCGTGCGCGGCAGCGCGATTCGCAGCTTGGCCAGGTTAGCCTGTCCGGAGCCGGGGCCGGCAGCCTGGGTTATGCGTACGTCGAGGCTTGCGCCGGCGCCGATACTGGTGCCCGCGCTGGTGGAGGCCGCGAGTTTGGGCGCGAATCGCAGCGCTCTGCAGTCGGCCAACCCGAACGGGTTGACCGGCATGGCAAGGGCGCTTTCGGTACTGGCGATTCTCGCAAGCACCTGCTGCTCGCGACAGTCGGTGGGGTTGAGGATGAAGCCCGGCCGGTCGATGTCCAGCCTCAGATCGCGCAGGCGCAGGGGAATGCCGAGCACCATTTGCGCCAGCGGGTCGCTGGTGATCGTGAGCGCGCCGCTGTGCGGGTCGACATCCAGGCGAGCCCGGATCACGATCTGCCCGAGGTCGAGCGGCCCGGCGGCCGCGTGGGTAACGATCGCAAGGCCAAAGGGCGCGCCCTCATAGCCGCTCGTCAGATAGACATCGCCGCCCAGCCACAGCGGCTGGTAGCCGCCGCCGAGGGCTACGTAGGAGGAGCCGATGCGCGACGTGCCCGGACAGGCGCCGGCGCTCCCCGCCGCCGAAGAGCACGGCACGACGCTTGCGAGCATCGCCGCTATCCCGTTTGGCGCGCGCAATTGCAACTGGGCGATCTCCTGTTCGCGCTGAGCGCGTTCGATGGCGACGGTGAATGCGGTGAAGCCTCCAGCCTCGATGCTGACGCTTCCCGCCATCAAGCTAGGAGCAAAGGGAGCCGGGTTAGAACAGCCGCTCGCCCGGTAGGGAGATGAGACGGCCAGGTCCGGGGAGAACGGCGCGCTCCACGGTTCGAGCTCGGCACTGGCCGGCGCCGATACGCAAGAGCTCGGATTGTCGAGCAGAGCAGCGGAGCCGCCGAACAGTTTGATGCTCAGACGGCTGAGCGGCAGCTGCGGGGCGCCGGGGAGATCGAGCGTCAACTGGCCTGTGGCGGGACTTACACGCAGGCGCCCTTCCAGCTTGAGGATCACGCCTTGGCCGTGTTCGTGTTCTTCCGCGCGTCCTCCCAGTTCGGCGTAGACGCGAAGAAGGTTGCCGTTGGCGGCATCGGCTTCGCTACAGGCCTGCATGCCGGCGCCGCCGCAGCCGGGCGCCGCCAGGTAGACGCGTCCCTGCAGCGGTCGGGCGAGCAGCGGGCTAAGCGCTTCGGCGGTGCCGATCGTCGAGGACGGCGGACAGTGACCGGGCGCCAGTACCGGTTCGCCACCGGGCCCCGACTGTTCGCCTTCGCCGATCTGAGCGGGCGTCAGCGGCCGGCCGGAGGCGCTCAGGCCGGTGGGAATGCCGAACCCTTCCGGTCCGCCGGAGGCACAGGCGCGCGCGCCGGCGGCGGCAGACGGGTCGATCGTCAGCCCGGCCGGCAGGGTGACGCTTGCCCCGTGGAGCTCTGCCGCGGCTATGCCCGTCGGGGCGAGCGACTGCTCGAGCCCGATTTCGACATCGAGCGCAACCGGCGCCTGGGCCTGCCAACTGTCCGGCCGCAGCGCGACTTCCGCGCCGAAGGGCAGCCGATCGCAGCCGCTCACCCGCGGCAAGGTGGCGCTCGCCTGCGTATAGCTCCCAGGTTCCTCCCAAGAGTCCACCCAGGCCGTCAGCTTCGGAGCGACGCTGGAGCATTCGCTCGGCAGCGTCAAGAACGGCGCCTGTTCGATCCCGCTCGGGGCTCCGCCGGAGCCCGAACAACTCCAAGGCGAGCTCGCTTCGCCGCGCAGGCAAATCAGACCACGCTCGGCGTCGTGCGCCGATGCGGCCGGCACCCCCCACAGCGTTGTCTGCATTTCGACAATTCCAAGCGAAGGCAGCCCGCGTGCGACGATCGCAAGGCCGTATCCCTGGGGCCCATGCTCCAGTTGCCCGCTGAGCAGAAACCGGCCAAGCGGGGTTTCCAGGCCAAGCCTCGCTGCTTCGCCCGGACCAGGGGTGAGATTGACAAGCGGGCCCAGCAAGGTGAGCGCACTGCCGTTGAAATGTGCGCGCAAAACGAACACGCCCACCTGCGTGGCGCTCGGACAGGCCGTCCCTTCAGATGTAGTGCAGGCCGGCACGGCCCGCGGATTGGCGATCAGCCCCGGCGGCAGGTCGATGAGGACATCCTTTGGATCGTCTGGCGGCTTCCCAGCTTCACCCGCGAATTCAACGTCACTGGTCAGCGCGAACGGATGGCCGCCGGCTTGGTTGAAGTCATACGGTTCGTTTTCGTATTCAGGCGGCTGCCCGCCCTGCGTCGTCTGAGCTTCGAAGCGACCGAAGCCCAGCGTGCCGGCCTGAGCGCTAGAGGCCGCCGGGCCGACCTCGGCGAGAACGACGGCGAGCACGGCGAAGGCCAGCGCCACGCCGAGTGCCTTGGCGCCTCTAGCGCGGACAGCCGACATGGAACGTCGCGGTCGCCGTGGTGCCGTCTATGAAGCTGAGCAGCGCGCCGAAGGGATACCCCCGCGCCGGGCACTGACTTGGGATCCTGATCCCGCGCGGCCTGTACGGCACGCTCTTGGAGCCAACGCGGCGGTGATAGGTGAGGTGCTCGGGTCCGATCGTCGCGAGGATGCTCTGAAGGGCCAGATCCGGCCCTTCCGGCCAAACTTCGACCAACGGCACAGAGGTCTGCAGCCGTTCGCCGAAAGGAGCAGCGTCTTCTTCGAGCACCCCCGGCAGCACCAGCTGGGCGAACACGGGCGTGCTTGCCTGCGCATAGAAGAGGACTTCCACCTCATTTTCATGCGCCGGCCCCATCAGCGGATGCAGCGCCGCGTGCTCGATCACCGTGCGCGAACCCACGGGCACGACCGCTGTGGCGCTGCCAAAGCCAAGCAGCGCATTTGCTGAGCAGCCATTCAGCCCAGCGGCGATCAGGCTGGCCGGCGCGCAGTTCTCCTGTCCGAGCGTCGTCGTGGCGATTCCCATCCCGGCGGGCAGCCGCAACGCCATCGAGCGAAGCGGCGCGGGCGCGCCACCGGAGGCGCCACGAATGTTCAGCGACAACTCGATCGTGGTGCGGGCGCCGGCCAGATCGGGAATGAACGCTACGTGCAGCTTTGCGCTCGGTGATGCCTCAGCAGCGAGTGTCGGCGCAGGCGTTGAGGCCGAGGCCGGCGCGGACGCCGAGGCCGACGCCGGCGATGCCGAAGCGGGGCCGGCCAGAGCGCACACGCACATGGCCAGCCCGCCCGACGCCCGTACGCGGCTCATCTAATGGCCCAACACAGGTGCACTACACGCCGGTCGCTTCACCGGCTGCTTTCACTTCGACTTCGAAGTTTTCACGGTTGATCACGCCGCTGACGCCAAGCGGTTTATGGCCGACCTCGGCGATATGGCTGTACCTACCGGTCCCGTGGCCAAGGTTCAGCGTGCCACCGAAGTAGCCGAGATTTTTGACGATCCTGTAGCTCGCGTTGGCGCTGCCCGTGATCGTGCCGCCATGCGGATAGATGGTCACGGTTGCGCTCACTGATTTGGAGTGGATCGTCAGGTCCACGATCATCGTCGCGGTATAGGTGCCGTAGGCGGTACCTCGCTCGATCAGCGTCGCGCCCCGTTCTGAGATGAACTTCAATCGGCCGTGCTCCTGAATGTGGATTGTCCTGGCCGCATGTGCAGCCGGGAGGCCGGTACTGCCTGATGCGGATGTGCCAAGTGTGACAACGGCCACCGCAAGCGCCAGCCCGTAGGCTGGGATCGTCCTGCGGACCAGAATTGGCCTGCCCAATGCCCTCATAGGTCCTCCTCCTTGGATTGCGAGCCTACAGATGGATCGGTCGCAGCAGGGGCACTTTTGCCCCAACTGTTTCTCACTTCCTATCGATGCCCATCGAGACCGACACCTTCGCCTGGCTCCATACTGATTGATGCGATAATGCTACAGGCTTGGGCCGTCTCGTTCACGAGAAGTATACATTCCAAAGGCATCCTAAATCCCAATGAGCGGGCTTCAGCCCTGTTCGCACGGAGTCATTTCCGCTCATAGCGGACACAATGCGGATTGTGCATAAGGGAACGACGTCCTACTTCACTGGCAAGGCTGGTGCAGACCGACGCAAATATGTATGGTCACACTTGCGTGATCTCACCCCCCGAGGGCACGCACGGGTCGTCGGATGTCTGCGAGTGACCCCCTCTCCACTCTCAGGCATCCGGTGACCCACTTTCTTGGTCCCCGCGCTTTTGGGAAGCGTCTCTCAGGTGACCTTCAGCACCAGCTTGCCGACGTTCTCGCCGGCAAATAGGCGCGCCAGGGCCTCAGGGAAATTATCGAAGCCCTCGACCACGTCCTCGCGAGCGATCAACTTGCCCTCGGCAAGCCAACCGGCCATCTCTCGCTGAGCCTCGGCAAAGCGACCCAAGTAGTCCAGTACGACGAAGCCCTGCATGCGCGCGCGGTTGACCAGCAGCGACATGTAGTTGGAGGGGCCGCGCATCGAGTCGAGGTTGTTGTACTGAGAGATCGCCCCGCAGATCGCCACGCGCGCCCCACGCGCCAGGCGCGCCAGCGCCGCGTCGAGGATCTCACCGCCGACGTTGTCGAAGTAGACGTCGATGCCCTCCGGGCAGTGCTCACGCAATGCGCCGGAGACATCGGCGCTCTTGTAGTCGATGCAGGCATCGAAGCCGAGCTCGCCCGCCACCCACTCGCACTTCTCGGGCCCGCCGGCGATGCCGATCACGCGGCAGCCCTTGATCCGGGCTATCTGCCCTACGACGCTGCCAACCGCGCCCGCCGCGCCGGAGACGACCACCGTCTCGCCCTCTTTCGGTTCGGCAACGTCGAGCAGGCCAAAGTAGGCGGTCATCCCCGGCATCCCGAGCGCCCCCAGATAAGTGGTCAGCGGCGCCGCGGCCGGATCGACGGCAAACACCGCGCTCTCGGGGCAAACGGCGTACTCCTGCACACCCAGCCAACCTGTCACGTGCTCGCCAGGGGAGAACCGCTCTCCGCCAGAGGCGATCACTTCACCGAGCGTCCCGGCCCTCATCACTTCGCCGATCTGCACGGGCGGGATGTAGGAGCGCCCCTCGGCCATCCAACCGCGCATGGCGGGATCCAGCGAGATGTACAGAGTCTTGACCAGCACCTCGCCGTCGGCGGGCTCGGCGACAGGCTCGCTCACGAGATCGAAGTTCTCGCGCGTGACCGCGCCCTGAGGGCGGGAGGCGAGGCGGAACTGACGGTTGACCAAGGGCTCTGCGCTCACTGGGGCTGTACTCTACGCACCCGGCGATGGACTTCGAGCACTCCCCCCGCACGCAGGAGCTGCTCGAGCGCCTGATCGGCTTCGTGGAGCGGGAGGTCGCGCCACGCGAGGAGCCCTACCACCGCGAGCTGCTGGCCCAGGCAAACCCCTGGGTCGTGTTGCCGGCCGTGCAGGAGCTCAAGACGATCGCCAAGCGCGAGGGCCTGTGGAACCTGTTCCTGCCCGACCCCGAGCGCGGCGCCGGGCTCTCAAACGTCGAGTACGCGCCGCTTGCCGAGCGGATGGGGCGCTCGCTGATAACGGCCGAGGTGTGCAACTGCAACGCCCCGGACACGGGGAACATGGAGGTGCTCTGGCAGTTCGGCTCCGACGAGCAAAAGCGGGAGTGGTTGGAGCCGCTGCTCGAAGGAGAGATCCGCTCGGCCTTCTGCATGACAGAGCCCGAGGTCGCCTCCTCTGATGCCACCAACATGCAGGCCACCGCTGTGCTTGAGGGAGATGAGGTGGTGCTCAGCGGCCGCAAGTGGTGGAGCACCGGCGTCGGGCATCCCAACTGCAAGGCGCTGATCTTCATGGGCCTGACCGACCCGGCGGCCGATCGTTACCACCAGCATTCGATGGTGCTCGTGCCGATCGACACCCCGGGTGTGAAGGTCGAGCGGATGCTCGAGGCGATGGGATTCCTGGACGCCCCCGGCGGCCACGGAGAAGTCTCCTTCACCGATGTGCGCCTGCCCGCCGGCGCGATCGTCGGCGGCCCTGGCCAGGCGTTCGCGATCGCCCAAGCCCGGCTGGGCCCCGGCCGCATCCACCACTGCATGCGTCTGATCGGCTTGGCCGAGCTGGCGCTGGAAATGGCCTGCCGGCGGGCGAGCGAGCGAGTAGCGTTCGGCAAGCCGCTTGCCAACCTGGGCGGCAATCGCGAACGGATCGCCGACGCGAGGATCGCGATCGACCAGGCCCGTCTTCACGTGCTGCATGCCGCGTGGTTGGTGGACCGCAAGGCGCCGGAGGCGATCGGTGCGGTTTCGCAGATCAAGGTGGCGGTCCCGAACATGGCGCAGCGAGTTGTGGACATGGCGATCCAATTGCACGGCGGCGGCGGTTTGTCGAATGATTTCCCGCTGGCCGGCGCATGGACGGCGGCGCGCTCGTTGCGCTTGGCCGACGGCCCCGATGAGGTTCACCGGGGCGTGGTGGCGCGGCTGGAGCTGGCGCGGTATGGGAAGGGGAAGTGGTCGGGTAGCGGCCAGACGTGAGCGAGCTCTCATTCTGGACCGAAATGAACAGCGAAAAGGGCGGTGTGGGCGGTCAGCACTACGCGGAACGCTCGCAGCACGACGTCGCCTGTTATCAGGTCTCACGTCACTGAAGCAAGGCGGGCGGGCGTTCGCGAGCGTCCGCCCGTTGCCACACCACCACGGCCACCAACATCGCTGTGAGCAGAACTGCGGGCCAGGCCCCGATCGCCAGCGCGATCAGATGCGAGAGTACGAAGGCCGCCAGCCCGACGCAGCCGAGCGTGACGGCGGTGCGACGATCGTGGCGGAGCAGCCACTGTCGTATGCACCACACTCCGCCGAGGGCCAGCACGACGCCGCCGAGCGGGCGCGAGCCGGTGGACACGGCTACGGCGTAGCCGACGATCAGCGACGCGGCCGCCACAGGGGCTGTTGGGAATTGGCCTGTTCGCCTCAGCGTCATGCTCACGCCGACGTCTCCGTAACGACCAAGAGGATTGGGTTACCGGACGGGTCGTGGACCAGCGGTCCACTCTCGCTCCACTGCGGCTCAACCCCGGACTCCGCAAGGCGCAACAGCGCTCGATCGCGCTCGAGCTCGCTTGGGAGCACGATTGATGCGTACTTCAGCGCCGCGGCGCCATTCGGCGGTTGGCCCGCACCGGCGCTCTCCCACGTGTTAGCGCCGAGATGGTGGTGATAACCACCGGCGCTGAGAAAGGCGGCGTGCGACCCAAGCGAGGCCATCAGAGCGAACCCGAGCAGATCGCGATAGAAGGCCACCGTCGCGGGGATGTCGGCGACACACAGATGAACGTGTCCCATCGTGGTCTTGCTCGGCAGCCCCCCGAACGGTTCGTTCTTTGGTTCGGCCAGCTCGCCGAGCAGGCTCGCGGTGTCGAGTGGTAGCGTCGTCATCCGCTCGGCGACCTTTCCCTCCCATGCCTCGCGCGGGCGGTCCCAGTAGATCTCGATGCCATGCCCGTCGGGATCGGTGAGGTAGATCGCCTCGCTGACGAAGTGATCTGACATGCCGACGAGCGGAACCTGCTCGCGCGCCGCGTGGGCCAGCCAGCCGGCGAGGTCGGCGCGCCGCGGAAGCAGCAGCGCAAAGTGGTAGAGCCCGCAGTGGCCGCGGACCGGACGGGCGCCGGGCTCCTCGACGAGCACGAGCAGATCCTCGCCTCCCGTCCCCAAACGGGCGCGGGTCCCCGAGCGCTCGTGCAACCGCAGGCCGACCGCGCTTTCGTAGTACTCGATCGAGGCGGCGAGATCGGCGACGGTCAGGCACACGGCGTCCATGCGAGTGCTATCCGGAAGTTGTGCCGGCGCCTGCAGACCGAGCGCCTCAACCTGCTCTGGATCGCGCGGGGGTGCAGCCATCGCACTCCACGATACGCGTAGCTTGGGAACACCGGGCGGATTGCCCGCAAATTGCGGGTGTTGGCGCCTGCAAGCCCGCCACCACCGCAACATGTCGACCGCGCGATGCGTTAGATTGCCGCGCACGCCGAGTCTCTGGCTGTGCCAGGGAGCGGGGGACCCAATTGTTGGGGCAAGTTCCGCGGTGTTCCGCGGGAGGCGCATCGAAAAGCGCCAGCCCGTCAGCTAACCCCGTAGGCCGAACGGAAGGCAAGCTTTGCGTAGAGCGCTCGTAGCGGCGTTCACAACAAGTGTGCTGGTCTGCATTTCGCCCGCGGCGTCGGCCGTGGCGATGGAATCGACCGGCGGCAGCGAAGCGCCCGGCAAGACGCCGGCGGCTCCGAGCGCGCCCGTGATCGGCCCATACCCGGCCGCGCCGGGCGGCGGCTGGGTGTTTCCTCTTTACCCGTTCAGCCACGTCGCATCGCCGTCCACGTGGTCGCTTGACCAGGGCGTCGACCTGGGCGGCTCGGCCAACCAGTGCGGCAGCCAGATGGTCGAGTTGGCCGTCGCCGGCGGCACGATCGTCAAGGAGGGCCTGGAAGGCTTTGGCAACTGGGCGCCTGTGCTCAGGGTCGAAAGCGGGATCGACGCCGGCCGCTACGTCTACTACGGCCACGCCCGCCCCGCACTCGTGCCGGTTGGAGCGCACGTAACCGCCGGACAGCCGATCGCCGACGTCGGCTGCGGTACCGTCGGCATCTCGAGCGCCCCGCACCTGGAGATCGGGATCTCCCCGCGCGGCGCCAAAAATCCCGAGGACCTGCCCTCTTGGGGTGAAACCTCGCGCGAATCGCTCACGAACCTGACGGCCGCATTTCACGCCGCCGGCGGCAAGGCGCAGGCGGCGGCGCGCAAGCGGCGCGGCATCGGCGGCAAGCGCCGCAAACGCTGAGCTGAGCGCGGGACGCTGGACGCAAGCGCCGAGCGCGGACGTTGAGCGCTGCCGGCGCGGCTCAGTTAGCCGAGGTCGGCGCGGCGCGCACGTGCTCGGCAAAGAACGCGAGCATCCGTCGCCAGCCATCCTCGGCGGCATCGCGATCGGGACCTACGCGCATCGGTGTGGGGAAGCTGGCAAGCACTCCCTGCCAGCCTTCGTGCTGTGAGAAGAAGGAGTGGCCGGCGCCCTCGTAGGTGTGCACGTCGTGGGCGACACCGAGAGCGCTCAAATGGCGCTCCAGGCGCTTGGCCATTCCCTCGCCGAACAGCTTGTCGCGCGAGCCGAAGCTGCCGACGACCGGGCAGACGGAGTCGAGCTTGGCCTGTGACTTCGGCACGTCGCCGTAGTTGACCGCCGCGGCCTTAAAGCCCGGCTTGGTGGCGGCGATCAGGGCAAAGCCGCCGCCGAGGCAGAAGCCGGCAACGGCGATCCGCTCGGGATCGACCTCCGGGCGCTGCGCCAACGCCTCGCGCGCGGCGAGGATGTCGGCGATCTCGCGGTCGATCGCGCCTCTGGCCACGTCGGTCATGACGCGAGTCAGGCAGACGATGCGCCGCGAGCCGTGGGAGAACAGGTTCGGCGCGAGCGCTACATAGCCCTCGCTCGCGAAGCGGCGGGCGATCCGCCGGATGTCGTCGTTGAGACCGAAGGACTCGTGCAGGACGAGCACACCCGGGTGCGGTCCGGTGCCCTGCGGTGCGAACAGCTCGCAGGCGAGCGTGGCGCCATCGACCAGCGGAACCTCCATCTGCACTCCAGGGCTCATAGGCGAACGTGTGGTTGCTGGGCGATGGGCTGCTCGCTCACGGTTGCCGGACCATACAGTGCGCCACACTGTCAGCGATGGAATCGCTGTTCGACCCGACCGAGGCGTCCGCAAGCGTCCACCATGTCTCCGAGGACGCGCCGCTGGCGGCTCGTATGCGCCCCACGAGCCTTGAGGAGTTCGTCGGCCAGGAGCACTTGCTCGGGGAGGGCTCGGCTCTGCGCACCGCGATCGAGCAGGGCAGGCCGCACTCGATGATCCTGCACGGGCCGCCGGGCAGCGGCAAGACGACGCTTGCGCGGATCGTCGCGGCCGGCGCGAACGCCGCCTTTGAGGAGCTCAGCGCGGTCGAAGCCGGGCGCCCGGAGGTGCGCGCGGTGTTGGCACGCGCACGCGAACGCCAACTGGCCGAGCGGCGCACGATCTTCTTCCTCGACGAGATCCATCGCTTCAACAAGGCCCAGCAGGACGCGCTGCTGCCGGCCGTCGAGGAAGGGCTCGTGACGTTGATCGGAGCGACGACCGAGAACCCCTCCTTCGAGGTAAATCGCGCGCTGCTCTCGCGCGCCCGCTTGTACGAGCTCTCCGAGCTGACCGAGAACGACGTGCTCGTGCTGTTGCGACGAGCCTTGGAGCGGGGGGAGTGCGGGAATGTCGAGGTGCAGAGCGAGGCGATCGAGTTGCTTGCCGCGCGCTCGCTCGGCGACGCCCGCACGGCGCTCAGCGCGTTGGAGCTCGCCTGTGAGACCGTTGAGGACCCGCCCGCCCACGTCACCGTCGAGCGCGCCGAAGACGCCCTGCAGCGACGCATCGTTCACTACGACAAGCAGGCCGACTCCCACTACGACACGATCTCCGCATGGATCAAGGCCACGCGGGGATCGGACCCAGACGCCTCGCTCTACTACCTGGCGGTGATGCTCGAGGGCGGCGAGGACCCGCGCTTCATCGCGCGGCGAATGGTAATCCTGGCAAGCGAGGACGTCGGCAACGCCGACCCGCAGGCGTTGGTGGTGGCGAGCGCCGCCGCCGCGGCCGTCGAGCACGCCGGCCTGCCCGAGTGCCAGTTCGCGCTCGCCCAGGCGGCGATCTACCTGTCGCTTGCGCCGAAGTCAGACGCCGCCAAGCGCGCGATCGGCGCGGCGCGAGGATTCGTGCGCGAGCACGGCGCCGCGCCGCCGCCGGTGCAGCTGCGCTCCGGGGGGCGAGGCGAGGACTATGACAGTCCGCACCGCCACCCGGGCCACATCGCCGCCCAGGAGCTGGCGCCTGATGAGGCGATCGGAGAGCGGTTCTACGAGCCCGACGAGGCGGAGGCGGAGCTGGTCGAGCGGCTGGAGGCGATCAGGCGGGCGCGGGGGCAGGCGGGGTGATCGCCCTGTCGGAGAGAGAAACTCACCTGGTAGAGCCTGTCCTCGACGACGTCGCGTAGGAGATCGAGCCGACTCAGTCCCGTATGAGCGCCTGCGAGGAGCGCGCATCCTGAACGGTCACCACGTGCGCAACCTCAGCGCTCTCGTCATATACGTACACGATCAGAAGCCATCGCCACGGACCCGAGATGAAACGGAAGCCTTGCCATTCCCCCTCGAGCTCACGGCCTGCGTATGGAAACAGCTCGATGACGCGGAGCGACCGGCGGACCCGTTCTTTGGCGTCAGGCGGCAGGCCGTGCGTAGCGATGAGCTGCTCCAACCGCGCCGCGGCGGCCTGGCTCACCTCGACTGCAGCCATGCGCTACAGCTGGTCCAGCGGGACCGTCTTGCCTTCACGCACCTGCCGATGGCCGATCTGCGCGTGCTCCAATGCTCCGGGAATGCCGTTCAGGAGCGCGGTGATCATGCGCGCGTCCGGATCTGCTTCCTCGATCGCCGTGGAAAGCAACGAGCGCGCGAGCGTGCCCTCCTGTACGTGCATGCGCTCCGCGAGCCGCGCCAGCCGCTCGGCGTGTTCGGCGTCGAGCGTGACGTTCAAACGATGAGCAGCGGCGCTCGCCATGTGGTCATTCTACACGTTACGTGTAGTTACGTGCATCACCAGGCGTCCACGTTCGGCCGGCGCTTCTCGGCACGCGTACGCCAGTCCTCCGGCTCGGGGTCGAACAGAGTGGCGATCCAGCGGCGCGAGTCGGCCGGGTCGATGACGTCGTCGATCTCGCCGTAGGCGGCCATGTTCAGCCCCTCGCCGTGTTTGTAGGCGGCGGCGACCGTGTCGCGGAATACCCGCTCGCGCTCGGCCGGGTCCTCGATCGCGTCGAGCTCGCGGCGCAGGCCCAGGCGCACCGCGCCCTCAAGGCCCATTCCGCCGAACTCCGAGGTCGGCCAGCCGACACAGAACAGCGGGGCCTTGAAGGAGCCGCCGGCCATCGCCTGGGCGCCGAGGCCGTAGCCCTTGCGCAACACGATCGTGCCCAGCGGCACCCGCAGGTTGGCGCCGGTCGTGAACATGCGCGCGAAATGGCGGACGGTGGCCGTGCGCTCGGCCTCGGGGCCGACCATGAAGCCCGGCGTGTCGCACAGCGAGAGGATGGGTAGGCCGAAGGCGTCGCACAGACCCATGAAGCGAGCAGCCTTGTCGGCAGCGTCGGCGTCGATCGCGCCGCCCAGATGGGACGGGTCGTTGGCGATCACCCCGAGCGCCCTGCCCTGCACGCGTGCGAGCGCGCTCACCATGCCGGCACCGAAGCCGTCGCGCAGCTCGAGCACCGAGCCCTCGTCGCACAGGCCCTCGATCGCCGCTCTGACCGAGTAGACGCGCTTGCGCTGCTCGGGCACAACTGTGCGCAGCCGGCTCTGGTCGGGCTCGGCGAAATCCTCGCTTGTACCGCGGGCGGCGCGATGCCCACCCGGGCCGTAAAAGTAGGAGAGATAGCGCTTGGCCGCGGCGACCGCCGCCGCGTCGTCGGCGACGCGCAGATCGACGACGCCGTTTGCGTGCTGCACATCGATCGGCCCGACCTCCGAGGGCTCGAAGACGCCGAGACCGCCGCCCTCGATCATCGCCGGGCCACCCATGCCGATCGAGGAGTCCTCGGTGGCGATCACGACGTCGCAGCAGCCGAGCAACGCGGCGTTGCCGGCAAAACAGTACCCAGAGGCGATTCCCACCAGCGGCACCCGGCCGCTGAGCTTGGCGAACAATTGGAAGGCGCGACAATCGAGACCGGCCACGATCGGGAAGTCGACGTCGCCGGGGCGTCCGCCGCCCCCCTCGGCGAGGAGAACGACGGGTAGCTTCCGGCGCTCGGCCAGCTCGAACAGCCGGTCCTTCTTGAGGTGTCCGCGCATGCCCTGGGTGCCGGCCAGCACCGTGTAGTCGTAGGACATCGCCACACATGGATTGCCGTCGACCGCCGCGACTCCGCCGATCAGCCCGTCGGCGGGCGTGGCGGCGATCAGCTCCTCGCGCGGGCGACGGCGCTCCTGGGCGGCGAAGATCAGCGGCCCGTACTCGACGTAGCTGCCCTCGTCGACGAGATCCTCGAGGTTCTCGCGCGCGGTGCGCCGTCCGCGCCCGCGCCGCTTGGCGACCGCCTCCGGACGCGCCGCGTCGAGCCCCAGCGCGTGGCGCGCATGCACGGCGGCGAGGTCGGCGCGGCCACTGTCCCCATCGTCGTCTGCCTCAGCAACAGCACTGAGTTCGGAAGTCGCTTCGCCGTCGGCATCGGCGCGCGTCACACCTGCGCCCGCGCCCGTCCGGGCGGCTTCGCTCTCGGCGGGCGCGAGCACGAGCAGGACCTCGCCCGCCCCGACCGCGTCGCCGACCTGCACCTCCACTCGCAGGACGGTGCCGTGCGAGCCGGCGAGCACCTCGTGCTCCATCTTCATCGCCTCGAGCACCACGACCGGCGCGTCGGCATGGACGTCGGCTCCGAGCTCGGGCTCGACGGTGACGACAACCCCCGCAAAGGGGGCCTTGACCTGCACCTCGGCAAGCTCTGCCATCGCGCAATCATTGCGCAGCCGGGCCGACCCGACAGCGCCGGCACGGATCGGAGGCGGCGAGCTGTGCGCGCGGCGATGCCTCCGCAACGAGGCGTAAGGTTGCCCGCCCATGCCGGACTATCTGCCATACGCACAACGCACGCCCAGCACCGCCTACCGCGACATGCTGCGCACGATCGCTGACACTGGCATACACGTCAAGACCAAGCAGGGCGTCGACGCGCTGGCGGTGGCCGGGGTGCAGATGCGCTTTGCGATGCGCGACGGCGCTGCTGTGATCACCGAGCGCTCGATCAAGGGGTTTGCGTGCAAGGCGATCGGCGAGCTGTGTGCGTTTATCAACGGCGCGCGCACGCTCGATCAGCTGGCCGAGTTCGGCTGTGACTGGTGGGCCCCGTGGGCCAGCGCGGAGAAGTGCCGCTCGCGCGGCCTTGAGCCGGGCGACCTCGGCCCCGGCTCCTATGGGCACGCCTTCCGGCACTTCAGCACCGACTTCGAGGGCGACCCCGAGGGCTTCGATCAGTTCGGCGCGCTGGTGCGCAAGCTGCGAGACCTGCCCGAGGATCGGACGGCCTTCGTCAGCCCGTGGATCCCGCAGGCAAACCAGCGCGAGGCAGGGATGAAGTCGCGCAACACGATCGCGCCCTGCCACGGCTGGGTGCACGCGCTCGTCTTCGACGGAAAGCTTCACCTGGTGCACAACCAGCGCTCGGGCGATACGCCGATCGGTGTGCCCTCGAACATGGTCCAGTACAACGCGCTCGGCCTGATGCTCGAGCACCTGACCGGCTATGAGCTCCTCGAGTACGTGCACTGGATCCAGTACGCGCACATCTACGTCAACCAGCTCGACCAGGTGCGCGAGATGCTCGCGCGCGAGCCAAGGGCTTTGCCGACGCTGCGTCTAAACGACGCCGGCCTGGCCGTCACCGACATCCACGACTTCCGCGGCGAGCACTTCGAGATCGACGATTACGACCCGCACCCGGCGATCTCCGACATCCCCGTCCTGACCTGACGTACGTGCATCGGCCGGGCACGAACACGGGCGCACCGCTGTGATCTCGATCGTCGTCGCATACGGCGCCAACCGCGGCATCGGCTACGAGGGCCGGCTGCCGTGGCGGCTGCCCGGCGACATGCGCCACTTTCGCGAGCTGACAACCGGCGGCACCGTGCTGATGGGACGCAAGACCTACGAGTCGATTCCCCAGGCCTTCCGCCCCCTGCCGCAAAGACGCAACATCGTGATCAGCGCCAACCCGGCCTTCGATCCGGCCTCGCGAGGGGACGGGGCCGGCGGCGGCGCCGGCGAGACCGGCGCGAGCGGCGCGAGTGGCCAGGCCGGAGTCGAGGTGTACCGAAGCGTCGAGGCCGGGCTGGCGGCAGCCGGCGAGGACTGCTTCGTGATCGGCGGCGGCTCGATCTATGAGCAGACGCTCGCGGCCTGCGGGCGCGTGTATGCCACGATCGTGCATGACAGTCCTCTGAGCGATACTTACTTCCCCGAGCTCCCCCCCGCGCAGTGGAATCTCAGCGAGCGCACTGAAGAGCACTGGGAGAACGGCACACGCTTTCACTTCGCCACCTATGACCGCATCGGCTGACCGCACTCTCTACCACCTGCCGGCGGCGAGGGCCGACGACCAGCTCGCTTACATGCGCGAGCTAGAGCAGCAGGGCATCTGCGTGTTCTGCCTAGACCAGGTCGAGCGGTTCCACAGCCGGCCCGTGCAAGCGTACGGTAAGCACTGGTACGTCACAGAGAACGCCTTCCCCTACAAGGGAACGAGCGCGCACTACCTGATCGTCTCGAACGTACACGTGCGCTCCTTCGACGAATTGCCCGACGAGGCCGGCGCCGAGCTGTGGGCGCTGCGCCGCGACTTGGCCGCGCGGTTGGCCCCGCTTGCGACCGCGACCGTCGAGCGCAGCGGCGACATGCGCTACAACGGCGGGTCCGTGGCCCACCTGCACGTTCACTTCGTAGCGCTCGACGCCGACCCGCGGAAGGTCGTGCGCTTCAAGGTCAGCCGCGACCCCGCAGAGGGGGGCTAGCGATGGCGATCACCAGCGGCATCTTCAGCTCCGATGTCAACTACGAGCAGCGCCGGACCGGGTCGCTAGAGCAGCTCGGCGAGCTGGTCGCGCACCTGAAGGGCATCGGCCTGAAAATCGTCTTGACGTCGGGCTCGTTCGATCTGGTCCACCTCGGTCACGTCAAGTACCTGGCCAAGGCCAAGCAACTGGGCGACGTGCTGATCGTCGGCGTCGACGGCGACGCCAAGATCCGCGCGCGCAAGGGCGCCGATCGCCCGATGGTCCCCGAGGACGAGCGCCTAGAGATGCTCGCCCACCAGCGCCCGGTCGACCTGATCTACCTGAAGAGCGACGACGAAGCGCGCTGGGCGCTAATAAAGACGGTCGCCCCCGACGTCTTGGTGCTCAGCACCGATCACTCCTACAGCGAGGCTGAACTGCAGGAGCTGGGGCTTGTATGTGGCGAGGTGCACGTGCTCGAGCGCCAGGCCTCGGTGACCACCAGCGAGCGCATCCGCCAGCTGTACATGCACCTGGGCGAGCAGCTGGGCCCGCGCCTAGCCGAGGTGTTGCCAAACCTGATCGACACGATCCTCAAGCGAGGATGAGCCCGCGCCCGCCGGCCACGCGTGGCGCAGGCG
>JBOGXY010000205.1:0-17769 GCA_050696495.1 Solirubrobacteraceae bacterium
CGCTCCAACCGATGCTCGCACAGCACGATCGTCGTGTCCCACTCCTGGTTCAGCCGCCGCAGCAGCCCGATCAGCTCGTCGCCGGCGACAGGGTCGAGCTGGGAGGTCGGCTCGTCGAGCAGCACCACTCGCGGCCGCCCGGCCAGCGCCGCGGCCAGCGCCACGCGCTGCTGCTCGCCGCCTGAGAGCTCGTGTGTGGAGCGGTCGAGCAGCCGGTCGATCCCGAGCGCCAGCGCCACCTCCTCGACGCCGCGCGCGACCTCGCTCGCACCGTGCCCGCGGCTCTCAAGCGGCAGGGCCAGCTCGGCGCGAACAGAGCCCATCACCAGCTGCGTCTCGGGATCCTGGAAGAGGACACCGGTCAGCTCTCCCAGCCGCGCGGGTGTGTGCTCGCGCGTATCGAGCCCTTCGATCGTGACGCGCCCCGCGAACGTCCCGCCATGGAAGTGCGGCGCCAGCCCGCAGGCGGCCCGCAGCAGCGTCGACTTGCCGTGCCCGGAGAGTCCGGCCAGCACGCACAGCTCGCCGTGCTCGACGGTCAGCGTGACGTCGCGCAGCGCGGCCTTGTCCGCTCCCGGGTAGTGGTAGGTGACGTGCTCGAATGAGAGGGCGCTGCTCATGGCTCGATCCCACGACGGTCGGCGAATGGGAGTAGAGCGATCAGGGCGAAGGCCAGCCCCAGCGCCGGCGCCACGCCGGGCGCGCCGGTTTTCACTTCGGGGTAGATTCGGAAGGGCGCGATGTTTGTCAAGCGCGCAGCAAGGGTCAGCGCGAGCAGGGCGCCGGTGGAAGTCGCGAAGGCGAAGTCATGGCGAGACCACGGGCGTCGCTGTCGAGGCGCCCTGCGGGCGTTGGCAAAGCCACGCAACTCGAGCGTCGCGGCGACGTCGAGCGCCCGGTCGAGCGAAGAGGCAACGACGGCGCTGATCAGCGTCACTCGCCCACGCGTGCGCGCGCGGAGGGAGGCCTTTGCCGGTGCCAGGTCGGTGGACGATGCTTCAGGTGAGCATGCCCGCGCGCCCGGCGCGGCGCGCGGCGCCGGCGGCCGCGTGCGCTGCGCCTCCGCCAGTCGACGGGCATCGCCGGCGAGCACCGGCAGCATGCGCGTCGCAAGCGATGCGGTCAACGCCGAGCGAAAAGACAATCGCCGGGCCGCGCGCAGCAGCTGGTCGGGATCTACCGCCAGGCTTGCCAGCGTCGTCGCGAGCATCAGGATCGTCACCTTCAAAGCGATCGTCGCACCGTAGACGAGCGCCTCGACCGTCAGGTCCCCTTGGCCGAAGGGCCCGAGGTCGCCGAGACGGGCAAATACCGTCAGCCCATCGCGCGAGACGAGCACGTTGACGGCGACGATCGGCACCGCGACGATCGCCGCGACGCGCAGCGAGCGCGCCAGCTCGCGCCCGACTCCGGCGAGCGCGCCGGCGGCGACGATTGACGCCAGAACCAAGGAGAGCGTAATCGGGCTGTCGCCGGCCAAGGCCGTCACGGCCAGCGCGATACACCACAGCGCCCCGACGCCCGCGCGTGTGGCATGCAGCGGCGAGGCGAGCCGTTTGTAGACGAACATGCGCGCGCCGGTGTTCATGATGCTCAGCCGGTCGGGGTGCCCTGTTGGGTGATGCCGGCAGCGGCGTGCGCGACCGGCTCGGGGATCGGAAGAGCAAGCGGCGGGCCGCTGCTCGGCAGGGCGACCGCGAAACGGTTCCTGAGCGTCGCTTCGCTGAGCGCCGCGGCGGCGCGGTTGACGCCGTATTCGTCGGTGCCCGTGACGACCCAAACCGGGGCCTCTTCGCGGTAGCGAGTGGCTGCCACCAGGCCGGAGTGAGCGGCAAGCGTGAGCACGGTGTGACCGCCGGCGTCAAGCAGTTGCAAGGTCTTGGCGTTCGCGCCGAAGCGCGCGTACACGCCGCTGTAGCGAGGCCCGTCTTCGATCTGATGCACGCCCGGATCGGCGACGAGCTTACTCAGCGGCCCGACCAGCACGCGCAGGGTTTCGGGCTCATCGCCGCCCGAGACGGCGGCCAGCGCCGCCGGCACTCCCAGCGAGCGCAGCCGCCCGAGCACGCCCTGGCAGGCGGAGGATTCAGCTTCGACGCATTCCACGCGCAGCGGCAGCCGCTTGCCGTCGATGCCGGCCAGAAACGGCTCGGGGAACGAGCCGACGACCGCCGGCACGTCCTCGGTCTGCGACCAGTCGTGGCGGTCCCACCAGATGCGATCGCCCGGATGCACGACGGTCGCCGCCCCGCCCTTAGTCGCCTCGACCCCGTTGACGTAGTAGAACCAGTCGACCGGTTCTCCGCTTTCGCTGCCGCCGGAGAGCCCGTCGATGCTCTGCACGAAGCCGCCGCCGTAGCGCGTCGCGACCGTGGCGTTGCGCTGCAGCAGACTCATGACCGTCTCTTCGCCGACGATTCGCGGCGCGTGTGCCCGATGGAGCACGCGCGCACCGAAGTCGCGCGTGACGGTCAGCCCGACATCTTTCGGGGTCGACCCGGCCCCCAGGCCGCAGCCCGCGAGCGCACACAGCGCCGCGAGCGCGACCAGGAGGGTCGGTAGACGCCGTGACGTCATTGTCGTGGTATTACCGCGTCCTGGGCCAGGGCCTCAGCGGCTCACCTTCACCGTCAGCTCGTCGCGAACGGAGTTGGGTGCGCTCGCCACGATCTTGTAGCTGCCGGCTTTGGCGAACGTGAGCTTCGCTTTGCCGGAGGCGTTGGTCGTGACGGTCTTGCCCGCGGCCGTGAGCTTCACTTTCGAGCCCGGCGAGGGCTTGCCCGTGAAGTTGGCAAGCGCCGAGACGTTGATCTCAAGCGCCTTGCCCGCCTTCGCTTTGCCCGGATGCTTGATCTCCAGCACCGCGGGGTCGAACATGCCCTGCGGACAGGCAGATTCGCTTTCCTGCGAGCATTGCGGGAAGAACAGCAGTCTGTCGCCGTGGTGCAGCGTCACTCCACAAATACCGGTCGTTGCGGGCTTGTCGTCGATCCAGAAGGACCAGTAGTAGCTGGAGGTGAACGGGTAGGACTCGCCCTCGATGCCGGTCACGGGATAACCGAGCCCGCTCGAGAACGTCCCGGCGCTCCAGCTGCCTTTGGTGGCGTCCTGCAGTGCCACAGCGGCCGTGTCGCCTTCACAGCTGTCGGCGGGCTTGCCGTCCCTGTCGATCGACGTGGCCTTCGTGCTGACGATCGTTTCGGCCAGCAGGGTCTTTGCGATCCCCTCGACGCGAACGCCGGCCGGCAGGCCGGCGGATTTGGTTGCGCTCGCCGCTGTTGAGGCCTGTGCCGCGAGCGGGAGCGCCAGAGCCGATACTGAGAGAGACGCCGCGGCGAGAACGCCGAGCGCAAGGTTACGTGAGTGCTTCATGTTGGAGCCACCCCTTTCCACGAGGGCTTGTGGGCTTGCGGTCGGAGGCAGGTCTCCTGGCTCCCGGGCCTACCCTCCGCGCCTTCCCGGCCCGCCGTGCGGCGCGGCCAGTGGCTGCGCGCTTGGAGGCGCGCCGCGGTTGGCATCCCCGGTCACAGTGGCGGGTCCGCTCCGGATTCGCACCGGCTTCCCTTTCCACCGACCGTTATGGACGGGTTGATCCTACACCTGTGCGAGGGCGACCCGTTCGTCCTCGCTGAGCGGGGCGCCGCGCGCGATCAGCTCGCGTGCGTGATCGAGGTCGTCCGAGCGCCCGAACGTCAGCGCCGCGCGCACGCGGCCGTCCTGTAGGTACCAAGTGGTGAACTTGCCGCTCTCAAAGGACCCGCGCACGATCTCCTCGTCCCACTCATAGGCAGGGCCGACGTACTCCAGCTCACCCCAATCGGCGAGCACCGAGTAGAAGTAGGGCACGACCTCGTGCGCCACGTCCTGGCCGAGCATGTTCAGCGCCGCCGTCTTGCCGTGGTTGAAGGCGACGTCCCAATGCTCGATGCGCACATGTCCGCCATGCATCGGCGAGTCGTACTCGGCGATGTCGCCGGCCGCGTAGATGCCGGGCACCGACGACTCAAGGCGCGAGGAGCACAGCACTCCCCCGCGCTCGCCGATTTGAAGACCCGCACGCTTGGCCAGAGCGATGTCCGGCGCGACGCCCGCGCCGATCACAACCGCGTCGGCCAGCAGTTCCCGCCCGCCCGTCGTCACGACCTTGCCGACCCGACCGCCTGCCTGCCCCCCGCTATGGGGGGTGCCCCCCTGGGTATCGGAGCCCTCGAAGCGCTCGAGGCCCTCGCCGCCGTGGATGACGACGCCATGCGATTCGAGCAGTCCTTGGAAGAAGCGCCCGGTCTGCTTGCCGAAGGTGCGTTCGAAGGTCGCCTCCTCCAGCATCACGATCGTGGCTTTCTTGCCCATCATCGTCAGCGACGCCGCCACCTCGCAGCCAATGTACGAACCGCCGATCAGCACCACGTTCTCGGCGTCGGCGACGCCGTCGCGGATCGCATCGGCGTTTCCGAGCGTGCGCAGGTAGTGGATCTGCTCCAGCTCGCAGCCGGGCACGTTCAGCCGTCGCACGTTCGCGCCGGTGGCAAGCAATGCCTTGTCAAAGGAGACTTCCTGCTTGTCCGAGAGCTTGGCCGTGCGCGCCTGCGCGTCGAGCGAGAGCACGCTCGTACGCGTGAGCAGCTCCACCTTCTGCTCCTCCCACCAGCGCGGCGGCCGGAACAGCGGCTCCTCGCGGCTCTCTTCCCCGCGCAGATACCCCTTTGAGCACTCCGGCCTGTTATACGGCGCATCGGGCTCGCGCCCGACCAGCAGGATCTCGCCCTGCGCGCCTGACTCGCGCAGCCAGCGCGCGCAGTTGGCCGACGCCAGGCCGCCGCCGATCAGCAGATAGTCGACCTCGCGCTCGCTCACACGGCCACCTTACAACCCGGGCTGACAACCGGCCCTTACAACGCCAGCCTTACGACACGAGCCTTACAACCCGGGCGGATGGCGCACCGACCAGTGCGCCCAGGTGGGGATGTGGTCGAGGATCCGCCAGCGCGGCCCGTCCTGTTCGCGGTTGGGGCCGACGTCGGTGCCGTTGTGGGAGGTGTCCAGGCGCAGCCCGGCGATCACGACGAAGACGTGGTCGGTGGGGGCAGTGGTCGCGTAGATCGTGACCCAGCGCCCCGGACCCGGTTCGCCCCAGTTCACGTAGTCCTGCGCCAACGGGTTATCGCGCACGATTTCTTCGATCGGGCGCACGCCGGAGCGGTAGAGAACGTAGTTGAGCGTGCTCGAGCAGTCCTCGCTGTCGGCGCCGCGCGGGTCGGGATGCCCGCTCGCGCCATAGTGCAGTCCCTGCAGCTCATTGCCGGCGATGACCATGGCCTGCACTACGCGCGGAGCCTGTGCGGGCACCAGCGCGATGTGACCATCGCCGGGCTCCAGGCGCGCTTGCGAGCCGGCGGTGTAGCGAACCGGGCCGACGCCGGGCCAGAGCGCGACCCCACCCGTTCCTTCTTCGCCGCCGCCGCCGAAGGCCGCCACCAGCGCCGCGCCGCGATAGACGGAGGCCCAGTGCTTGACCTCGGCGATGTACCAGCCGGCGTGGTTGTAGGCGAAGATCGCCTTGTCGTAGTCAGCGGGCGCGCCTGACGCCCGCAGATAGTTCGCGGCCGAGAAGATCGCATCCGCGGGGCGCCAACGGTCCGGCGTACCGCCACCGGGAGCAACTCCGTACTGACTGAATGTCGATGCCAGAAACTGCATCGGCCCGCCCGCGCCGGCCGAGTTCACGGCGCCCTCCCTGGTACAGGACGGGTCTGGGTCGCGCCCGTGGTCGCACTCGACCTTGCCGATCCCGGCGAGGATCGCCCAGTCCAACCGGTAACGGGCGGCCGCCCGCTGGTAGAGCACGAGATAGCCGGGCGGTATGCCGGCCCGCGCCCGTGCGGAGACGCCAAAGCCACCTTCTGCCTGCGCGGTCGGGGCCGCGCCCGCGCCGGCGATGGCGGCGATCAGCATCAAGCCGAACAGGCCGATAGCGACAAGCGCGGCTAGCGCCGGCCCGACGAGCTTGGCGCTGAGCTTGGCGCCGAGGATCACAGCTCCGGGTCCTTGAAGTCAAACCCGAGCTTGGGCTTCTCTCCCCGCTGCACCGCAAACGCGTCTTTCATGACGACCGAGTCCTGCTCAGGGCGTGACGGGCGCGCCGCCTCCTCACGCCGTGTGGGCGGGTCTGAAGAAGCCGGCGAGACCGGCGGCGCGGGCTGTCGGTGCGGTACCGGTCGTGGGTGTGGAACGTGCGGTAGTCGCGGGTGTGGAACGTGCGGTACCGGAAGTCGGTGCCGTGCGTGCGTTGGCGGGCGATCCACGAGGGCGGCGCTCGCCAGCTCCGGCGCCAACTCCGGCTCCATGACAGCCGCCTCCTCTTGCCGCTTGGACTTGGCGCGATCACGCGCGGAGGCCTCCGCGGGCTGCTTGCGTCCGCCTTTTCCAGAGCGCTCCTCACTTGGCGGCCGGTGGGCGATCCGAGCATTGGTCTGAGCCTCGACCCAGCGGGCCGGGTGGCGGACGGCGCCGTAGGCGTGCAGCGCCTGCTCGACCCGTTTGACCGGGTGCGGGTGCGGCAGCCGCGGCATCCTCGCGCCGGCGCCGTGACCGGAGGGCGGATGAGCATGTCCACCCGCGCCGCCGTGACGAGCGCCGCCGCCTTCGCGCAGGATCGCCGCCGCCTGGTGGCGTCGCAGGAATGCCATCCACCACATCGCCGAGAACAGCAGCCACTGCGTCCACCAGCCGAGCACAGCCAACGACGCGATCACGCGCTGCACCGTCAGCAATGCGCCAAGCAGGAACGAGAACAGCAGGCGGGAGGTGACGGCGCCGAGCAGACGCGTCGCCCAGGCCGTGAAGATCGCCCGTCCGCCGTCGCCGAGCGCCGGGGCGAGCACGGCGATCGGCGCGAGCAACAGGATCAGGACGCTGAACAGCGCGGCCATCAAGAGCTGCAACGTGATCGAGCCGAACAGCAGCGCCAGGCCGGCGATGCCGGCCACGATCGCAAGCAGACCGAACATGCGCGGGAAGGTGCCGCCGTCGGTGCGAAACTCCGCCTCGGAGGCGGCCGGGCCTTTGCATTTGGTGGCTTCTTCGCTTCGGCAGATGGCGCGCAGCAACGAGCCTTCCTGGTTGATCGAGTTTCTTGCCGGCCCGTTGGCGGGAAAGGCCAGAAACAGCGCGCCGTTGGTGTCGGCGTCTCGCACCAGCTGGCGCGTCTGTGTTGACGTTCCTCCGTGTGCGGCCAGCGCCAGCGCCGCTGTACGCAGGCTGGGTTCCAGCCGAGCGGGGTCATCGCACCAGCCGACGTTGCCGAACTCCAGGTAACACCAGGGGGTTTCGATCGTGGTCGCGTACAGCGCGCGCATGCTTTGGCCGAGCGCGGCAGCCGTCCCCGTCGGCGCCGCGCCGGTGGTGGCCTGCAGCGCGCCGAGGCTTGCCTGGTCTGCCCATGCGCCAACCGTTCCCACGGTTCCGCCCGGGTCGGCGATGACCCACAGGCCCACAGACATCATCACGAGCATCGTCAGCGCGCCGCCGAGCGTCTCGGCGACACGGCGGCGAACGAGGCCGTGGTAGAGGACGAACAGCGCCGCCAGCGCCAGCAGCGGCGCAAGCCACGGATCGGTGAAGCTCGCGCGGGCCGCTCCAAGCGCGCGTGCGACGGTGCTCGTCCCGGCGCCGCCCAACAGTTCGAGCGTGTAGCACCACTCGAGCGCGACGAGCAGGACATGCACGATCCAGCCGAGCGCGCCCCACACCGGCGCGATCAAGACGTCCTGGACGATCGACAGTAGGCCCCCTTTGCTCACACCGAATGTGCCGGTGTCGATATGGACGTCGAGCGCGTAGTCGTTGGTCGGGGCGGGCGCGCCGACAAAGCCTGATGTGCGACAGTCGGACTGCGCCTGACCGGAGAGCGTTCCGACGATCCGTCCTTTGCAGAGCGGGCTCGCCAGGCCGTTTTCGACCAGCTGGTCGCCGGCGGCCGACTGGATGCCGGCCGTCTGTTCGCCTTCGCCCGGAACGGCCGCGCCGGCGCCGGCGCCGCTGAGCGGCGGTCCGGATGGAGCCCTCGTGGTTGAACGCAGACGATGTGCGGACACCGGCGCCGCGGTGATGGAGAGCGCCAACCCAACTGTCAACAGCGCTCGGCGTAGCCTCACGACGCGCCCGGCGTGGTCGAGAAGGCCCGCAGCAAACCTTGGCCGGTTAGCTCGACCTGAATCGCCTCGACCCGACCCGAGTGGTCGCGGAACAGGCAGCGGCCAGCATCCATCTCAAGCAGGCGCTCGCGCGCACGACGATCCTCTGGGTCGAGGCCGAGCAGGGAGAGGGCGCGGGCCGCCTCGCTCTCCGAGCGCATGCCGAACACGAACGTGGCGCCGAGCAGGTTCTCAAGCGACTCGCGCTCTCCCACCAGAGCGTCTGTCACCAGTTGCGTGCAGACGATCGGCACCGCAAGCTCGGAGCGACCCATCCGCTGCAGGGAGGCCAGCAGTGCTCGACCGACCGGGTCACCGAGCAACCTCCAGCCCTCGTCGAAGCAAAATATCTTCAGGCGGTCGCGCTCGCTGGCCAGCAGGTGCATGGCGAACATCGCGATCAGGCGCACCATCTGCACGCCGACGCGCTCGGCCTGCGTGTACTCCGAGCGTCGCGTGCCCGGCTCGGGAGCCGGCAGGTCGCGGATGGGGATGTAGGTGACCTGGTGCTCTCCGACTGGCGTGAGCGCCGTCTCGGGGTCGGCAAAGCCAAGCTGGGTGATCCCCGAACGCGCGTAGACAGCCAGCGCCTCGCCGACCTGCCGCTCGCTATCGCTGCCCTCGCACAGCGCCCGCACGACCTCCAGACATGTCGGCTCGCGTGAGCGGTGGATGACCGCGTCGACCGCACCGACCACGGCCGTCTCCCACGCCGCCTCGGCGCGGGCCGGGAGCAGGTCGCGCAGGAATGAGACCGCGGCGTCCTGGCGCAAGTTCTCGGGCGCGACTCGCAGCGGGTCGAGCATTCCGCGCAGCGCCGGGTCGGGACGCAGCGCGATCGTCTGCGCGTGCGGCGCGACGTCGTCGAGCAGATGGAAGCGGTGATCGCCCTTGGGGTCGCAGTCGATCACACGCGCGCCCTGCAGGAAAGCCTCGTACTGCAGCTTCTGGGCCAGCGTCGTCTTGCCCGAGCCGAGCGCGCCGACGGACAGGATCGCGGTATTGCGGTCGCGCTCTGAGCCCTCGCGCAGGTTGAAGCGAACCGGTCGGGCAGAGCCCGAGAGCGTGTGACCGAGATAAAAGCCCGAGTGCGAGCCGACCGCGTGGGTGGCCGTCGGCATCATCGCGGCGACCTGCTCGGTGCTCAGCGTGTCGTCATAGCCGGCGACGGCGGTGCGCTGAGCCGGCAAGTGCTGGCTGAAGAGCGCCAGCTGATCGCCGAGCGGGCGGTGCAAGCGGATCTCGCCGTAGGCGCGCCGGCATGCCTCCACGCGCTCGGCGAGCTCACGCTCGTCGCGGGCGCCGATCGCCAGCGCGAGCGTCGCTCGCAACAGAGGCGGGCGCGAGGAGGACTGCAGGTAGGCGAGCAGGTCGCGCGCCTGCAGGGTGCGCTCATAGCCGAGATCGGAGACGCCCTGATCGCCGTCTGACTCGGCGCGCACGATCTGATCGGCGTCCTGGACGCGGCGACGCGCGATCCGCAGCGCCAGCTCGTTGGGCAGAAAGCGCGCGCACAGCGACGCGTCCACCGCGAACGGCAAGCTCTCGATCGGCGCGAACAGCAACTCGACGCGCTCGGAGGGAAAAGTCGCCCGCTCGGGCAAAGCGCCCAGAACCAACTGCGCCTGATGGCTGACTCCCAGCTCGGAGTCGATCCGAAGCGCGCGGCCATGGTGCTCGACCAGGCCGTCGGCCCAGCGCACGACGTCGGCCTCAAGCGGCGCGAGCAGCGCCTCGCCGTTGCACTCAAAGGCCAGCGCGCGCGGCTCGTGCAGACCGTCGAGCAGCGGCTCGCCCAGACCGCGACAGAAAGCACGGCGCACCAGCCACTGCAACTCGATTCCGCGGGCGGGACGCGCGGGCAGGTAGTCGCGCAGACGCGCGTGCAGCCGGTCGGCGCGCAGACGCAGCGCCTCGAGCTCTGTTGCTGAGAGCAGACGCCGATCACGAGAGGAGAGCGAGCGCGCCAGCGAGCGCAGCCACTCACGCGGATGTTGCTCGGCGGCGCGGGATACGTATGAGGAGATGTCGCGCTCGGGCTCGCGAAGCGAGACGATCAAGAACAGCTCCGGCTCGGTCACTTCACGATCGCGTAGGCGCTCGGAGTGAGCTTCCAGATAGGCGCGCTTGGCTCGCACACGTTGCCCATCGCCGCTGCTGTGCGCCTCAGAGAGATAGGCGTCAAGACTCCAGGCACGAGCGACGCGCAGGATCTGGATGTCCGCTTCGACGGCCTCAAGCGCGCCGATCAGCGCGCCGAGCCGGGCCTGCTTTGCCTCATCCGCCAACCACTGGTAGGAGGAGCAGGGGATCGCGAAGGCGGCCCAGACATCGTCGAGGCGACGGCCGAACACCAGATTCCCATAGACAAATGAGATCGGCAGAGTCACGGGCGCGCACACACCTCAAGGCGCGCGCCACGCTCCAGCTCGACCACCCTCCCGGCGCCCGACCGCCTCGCGCGCACGCGCACCCTGCCAGGGCCCGTATAGCGCACGCGCCGCACGCGCGCGTCCGAACCGTCGGCGATCAACACCAGCTCGCCGGGCAGCAACTCACGGTCGCCTGCCCGGCGCGGGCGCATGCCTGAGAGCTCGCGCGGACCAAACGCGAAACGCAACAACGACAGCGCCGCCAGATGAAAGGGACGGCCCTCGATCGCGATCAGCGTGAACAAGGCCGCCAGGCCCGCCGGCAGGGCGACCTCGCGCAAATACCAGGGGGTGGCGCGCGCGATCAGATCGACCAGCGGCAGCCGGCCGAGAACCAGCGAGCACGCCGCCAGAGCCAGGAAATAGACGACGCCGCGCACGGGCACCCCGGTCGGGTTCAGGCGCAGGCGATCGATTCGATAGATGCGCCGCTCCAGATCGAAGACGGTGCGAAATGAGCGAATCTCCGTCACGACTAGGCCCCGAACAGGGTGTTGACGGTGTCGTGCAGAACGTTTACGCCCGCCGGGGTCGCCAGCAGGATCGCCACCATGCCGATCGCGAACACGCCGGCGGCCTCCTTGAAGTCGCGCCGGAAGGCCAGCACGATCGAGGCGATCGCGAATCCGAGCGCGATCATGCTCATGGCGATCTTCCGCCCCGTCTCACCGGCCTTGGTGGCAGCCGATTCGAGCGAGGCCGTGCCGGCTGCCACGATCGGCGCCGGCGCGGCCGCCTGAGCGGGCGCGGCCGGGGTAAGCACCAGGGCAAATGCAGACGATGCGGCCAGCACGGCAAGTGCTCGCGGAATCCTCATGTCGAATCTCCTTCTCTTGTTTGGATGGGGGTTTGGCGTTCGGGTCGGCGCGACCGGGGCAGCGGTACGCGTGTCGGGGTGGGCCTCGTCACTCACTCCCGCCGGTCAACTTCGATCGCGGATATCTGCCAGCGCCCCGATGTGGAGGCGACGGCCAGGCGATAGGCGAGCGCGTAAGTGCCGCCGGCGCGGTCCTGGGCGTGCAGGAGGGCAAGCACGGAGTGACCGTCGGGCTCCCACTGCAAGCTGTCGAGCGTTTCCAGCGACAGCGGCGCTTGCGGTGCAAAGACATGCGCGCCGGGCGCCAGGTCGGCGGCCAGCTCCGAAGCGGAGCCCGCCAGGTAATTGCGAAGCGCGCGGGTGACGACAGTCGAGAGCGAGGCGTCCTGGACTTCGCTGAGTTGCGCGCCCGCGGGCGCCGGGGCGCTCGGCGGCGGCCCGACGAAAGCCGGGTAGCCACTCAGGGCCAGCGCGCCGCCGGCGTCACGAGTGACCGCGACGCTCAGATACAAGAGGCCCGAGGCGTCGGTCTGTACGGCGACCGTGTAGCGACCGCCGCCGTCCCGGAGCGCACCCGACGTCTGCGTTTGCACGACCTGTGTCCAGAGGACGTGTTGCGAGCCCGATTGCGGCGGCTGGAAGCCCGCCTCTGGTTCCAACGCCTCGCCCAGATAGGGCGCCAGTGCTTGCCGGTGGGCTTCGGGATTAGACGAATCCCAGCTCAGATAGCGGCGTGCGAACAGCACCGCAAACCCTTCGGCCGCGCGGTCGGCGTCGGGCGAGATCGGAGCAGGCGCGCGGTGCACAGGTGGCACAGGCGGATCGATCGCGTAGCGCGCACTCGCGAGCAGCCCAACGACGGCGAGCGACTGCACCAGTCGGCGCGGCAGATCGCGCCGCAGGCGCAAGCGCCACAGCGGGGTTGGCTTGACTGATACGGCGGGGTGTTGACGGGTCGTCGTCATAGACGGCTCACGGTTCAAATCCGAACTCGGCTTCGACCGAGGTCGCCGGGGGCTCAGGCAGCGGCCTCCCAAGCGCGGCGGGGACCGGCACGCCCGCGGACGCCGATGCATTGGCGCCCGTATGAACACGGGCCGCGGCCGAAGGTCGGCGTGCTCGTTGCGGCCGGCGCACCGGACTCCTGCGAGGGGGAGCCGACAAGGGTGCCGGCGAAGCTGCGTGTGTGCGCGAATGACCGGGGGTCGCAGTGCTCACGGCGGGCGCTGAGGACGCAGGCTGATGCGTCGCGCGCCGCGAGGCATTGCTCAGGACGAGGAAGACCACGATCATCGCGACGAGGACCAGCAGGCCCACAACCAGGAATGCCATCGGGCGACGTCGCGGTTCGAGACTCCCCGCCGTGACGGGCGGCCGATGCGGCTGTGCTACCTCGCCGTCGTACTCGTCCTCGGCGTATACGCGGTAGACCGGGCGCGGACCTCCTCCGAACAGGCTCATCGCCGCCACCTCGTGGCGGGCGGGCGAGGGGCGCGGGCGACCGGGAGTCGGGCTTGGGGGTATGCCCGCTCCCGGTCGCCTTTGCGCTGAGCGACCGGAGGCTGTGGCGTCCTTCGGTCGCTGTGAGCGTCGGACAATCGTCTGCCGTATCGATCGCCGACGGTCGCAGGGACGTGCCTATGTGGTGGGCGAGTGATCTTCATAGGCCGGTCCCTACGTGTTGATCCGACCGCGAGACGGCGGCCGGGACATTTGTTTGCTCGCGAGTCCTCGGAGCGGTTCTCGCCGGCTCGCAAACGGACGAGTCGGCTGCAAGCAGTGCATTCAGGCGGGCACGGGCGCGCTGGCCGACCTTGCGGTACTTCTCAAGGCTCCAGCCGTGCTGCGCGCAAAACGCGGACGGCGTCTGCTCGGCGCCCACCTGGCTACTCAAGAGCAGTCGCTGATCGCGCGTGAGCTCGCGCGAGAATCGAACTATCCGCACAAGCTCTTCTCGCAGCAGCGCCGTCTGCACGACATCGGCACGACGGTCGATGAGTAAACGGCAGATACTCGCGCCCTCCTCACACGGCGGCAGCGGTACCGCCCAGGCCATCGCCGCCTCGATCGGGCTGCGGCCCGCGAGCGCGCGCCGGCGATCCTGGACGCGCGAGCGCAGGCGCTGATCGAGCGCGTTGGCGATGTGCTCGCCGCTGAGAAATGGGCCACCTGCCGCCCCGCCGGCTTCTCTGATGCTCCCGCGAGGACGGCGGGCGCGCGCGAGCATCTCAAGCGTCGCCTGGCTGTAGCAATCTTCGAGTTCGGCGCGCCCGAGTTGGTGGGCATGGACGGCCAGCAACGCCTCTCGCCGTTCCCGCGCGACCAGCGCGACCGCCTCGCTGGGGTCGAGCACGCCGAGCCGCCGCGGAGCATCGCTGCGCCGTCGCGACCCCCTGCCGGCCGAAGACCCGAACAGTGGCTGCGCGGCGGGCGTGAGAGCCGGTTGCTGGGCGTGGCGTCGGGTAGACACGAGAGCATGTCGGTGCCGGTGGCCCGCACACCCCCCTCCCAATTCGTGCACGAGCGCCTGCGGGCGTTTGACGAGTACCAGCGCCGCTCGCCGCGACTGGGGTTTCCGGTCGCCGTGATCAAGCGCTACGGCGAGGACGAAGGCGGCTCGCTGGGAGCGCTGATCGCCTACTACGGGTTCTTCTCGCTGTTCCCCCTGCTGCTGGTATTCGTGACCGTGCTCGGCTTCGTCGTGCAGGGCGATCAGAAAGCGCGCGAAAGCGTGCTGCACTCGACGCTCAGCCAGATACCGATCATCGGCACACAGCTGCAGAGCCAAGCCGCGCCGTTGAAGGGCAGCGCGATCGCTCTTGCGATCGGCCTTGTCGGCTCGATCCTCGCCGGGCTGGCGGTGACCGGCTCAACGCAGAACGCTTTCAACAAGATCTGGCGGATCCCCCGCCGGCGACGCTTTGGCTTCTTCGCCTGGCGGCTGCGCGGCCTGGGGTTGCTCGGTCTGCTTGGTGTATTGACAATCCTCTCCACGGCCGCCGCCGCATATGCGACCGACCAGACCGGCGGCGCGTTGGCGGCAATCCTCGGCGTGCTGATCGCGCTGGCCGTCAACCTGCTGCTGTTCTTCATCGTCTTTCGGTTGATGAGCGCCGAGGAGATCCACACCCGCGATCTGCTGCCCGGGATCGTGCTGGCGGCAGTGCTCTGGCAAGTCCTCCAGCACGCCGGCGGGATCTACGTCGAACATGTGATCCGCCACGCCAAGGAGACCTCGGGCCTTTTTGCGATCGTGCTCGGCCTGCTCAGCTGGCTCTACCTCGGAGCCCAGGTGCTGATTCTCGCCGCCGAGGTCAACGTCGTGCGCGCGCGGCGGCTGTGGCCGCGGCGTCTATTCGAAGATGCTTGAAGCCCTGCCGGCCCTCGCTATACTAACTACACTTTCGTAAGCTCATATGGAGCGTATATCGATGGCTTCGACTCCCCCAACCACCCCAGATCCCACCGAGCAGATCAAGCCCGTGCTGCGACTGATCCCGCTTGAGGACACCGTCGTGTTCCCGAGTATGGGCATCACACTGACCGTCGACGTCGGCGATGACGAGCGCGTCGTGCTGGTGCCGCGCCACGAGAACGAGTTCCTGGAGGTCGGCACGATCGCCGAGGTCTCAGAGCAGCTGCGCCTGCCCGGCGGCGCACGTGCC
The DNA here is from genome assembly GCA_050696495.1 of Solirubrobacteraceae bacterium. GTDB lineage: Bacteria > Actinomycetota > Thermoleophilia > Solirubrobacterales > Solirubrobacteraceae > Palsa-744. The sequence goes on from JBOGXY010000205.1 coordinate 15,107, forward strand.
GTGGCGCTCTCCGGCGAGCACCGCGCGCTGATCGGCGCCGCGCAGACCGGACCCGAAGGTGAGCTGCGCGTCGAGGTCGACGAGCGGCCCGACGAGGTGCCGGTGGACAAGCGCACGCGCGATCTAGAGCGCGAGTACCGCGCGATCGTCGAGGAGATCCTCGAGCTGCGCGGCGACGATGGGCGCATCGCGGCGTTCCTGCGCGCGATCGTCGAGCCCGGACCGCTGGCCGACTCGGCCGGCTACTCCCCCAACCTCACCTACGAGCAGAAGGTGCAGCTGCTGCGCACGATCGACGTGACCGATCGCCTGGAGCTCTCGGTGAAGCTGCAGCGCGACAGCCTGGCGGAGCTGCAGGTGCGCAAGCGCATCCGCGAGGACGTGCAGGAGGGAGCCGACAAGCAGCAGCGCGAGTACTTCCTGCGCAAGCAGATGGAGTCGATCCGCAAGGAGCTGGACGAAGACGAGGGCTCGATCGTCGAGGAGTACAAGGCCAAGATCGAGGCCGCTGAGATGCCCGAGGACGTGCAGGAGCAGGCGCTGAAGGAGCTTGGTCGCCTGGAGCGGATGGGCGAGCAGACGGGCGAGTCCTCGATGATCCGCACCTATCTCGATTGGTTGATAGCGGTGCCGTGGAGCAAGCGCTCAGACGAGCACCTGGATCCGGTCGCCGCGCGCGAAGTGCTCGACGCCGATCACGCCGGACTAGGCGACGTCAAGGACCGCATCACCGAGTACCTGGCGGTGCGCAAGCTGCGCCAGGACCGCAACATCGAGGCCGACCCGAAGTCGGGCGCGATCCTGACCTTGATCGGGCCGCCCGGAACAGGAAAGACCTCGATCGGCGAGTCGATCGCCCGCGCTCTTGGGCGCGAGTTCGTGCGCATGTCGCTCGGCGGCGTGCGCGACGAGGCGGAGATCCGCGGACACCGGCGCACCTACATCGGTGCGCTGCCGGGACGGCTGGTGCGGGCGCTGCGCGACGCGGGGACGATGAACCCCGTGATCCTGCTCGACGAGGTCGACAAGGTCGGCGCCGACTGGCGCGGCGACCCCTCGGCCGCGCTGCTCGAGGTGCTCGATCCGGCGCAGAACCACTCTTTCCGCGACCACTACCTCGACGTCGAGCTGGATCTCTCCCAGGTGATGTTCCTGGCGACGGCCAACGTCGCCGACACGATCCCGGGGCCGCTGCTCGACCGCATGGAGGTGATCCGCTTCGACGGCTACACCTCCGAGGAGAAGCTGGCGATCGCCAAGGGCTATCTGTGGCCGCGCCAGCGCGATCGCAACGGGTTGCGCGAGGAGGAGGTGAGCGTCTCTGACGATCTGTTGCGGACGATCATCGCCGAGTACACGCGCGAGGCAGGTGTGCGCAACCTCGAGCGCGAGCTTGGCACCGTGCTGCGCAAGACCGCGACAGAGATCGCCTCGGGCAAGCTGGAGCCGCCTGTAGAGATCGATCTGGAGCGGGTGCGCGACGCGCTGGGCAGGCAGAAGTTCTTCCAGGAGTCGGCGGCGCGCACGGCGACGCCGGGCGTGGCGACAGGACTGGCGGTGACCGGAACCGGCGGCGACGTGCTGTTCGTCGAGGCAACCGCGATGAAGGGCGCCTCTGGCGGCGCCGGCAACGGCCTCGTCCTGACCGGGCAGCTCGGCGACGTGATGAAGGAGTCGGCGCGGATTGCCCTCTCCTACGTGCGCGGGCACGCAGAGGAGCTGGGCATCGAGCCCGACGCCTTCGAGTCCCGGGAGTTCCACGTGCACGTCCCGGCGGGAGCGATCCCCAAGGACGGGCCGAGCGCGGGCGTGACGATGGTCACGGCGCTTGCCTCGCTGCTCTCCGGACGACCGGTCAAGCACACGGTCGGGATGACCGGCGAGGTCACCCTGCAGGGGCGCGTGCTGCCGATCGGAGGACTCAAGCAGAAGGCGCTCGCCGCCCACGCGGCCGGGCTGACCGACGTGATCCTGCCCGAGCGCAACCGCGGCGACCTCGACGACATACCCGAGGAGGTCCGAGAGCAGATGGGCTTTCACCCGGTGATGTCGATCGACGAAGTGCTCGAGCTGGCGCTGGAGCCCGTCCCGAAGCGCGCGAAGGTCGCTCAGGTCTCCTAGAGAGACGCCGAGCGAGCAAGGAAGATCGACAGATGGCCTCCAAGCCACGCAGATGCCAGCCGGTGCCGGTGCAGGTCCGCCAGACGGCGGACCTGCTCGAGCGCCGCTGGCAGCTGTCGATCATCTATGCGGCTCTCAGCGGCGCGCTGCGCTTCAACGAATTCGCAGAGGTGATCGGCGGCATCTCACCGCGGATGCTTGCCGAGCGCCTGCGCGATCTGGAGGGGGCCGGGCTGATGGCGCGCACGGTGCTGCCGACCAGCCCACCCACCGTCGAGTACCGGCTGACCGAGCGCGGACAGCGACTGGGACCTGTGATCGAAGCGATGCGTGCGTACGCGGAGCTCGGGTAGAGACTCGGCCGCGGCCCAGGCTCAGCTTCAGTCCAAATCGAGGTCCGACGCTGCCTGAATCGCCTCGCTGAGCGCCCGCTCTTGGCGATCCAGCAGAACTCCGATCCGGCCCCTCAGTGCATCGGCTGGGATTGTCGTGATGTTGTCGCAGCTGATGACCGAAGGCTCGGAGAGACCGTTGACCGGACC
>JBOGXY010000206.1:0-21948 GCA_050696495.1 Solirubrobacteraceae bacterium
ATCTCTTGCATGCGGCCGGCCGCCTCCTCGGCTGAGAGGTAGTAATCGATCAGGCCGCGTACGCCCATGGCAAGATCCTCCTCGCGGTCGACCAGACTGTCCAACATCGAGTGCAGGGCACCGATCCAGGGGAAATAAGCCTCGTCGATCGCGCTCACCTCACGGCGATCTACGCGGGGATCGGCCGCTACGCCGAGGAGCACATGCAGCGAGAGAGTGGAGCCCGCGCCGGCTCCGGCCTCCCACCAGCGCATGTGCGGACACGATCTGCCTTCGTCTCTGGCCCAATGCTCAAATGGCTGATAGGAGCCGTGAGCCTCGCAATGGTTGAGCGCCTGGTAGGACGCTATGCGCTTGACCGCACGGGCCAGCGGCGCCGCCACAGCCTCGCCTGCGGGCAACCGGGCCAAAGCACCGCTGACGCCTTCGATCATCGCGCGCAGATAGCCACCGTCCTGGCGATGAGGGTGATGACGGTAATAGTCGGGGTCGCGAAACCCCGGCGCGGCGACCGCATCGAGCAGCGCGTCGTGCAGCGCGTAGCCGTTGGCGACCGGATCGCGGCTGGGCTGCTCGCAAAGCACGTCGAGGTAGTCACACATCGCCTGACCGCAGACGAGCGCCTGTACAACCAGCGACCGTTGCGAACGCGGCGCCAGCGTCGCGAACGCGGCGGCGCCCTCGAGGTTGCGTCCCTTGCGCTGCAGCGCCTGGAGCGCAAGGCGCCGCAGCGCTGGATCGGGGATGCGCGTGGCGAGCGCCCTCCTGCGGCGCAGCTCGAGCGCTACACGCGGGAACACGCTCAACCAGTAGCCACGTGCCGCGCAGACGAACTCGGTCGCGAGATAAATTCGGTTCTGGTGTACAGGCCGAACGACGACGATCGTTTTGCGTACCCGCTCCGGGGCGCTCATAACGCTCACTCCTGCAGGCTCATACGCGGCGGGACCCGAGCCGCCGCCATCCCGGGCAGCGATATGACCAAACTGGCAATCGCCGTGACCAACGCAAACGTCAGGAGGACATGAGCGGCACCGATCGAGAACGGGGCTGGGAAACCCGTGGTGATCGTCAACCAGTGAGCGGCCAGCGCGTGGCCATAGACACCGACGACGGCACCCACCAGCGAGCCGACCGCGATCATCACGACGCTCTCCAGCAGCAGGCCCACCCACAGTTGGCCCGCGTGATAGCCCTGAATCTTCAGCGACGCCAGGCGCGCGCGGCGCTGCCACACCGTCGTACTGAGCGCCGCCGCGACCGCCAACGCCGCGGCGATCAGAAGCATCGTCGATATATCCGAGAGGGTATGCAGGCCCTCACGCGCGCTCGCGTCCGCACGCGCCGCGCTCTGCGCGCTGGTCTGGACCAGCAGGCCGGTGCCCGGACCGAGTGCTGAGCGTACCGCCCGTGCCCCGGCCGCCGGCGAGACACCGCTATGCAGGCCGAGCTCCAAGGCCGTTGCTTCCGCGCTGCCCCACCAGCGGGCGTAGTCAGGGGCGCTGAGCGTAACCGTCCCAGCCGGCCAACCTGAGTTGGTGGTGATCGCGGCGACTCTCAGCGAGGCCAGACCGAGGGGGGTCGGCAGTCGCACCGGGCCACCAACCGAGAGACCGTGTTCGTGAGCAAAACCGCTCGAGACCGCCGCCCAGCCACCGTGGCGAATCAAGGCTTGTGCATGCGCGAAGTCGCCGCCGATCAGCTGGCTTGCTTCGAACATCGTGGGGTCGCCGACCGGACGTGCTCGCACCCAAAGCCGGCGCGAGCCGATGTCGATCAAACCACCGCGATAGACACGCACCGAACTGACGGCGGGCACACGCGCCAGCCTCTTAGTCACGCCGGCGGGGAAACCATCTGTATTGAAGACGTTTGACCCATCCGCCACCCATAGGGCCGCGGTGTTGTGGTATTGAGCCGTCGCGGTTTCGATGCCGTTCAGCAGATCGTCGCGTGCTCCGCCTATCGCCACGCTGCCGTACACCGCCAGCGCCACGATCGCACCCAGCGCCACCGAACGTGTCGAGATCGCGCGCAGCTCCGAGGCCGCCAGGATTACGGCGCCGCTACGACTGCCCGCGCTCAGGCGTGGAAACCAACTCGCCACACCCGCCAGCATCGGCGGTACCAACAGGACGGTCGCAACCGCCAACGCGACACCCCCGAATATCGTCGCGCCGGGCACGATCGCCACCAGTGTGCCCACCGACGCGACCATCGCCAGGGCCGCCAAGCCACACCATCGCATCGCCGCGTCGCTCAGCAAGCCGCCGGAAGGGCCGGCGTCGCGAAAGACCGCATCGGCCGGTAATCCGGGGCGCAGGTCGAGCACCGGCGAGAGAGACGCGAGCACCGTGGCCAACACACCGCAGGCGATGGCGGCCAATGCCAGTCCAACGCTCACGGATTGCTCGGCGGCGATCGGGAACGCCACCGCGAGATAGCTCGGCGCCTGGTGGTAGAGGGTGCGCGCCAGCACGTCTCCCAGCACCACTCCGAGTACTGAGGCAACCAGGCCCAGCGCCACGGCTTGGGAGGCCAGCATCAACAGGATTTGGCGCTGGTCATAGCCCTGCATGCGCAGCTCGGCGATGAAGCGCCGGCGCTCGGGGACGGTGAGCAGCATCGCGTTCAGCGCAAGTAGGAAACCGACCATGATGCTAATTGCCGAAAATAGACTTGTCGATTGGCGATTGGGCGTCGTGGCTTGACTGAGCAATCGCAGTTCGTGGCCCGCGGGCTCGACGTCGAGTCGAGCGCCGGCGAGCGCGCGCATCTCTGTGGCCACCTGCGCGGTGTGACCGGGGACCGGCGCCACCAGCGTCTGCGTGACTCTTCCCTGACGTCCAGCGAGGCGCTGTGCCACCGGCAGCAGCGCTACCGCGACCGGCGAGCCGGCGAGGGCTTTGACGGATTCGCTTGTGATCACGGCACCCACCCCCAGCGAGTGGCTCGCGCCGTTACCGATCACACGCACGCGGGTGCCTCGTCCCGCGCCAATCGTTTCCGCCACGCCTCCCGGCAGACCCAGGCCGCCGGAGAGCAACAGGGCGCCGTTGCCGAGCTGCTGCTGGGAGATTCCCCCGAGCGAGGAGAGACTCGGGGATACGCCGATCAGCTGCACCGGCTGGCGCCCCGCCGGGCCTTCGACGATCATGTTCTCGCGCAGCACAGACGTGGCGACCCGCACGCCGGGCAGGGCCCGAACCCGGCCGGTGAGACTTTCGGGAAAGCCCGCGGGAGAGCGCGCCAGCAGCGTCAGACGAGCAGAACCTGAGAGCGCGCGCACGAGACGTTCGGTCGAGCCGGTCAACCCGGCGTTTGCCAGCAGTACCCCGAAGACCAGCGCAACGCCGATGGCGATCCCGGCGCCGGCCAGCAACTCCTGCACCGGATGCGCACGCAGGCGCCGACGGTAGAGGAACACCAGCATCGAAGGGCGCAGGCCCAGCAGCGCGCGGTTCATGAGTTCGCGAGCGTCGAGAGCTCCGGTATCTCCTCGTAGGCGCCGTCAAGCAGCCGGCCGTCGCGAAGCGTGATCGTGCGGTCGACGTAGGACATCGCCTCGGAGTCGTGGGTCACGAGCAAGCCCGGGATCTGGCGCTCATGACAAACCTCGCGCAGCAGCTCGAGAATCTCCTTGGTGCGCGCGGAGTCGAGGTTGCCGGTCGGCTCATCGGCCAGCAACAGACTTGGCTCGCCGACCAGCGCGCGCGCGATCGCGACCCGCTGGCGCTCGCCCATCGAGAGCTGATGAGGGCGGTGGTCCAAGCGCTCACCGAGGCCGACACGCACCAGCCACGGCTCGGTCATGACGCGCGCCTGGCGCAGCGTGTGCCCGCTTACCGGCAGCTTGATCAGCGCGTTATCGAGCGCCGAGGCGCCCGGCATCAGATGGAAGGACTGGAAGATGAAGCCGACGTCGTGGAGCCTGTAGGCGGCGCTCTCTCTAGAGGACATGCCAGCCAGGTCGCGGCCGTCGAAAGTGACCTCGCCCGCGTCGGGATCCATCAGCCCGGCGGCCAGCAGCAGCAGCGTCGTCTTGCCCGAACCGCTCGGGCCGTACAGAGCAACCAGCTCACCAGGACCGATTTCGAGGGATACGCCGTCGACCGCTCTGACCGTCTCGCCGCCGCTTGGATAGTGCTTTACGACTTCGCGAAGTCGTAGAGCGGGTCTCATGAGGACCCGGCGTCGCGCGCGGCGTGCAGCTGGGAGAGCGCCGGGAACGGGACGATCGTGGCGTTGCCCTCGCTGGAGCACAGTTCGCGCGCGGAGATCGATACGAACACATCGAAGCCTTGAAGCGCCGCGAAGTCCTCTGAGGCCGCAAGCAGGGCGATGCCGCGCTCGCGGCAAAGGCCCCGCAGCAGCGCGTAGAGGGTGTCGCGTTCTGAGACGCTCGGGGTCAGCACCGGGTCGTCGATCGCGATCAAACGCGGATCGTGGGCGAGAGCGCGGGCGAACATGACTCTGGTGCGATCGACCATCGAGAGGCTGCCGGCCGGCGACTGCGCGTCGGCGGCGCTGACCCCGACGGCGTCGAGCTCGCGCAGAGCACGGCGCTCGGCCTGGCGAACGGTCAGACCGTGGCCGCCGAGAGCCAGCGCGAGGTGCTGGGCAACGCTTTCGCCCGGGTTCGGGCGCCAATCGCCCAGGGCGATGTAGGCCAGACGCGAGCGCAGTACGCGTGCAAGATCGCGCGGGGAGACGCCGGCCAGGTCGATGCCCTCGAAGATGACGCTGCCGCTGTCCGGTCGCTCCACACCCGCCGCAATCCGCAGGAGTGTGGACTTGCCCGAGCGGCGCTTGCCATAGACGCCGACGTGGCCGGCCTGCTCGACATCCAGAGAGGCCCGCTCGAAAACGCCGATCAAGCCGCCACCGTCGGGATAAGCCTTACTGACCTCGCGGATGCGAAGCAGCGGGCTCATCGCGATGGCGTCGCGGGCGGCGCCGGCTGGCGCTGGGAATGCTCGGCGATCCGCTGGCGGGCGGTGGCCGCCCAGTCGATCTCAGCTCGTAGTTGCGTGTAGACGGCCTCGCGCGTGCAGTCCATGAACAGCGCCGGCCAGGAGGGCTGAGCGCCCCCGTTGGGGGTCACCATCTTGGCCAGCGCCAGGCACTTCTGCTCGTAGTCGCGCAGCGCCACCATCAAGCGTGCGGCGTCCTCGGCGCGGGCGACCGCCAGCTTTGCGTGCAGGCCGAAGCGCACCGGCTCGCGCGGCAGCAGCGTCTCCATCCACATGCTGAGCGCCTGGGAGGTCTTGGGCGTCGGGTGGTAGACGATCAACGGACGTCTGCCGCTGCCTTTGCAGGCTTCCACGCGCGAGCAGATCAAGCCCTCGCGCTCGAGTTGCTCGAGCAGGCGATAGGCGTCGTTGGTGTCAACCCGCCAGGTGTCGCCGAGGCGCATCAGCATGCGGTTGGCCAGATCGCCGCCGTGGCCGGGGCGCTCGAGCACGAGACCGAGCAGGACACCGCGCATCGACGCGGAGCCTCCGCGCATCCATTGCCGCCGCTGCGGCTTTGCGCGCGCGCCGGCCATCTCTTCAGCTATCCCCTTCTAAGTGCCCGTCGCCCATGGTGCCCATCGCAAGCCTCGTCCTCGGTGGTGTCTTCGCTACAGGATTCAGTATGACGGAATGCTACAGCGAGAAAGGGTCATGTACCAGCTGACGGGACAGATTCGCCAATTAGTCATCCGCTCGTTGCGGGAACGAATCCGAGCGCACCACATGCAAAACGTGGCGCTTGACCGATGAAGTGTGCGAGTCTTGCAGTTGCAGCGACTAGCGCAAGTACGTGCCCGACAGGTGATTTATCGGTTACCAGCGCCCCAGCTCCGCGGAGGTGTAGATACGTCGATAACGCCGACGGATTGGGCTTTGATCGCCATCTTGCGGCGGACGGGGAGTTAGAAACAATTTCGTCAGACTGCTTGGAATGTCTCGCACTCAGATGAAAATGAATCGGATTCCCCTGGATATCAGAGTCGGCGAACTGCACGTGTGGATCGCCGACCTCGACGAGGGCGGTGACGAGCGGGCGCACACGCGTGGCCTGGAGTCACTCAGTGTGGAGGAGCGCGAGCGCGCGGCACGCTTTGTCAATCCGCGCGACGGCGAGCGCTGGGCGCAGTCTCGCGCGCTGCTGCGAATGCTGCTCGGGGGGTATCTGGGCGCCAAGCCGGCTGAGCTTCGCTTTGAGTTGGGAGAGCACGGCAAGCCGCGGCTTGCCTCCGGCAGCGAGCTTCATTTCAACCTGTCGCACTCTGGCGGGTTGGGGCTCTATGCGTTCGCACTCGACGGCGAGGTCGGCTGCGATGTCGAGACAACCGGTCGGGATATCAACGTGCTTGCAGTCGCCGGGCGGGCGTTTGGGCAGGAAGTGGCACAGCGGCTGGGATGTCTCGACGAGGAGCAGCGCCGGCGCGAGTTCCTGCGGGCCTGGGTGCGCCACGAGGCGCACTTGAAGTGCTTGGGGGTGGGGTTTGGCGGCACAACCAAAGAGCGCGAGAGCGAATGCTCGATTGTCGATGTCGAAGTTGACGAGCCTGCCGCCGCGGCAGTCGCCACCAAGCACGCCCCGGCGAAGGTCAAGCTACAGCGCGCGCAGGCTATCTTCTGAGGGGTGGCCGACGCGAGTACGAGCGAGCCTTCCGAACGTCCGCCGATCCCTCCTGGTCCGTACCTGGTGTTCGGACTGGCGCGCGCCGGACACGCAGCCATCCAAGCGCTGAGCGAACGCTTCGGCACCGACTCGGTACGCGCTTGGGATGACTCGGACGCGGCACGCAGACGCTTAGGCCCAGGAGTGCGGATCGTGGATATGCGCGACCATGACGCCGCACTGCGGGAAGTCCAGACCATCGTCAAGAGCCCCGGTGTACCGATCGATCATCGCCTGCTGGGAGAGGCGCGCCATCGCGGTCTGACCGTCATCGACGAGCTGGAGCTCGGCTGGCGACTATCGAAGCAGCCGCTGATCGCTGTGACCGGGACCAACGGCAAGTCGACCACCACGGTGCTGATCGCCGCCGCCCTGCGAGGCGATCAGCAGGGCGTAGCGTTGGCCGGAAACGTCGAAGCGGTCCAGGGTGGCGGGCCACTGTCCGCGCTCTCGCCTGAGCACCGGGGGTGGATTCTCGCGGAGGTCTCGAGCTACCAAGCGGTCGGCCTGAGCGAGATGCTTCCGGACGTGGGTGTGTTTACCAACCTCACGCCGGACCATCTTCACTGGCATGGCTCGATGCAAGCGTATGGCGAGGCCAAGAGCCGGGTCTTCTTCCACGGCTCGCGCTGCGTAAAACTCGCCGTGCTGAACTGCGACGACCCACTCGGGCGCCTCCTGCAGAGGGCTGTCCAGGAGCGTGGCGGACAGACAGTCGGCTACGGCTGGGCAACCGACGCCGACTATCGCATCGAGGCCTGCGAGTGGGGCGCTACCGCGGGTCGGGTTGTGCTGAGCACTCCTAGCGGCACGCTCAAACTCGACGTATCGCTGCCGGGGGTCCACAATGCCGCCAACATCGCCGCGGCGATCGCCACAGCGGACGGAGTGGGTATTGCGCAGGAGCGCAGCCTGCCTGCCATCCTCGCCACCACGGCGCCGCCGGGCAGGCTCGAGCGGGTCGACGCCGGGCAGGACTTCGAGCTGTTCGTCGACTTCGCCCACTCACCCGACAGCGTGCGTTCGGTGCTGGCGACATTGCGCACGCTTGCGCGCGACCGCGCGGGGCGACTCATCGCCGTGCTCGGTCTGCCGGTAGGGGCGCCCGCGACTCGTCGCGAATGTGGGCGCGTCGCCCGGGAAGGATGCGATCACCTGATCCTCGACGCTTGGTCGCTGCGCGGAGAGCCGCCGCTGCTCTCGCTGCAAGCTCTGCGCGCCGGCGCGCGGGAAGTGGACGGCGCGAGTGTGCAGAGCGCCCTGAACCGGCGGACAGCAATCGGCATGGCTATCTCACAGGCACGAGCGGGAGACGTGGTCGCCATCCTCGGGCGTGGACCCCTGAGAACGATTGCTTGGGACCGACATCTCGCTCGCGTTCCCTTCGACGATCGCCTCGTCGCGCAAGAGCTGCTGCTCAACGGCCAGCCGCGCGAGCGCGCAGACCTTCCAGAAGCTTCGTCAGCCGTCGCGTGAGGCGGTAGGTGAGGCGCTGGGAGAGCTCGCTGGCCGTGGACTCCAGTTCGCCTATGCGCACGCGAGAGTCCACAAGGTGCTCGTCGAGCGTCGCCACGCGTGCATGCGCGCCTGCAAGCTGCTCGTCCAGCAAGAGGACGCGCTCTGCGGCATCGTCGGCGCGCTCTCGCTGGAGATCGCGCTCTCTGCGCAAATAGTCGGCCTCCAGGATCGCGCGCATGCGCTGCTCGTACATCTGCCACTCCAGGCGCAACATCCTGGCCATCTCTTCGACCGGCAGCGGAGCCTGCGTCGCGGCGTTCCCAGCGCCGGCCTTCTCTGAGACGCCGGCGCCGACGGGCCCACCGCCGGACCGCTCCTCGGACAGCGAGCCGGCCAGCTCGATCAGCTCCACCACGTGCGTGCGCACGCTGTGTAGGCCCGCCAGATCGCGAGCCACCTCTCCCATCTCAGGTTGCCAGTCGCGCAGCTCGCCGACCAATCGCTCGAAGCTGCCCGGGCGCGGATCGGTCAGTCCAGCGAAGCCATCGGCCTCGAACTGGCCGTAGCTGCGCGCAGTCACCCAGCCGTCGGTGCCCGTCGCTCCATAGATATATACGGCTCGGCCGGCCGCCATCCCCTCCAGCGCGCTGCGCCCCAGTCCCACGACGATGTCAGCCGCCGCGATCGCCTGCTCCGGTTTGGAGGTGGGCCTGGTCGTCGTGCCGATCCACTCGACCTCATAACCGGCTCTGCGGCACGCCTCCTCCAGCAGTCGCCCGCGGGGACCATCGACATAGTTGCTGGTGATGAGCACACGGCGAGGTCTCGGGCGTGGCGGCGGCAGGTCGCGATAGCGCGCCAGGTCGATCGGCTGACGCAGACGTGTCAACGGGGCATGCCAGGCGCGGGCGCGCACCCAGCGCGCAACGCGATCGTTCATGGTCACGACTCCGTCGCACACGCCCGGCAGCTGCGGCGCGTCGTGCAGGACATGGTCGCGCGAGTGCGTTACGAACGTTCGCACCGTCTGCGGATAGCGGGCTGCCAGTTCGTGGCATGTGGCCGCGTCCTGGGCGAGGATCAGATCGCATTCACGTGGCAGTTCCTGCTCGCCGATCACAGCAACACCTCGGCTGCGCGCCAGCTCGGCCATGCCACCCGAGCGCCGCGCGTAGATCGCAGCGCCGTGGCCAAGGCGCAGCAGATCCTGCGCCACCGTCAGCGTGTAGGTCTCAAGACCGCCGAACGCGTCAAAGTTCTCTGTACTCAGAAGGATTCTCACGAGCGCTCGCTCAGATTGGAGACTTGCATATTCATTTCGATGCTCGATCCCTTCTCGCAGGTGCGCAGATCGGCGAACGCCGCACGCGCCGCATCGTATTGAGGGAGCCGTCTCCACACTGAGCCGACGTGCAGCGGGCGGCAGCGGTCACAGCGCGGCCGCGGCGGGCGCGGGCGCCGCGGATACCCTGTACGGCGATGAGCCAGCCAGGCCCGCCCCCCGTCGTCGTTGACGGCGTCCATAAGCGCTTTGAGATTCCCCGCGAGCAGGTCAGCACGCTCAAGGAGAAGGCGCTGCACCCGTTTCGCCGGTCGGCGACCGACGTGCTGCAGGCGTTGCGCGACGTGTCCTTCTCGGTGCCCAGCGGCGAATTCTTCGGGATCGTCGGGCGCAACGGCTCGGGCAAGTCGACGCTCTTGAAGTGCCTGGCCGGCATCTACCGCGTCGACGCCGGGCAGATCTATGTGAACGGACGGATGTCCACTTTCATCGAGCTGGGGGTCGGCTTCAATCCGGACCTGCCCGCGCGTGATAACGCGACGCTCAACGCGACGATGCTCGGGCTCTCCCCGCGCGAGGCGCGCCGGCGCTTTGACAGCGTGATCGAGTTCGCCGAGCTTGGCGACTTCGTCGACCTGAAGATCAAGAACTACTCCTCGGGAATGTTGGTGCGGCTGGCCTTCTCGGTGATGATCCACGTCGACGCGGAGATCCTGCTGATCGATGAGGTGCTGGCCGTCGGCGACGCCGCCTTTCAGCAGAAGTGCTACGAGGAGTTCGAGCGCATCCGCCGCAGCGGCGCGACCGTGCTGTTCGTCACGCACGACATGTCGGCGGTGCAGCGCTTCTGCGATCGCGCGCTGCTGCTCGAGCACGGCCGCGTGGTGGAGGTCGGCGATCCCGAGCACGTCGGCAATCGCTATCTGGAGCTGAACTTCTCTCTCCAGGCGCGCGCGGCCGAGCAGCTGGCGGCCGAGGCCGAGCAGAGCGGTGGGCACTCGACGGCGCGCCAGTTGGCCGGCGGCGGCGCGCCGAGCGGGACGCTCGCCAGCGCCGATGAGCACAAGCGGGAGGGCTCGGGCGAGGCGGAGATCCTCGAGGTGTGGTTCGAGAACGAGCAGGGTGAGCGCGCCGAGCTCTTGCCGACCGGGCAGCGCTGCGCCCTGGCGATGCGCGTGCGCTTCGACACGCGCGTTGAGGATCCGCTGTTCAGCTTCGACCTGCACAACAGCCACCGCGACCACCTGCTGGCCGCCTCGAACCTGTGGAGCGAGCCGCACAGCGGCAGCTTCGAGGCCGGCGAGCAGGCCGTCTTTCGCGTGAGCTTTCAGAACGTGCTCGCCCCCGAGCGCTACCAGCTCACCCCGGCTCTCGCCCGTCCCGGAGGCGCCTGGATCGACCGGCGCGAGCGCATGAGCTCGATCGTCGTGACCGGGACGCACGGCTCCGATGCGCTGCTCGAGCTTCCTTTTGATGTGAGGATTGAGCGTGCCGCTCGCCAGACGACGGCTGGGCTCACGCTGTGAGCACACCGGTCGCGCCACCTCGCGCGTACTCGCCGGCGCCTGACGGGCCAGCGTCAGACAGCGCGCTCGGGCGCCCGATCAAGGGACCGTCGGCCATGGGGTCCGATCCCAGGCGGCTGTGGCATCTGACCTGGGCGCTGGCAAAGACTGAGTTCAAGCTGACGTTCTTCGGCTCGGCGCTCGGCTACCTGTGGCAGCTGATGCGCCCGCTGCTGCTCTTCGGGGTGATCTATCTGGTCTTGAGCGCCTCCAAACTGGCCGCCGAAAACACCCAGCCCTATTACGCCGCCGCGCTGCTGCTCGGGATCGTCCTGTTCACCTTCTTCAACGAAGGCAGCGGCGGCGCGGTCGCCTCGCTGGTGCTGCGCGAGAACCTCGTGCGCAAGATCGAGTTCCCCCGTCTGGCAGTGCCCGTCTCGATCGTGATCACCGCGATGATGAACCTGTCGCTGAATCTGATCCCGGTGCTGATCTTCCTGTTCGCGGCCGGGTCCTCGCCGCAGTGGAGCTGGTTGGAGCTGCCGCTGCTGCTGTTGGCCCTGGCCGCCTTTACCGCGGGCCTTGCGATGATCCTCTCGGTGTCCTATGTCAGCTACCGTGACGTGCGGCCAATCTGGGACGTGGTCATGCAGATGACCTTCTACGCCTCGGGGATCTTCTTCCCGATCGCCACGCTCAAATCGCAGGACATACTCGGGGTGAACGTGAGCCTCTCGCACGTGCTGATGGCCAACCCATTCGCGGCGGTGCTCCAGGAAGCGCGCCACGTCTTCATCAGCCACGACTACCCGACGGCCTCGGCGGCGATCGGCGGCGGGGCCATGATCCTGATCCCGATCGGGATCGGCATCGCCACGGTAATCGGCGGCTTTCTCCTGTTCGACCGGCGTGCGCCGAAGGTCGCAGAGCAGCTGTAGTGCGGGTCGCCTTCGTCGGCCAGAGCGTCTTCTTCGCCCAGTGCTCGCTGGAGTCGGCGGTGGAGGACGTGGAGCCCACATTCCTGGACTTCCGCTCCGCCGCCCCACCCGGGCCGCTGATGGCGCGGCTGACAGAGCTCGACCCCGATGTCGTGCTGGTGTTCCGCCCCGAGATCATCCCCAAGGGCTCGTTTGACTGCCTGCGCGCACACACGATCGGCTACCTGACCGAGCCCCTGCCTCGCGAGCGCAAGGACGACCACCCGGATCTACAAGCTCGTCTGCGCTGGCTAAAGGACGTGGATGCCGGCAACTTTGACCGGATCGTCTCCTTTGACCCGTTGATAGCGCAGACGGCCGCGAGCGTGCTGCCTGTGTGGCGCTCGCTGCCGATCCCAGTCTCAGACTCGCTGTTCGCCGACGTGCACAAGCGCGGCCGGCCGGCGCGCTTGCTGTTCGTCGGGCGCCCTACCGAGCATCGCGAAGAGCTGCTGGCCCCGGTCAAGCGCAGCCACCCGATCGTGCACATCGGACACGGCCTGTTCGGCGAGCGGCTGGTGCGCTTCATGAGCCGAACCGACGTGCAGCTGAACCTGCACAACAACCCCTACCCCTCGTTTGAGAACCGCGTCTGCATCGCCCTGGCGGCGGGCAATCTGGTCATCTCCGAGCAGCTGAGCCCCCGCCACGAGCTGCAGCCCGGGCGCGACTATCTGGAGTTCGAGAGCGCCGCGCGGTTGACCGAGCTTGTCGCGCAACTCGACCGCGATCCTGAGGCTTACCTCGACGTGCAACACGCCGGCCGCAAAAAGGCCGAGGACTTCCGCGCCTCGCGCGTCTACCCCCAGCTGCTGCGCGAGGCGGTGGCTGACATCGCCGCCAACGGCAGCGGACGCAGGCGGGCCTGAGCGGGCAAGTCGCGGGCGCTCAGCTCAGAGGGCTGCCGAGCGCGGGCTGCCGAACGCGCGCACGTCGGCGAGCAGGTCGTGCGCGAGGCGAGCGAACACACGCGAGGCGCGGTACTGCTCGGCCTTCAGGCGACCGCGCACGCGGATGCGGTGGTGCATCTCCGGGAAGCGCCCGAGGCGATCGAGCGTCCACACCAGGGCATTGGGGGAATCGAAGTGCAGGTAGTCGATGTTGCGCTCGAGCCCATGCGTGGGTGTCGGCGCCTCGGCGAGCAGCAACTGGCCGGCGGCGAGGTGCATGCCGATCTGCGGCCCATAGCCACCTCCCGGCTCGGCTGACACGTAGACGCCGATGTCGTATTCGCGCAGGAGTTCGATCAACGGCTCGCCGCTGAGGCCGTGCAGTACCTGGAGCAGATCGTGATGGTGCTTTGCCGGCAGCAGCAGTCGCTCGCGGTGCTCACTGGAGCGCCCGATCGTCATGGCGTGCATCGAGGTGCGCGGGCGGCGCACCTCGGCGTAGACGGCGTCGTTGACGGGTGGCGGGATTGCTCGCCAGATACTGGCATCACCGACGCGCTCGCCGCTCAGCGCGGGGAAAAAACAGGCGATCCTGTCCAGCGATCCCGCGACCGCTCCCAAATCCGAGTCAATCGAAGCTCGTGGGTGCAGTCCGAGCGTCACGCCGGGCAGCTCGCGCAGGACCTCCGCCGGCACTCGCGAGGGATCGAACACAACCGTCAGATCCGCTCCCAGCGAGCCCAGGTCGGCCACCATGCGCGCCAAATCCATACCCGTTCCCAGCTCGATCCGAGACGGGGTCAGGCCACTTGCCTGCAGCGGCGGGGTGCAGCCGTCCAACCAGACCGAGTCCCCGAGGAAAGCCACGCGCAATTGCCGCGAACCTGTTCGCGCCGCGACCGGCGCGACGCTGGGGGCGACCGTAGTGCTCATCGGCAACGCTACGATAGCGGCGCCCTTGGCGAGAGTTCCCGCAAATGTCTGACTGGCAAGAGCGAATCACGCGCGAGACGGCGCCCGCGATTCGCGGCGAGCACGAGCTGCGCTACCGGCTGGTGGCGCCGCTGATCGCCACGAGCGCAGTGTGGGCCGACCTCGGCTGCGGGACGGGCTTGGCGGCAGTGGCGGCGTTGGGGGACGCGCGGCCGCCGAGCGCCGTGCTGGTGGACCTCGAACCCGACGCCGTCAGCGGCGCGGCGGCGGAGCTGGCGATCGCGCAGAGCACACAGATAGCCGGAGACCTGTCCGACCCGGAGGTGCTCGCGCAGGTCAGCGAGGCGCTGCTCGGCCAAGAGAGCGAGCGGGTGGTCAGCTGCTTTGAGGTGGTCGAGCATCTGCCGAGCTTCGTGCCGTTGTTGGAATGGTCGGGCGCGCTTGCCCGCGAGGGCAAGGCGACGTTTGCGATCAGCGTCCCCAACGACGCGTTTTGGGCTATCGACAACCCCTACCACCAGAGCACCTGGAGCGAGGGCGCGTTCGAGGAGCTGCACCGCCTGCTCCCCGCCGAGCACACGCTGCTGCGCCAGGTCGCGCTCAGCGGCTCGGCGCTGTGCGCGTGGGAGGCCGCCGCGCGCGAGGCCCACAAGCTGGAGGTGCAGATCGGCGGCCCCGAAGCGATCGCCACACACTTCATCGCCGCCTTCGGTCCGCGCCACGACGAGCTGCGCAGCGGAGCGCTTGCAGCCCAGACAGACATGCTCGAGCAACGACGCTGGGAGCGCCAGCGTGAGAGCAACGTGGCGCTTGCGGAGCGACGCGTCGCCGAGCTGCAGGAGGCGATCGCCGAGCAGCAAACAGCGCTCGCCGAGCAGGAACGGACGCTCGTCGAGCAGCGCGAGCAGCTACGCGCCAACACGGCTCAATTCGACCAGTGGCGCACCTATATCCATGAGCTGGAGGCCCAGCTCGGCAAGCCGCCGGCGGGATCTGAAGAGGCGATGCGCGCCGAGCGCGGGGGGGTCGAGCCCGGCAAGGTCGAGCCCGGCAAGGTCGAGCCCGGCGAGGCGGAGCGCGGGAAAGGCGAGCGCGGGGAAGGCGGCTCATGAAGGTCGCCTTCCTTCTCAACGACCTGCAGCTCTCGGGCGGCGTCGGCGTCGTGCTTCAGCACGCACGGCGACTGAGCGAGCTTGCAGGCTGGGAGGTGACGCTCGTGCTCGTGCGTGAGGACGAGGGGCCGAGTTGGCACGGCTACGAGCACCTACCCCACCTGCACATCCGCTCGCGCGAGCAGGCGCTTGGCGAGAGCTATGACATCGCGATCGCAACCTGGTGGGAGACGACGTTCACGCTGTTTGAGCTGCAGGCCGAGCGCCATGCCTATTTCGTGCAGAGCCTGGAGGACCGCTTCTACTTGCACGACGAAGCCGAGCGCCTGGGCGCCGCGCTGACTCTCGACCTGCCGGTAGCGTTCATAACCGAGGCGGGCTGGATCGCAAAGACGCTCGAGGGCCTGCGCCCGGACGCCCCCTGCTATCTGGTGCGCAACGGGATCGACAAGGAGGTCTTTGCGCCGGTGGAGTGCGTTGAGCCTTCCACGGGGGACCCTTTGCGGATCCTGATCGAGGGATCGCCCGGCTCATGGTTCAAGCACGTCCACAGCGCCATCGACGCCGCTGCGACGATGAGCGAGCCGCGCCATGTGACGGTCGTTTGCGGCGATCGCAAGGCGCTCGGCGAGGCGCCGGCCGATGAGATCGTCGGACCGCTCAGCCACCGTGAGATGGCCGAGCTGTATGGGCGCACCGATGTCGTGCTCAAGCTCTCGAGCGTGGAGGGCATGTTCGGCCCGCCGCTTGAGGCCTTTCACCGCGGCGCCACCTGCGTCGTCACTCCGGTCACCGGCTATGAGGAGTACGTCGAGCACGGCTACAACGCCCTGCTGTGCGACTGGGAGGACCTGCGCGGCACGGCACGCCAGCTCGACCTGCTGGCGCGCGATCGCGAGCTGCTCCACTACCTGCGCTGCAATGCTCTGGAGACCGCGCGCGGCTGGCCGGACTGGACGCAGTCGAGCCAGTTCATGGCCGCCGCGCTACAGGCGATCGCTCGCGAGCCGCAACCGAGCGGCGCCGCGGCCGGCGCGCGTATGCTCGCCGACCTGCGCGGAGGCCTCGAGATCTACAGCGGCCAGTTGCGCGAGCGCCTGGAGTTCGCGCATCGCGCCGAGCGGTTCGAGCGCCTGTTGGCGCGCGTACGCGGCAACCGGCTGCTGCGGAGGTTGCTCGCCCTGCGCCGCTACCGCGCGGTGCGCCTCGCCGCGCGCCCGTTTCGACCGCTGACCGGGCGCGCTCGGCGGGCGCTGTCGTGATCGGCGACGCCGATGGAAGTCAGCGTCGCAAGCGGGACACCGATGACAAACAGCAGGGCGAGCAGCCAGAGCAAGCCGATGCCGACATGGGCATGAAAGAGCCGCAGACGCTTAACTGTGGGACCGGCGCGCTCGAGCAGACTGTGCTTGGCGGCCGCGTAGAACGTGAGGTCGAAGTTGGCGGGCCATAGCCGGCCGCCCACAGTCGTGCTCGAGCGGCTCTTGGTCCGATCGGCCGAGGCGTACAGAGCAACCATGCTGCGACCGCGATTGGTGACGCATACCCGCCCCTGCACCGGTTTTTGCGATCCTCCGACCGGCACCTCGATCGGCCCGTTGTCGACATAGCTCGGCGGCACCAGGATTCTTTCGCGGTAGCCGGGAGCCACCAGTTCCACCAGTAGCGGCGCCACCGGCTTTCCGTAGGTGCCAACCCGCATCTCCGCCACCTGCCGTCCCGGAAGCAGCCCGATCTCATCCTCGCAGGCCCGCTGGCCGGGATTAATTTCGACCAGCGAGACCGACTGCAGCGGCGAGGGCTGAGGCGCCTCCACGACGATGCGACGGGACTGGTCGAGGTAGGGAACGACCACGACCGCGACCAATACGGCGAGCGCGAGCACCGCGCCCGCCAGCGTCAGAAGCCACTCGTCGGCGAGCATGCGCCGCAGGCGCGAGCGATCTCGCGACCCGCTTGGCGCGCTAGGCATAGAACCGCTCCAGCAGGACAGTAAGCGCGCTCAGCTGAAGAACGATCAGCCCGGCCGCGAGAGCGCCGCTGAGCACCGCGCTCAGAGCGCGCGGCAGCCACGACACGGCGAGCGCGACGCCGACGCCATACAGAGACAGCAACGGCAGCAGATAGCGCCCCGTGATGATCGGATCGCCCGGCAGCGTGAGCAGCGACGAGTAGGCGACGGCGTGCAGCAGCGCCAGATAGCCAAGCGCCCCGACCGCCAGCACGGCCACCACCCATGGGGCCTTGGCCAGTCGCCGCCATCGAACCGCGATGCCGATCAGGGCGGCCAGAGCGAGGAACTCCGCCACACGCGAGAGAAAATCGAGAGTGGTCGATGAGAAGCTGACCTCCAGCTGCGCGAACGTCCCAAGGAAGCGGTCGACGAACACCTGCCTTATGCCGTAGCCGGGGTGAATCGAGGGCGCCATGAACCCCAGCCGGGGCAGATAGAACTGCCACATGTAGGAGCCAAACCCCCGCACACGGTCGAGTGTCAGATCGTCTTTGACCGCATAGCGCACGAGTAGAAAGGCGCCGAGGAGCGCGACGATCCCGATCAAGCCGGCTGCCGTCGCCGCTCGGTAGCCGGTTGGACGACGAAGCCGCCACGCCGCCACTACTAGAGTCAACCCCGCAACAGGGATCAGCGGCAGCCCGCGCCCCTGCGTAAACGCCGCCAGCACGCAGACGCCCACCAGCCAGCCGGCCCGGGCAGGTGTGAGGCCGTGGCGAAGGATCGAGACCGACAGCCACAGCCCGGCCGTCCACAACATCGCCAAGAGCACGTCCGGATTTATCGTGGCCGTCATCATCGTCAGCTGCGGGTTGAGCGCCACCGCCGCGGTCGCCAGCGCGCGCAGCGCCGGACCTCGAGGCAGACCGAGCAGCAGCTCGCCCGAGAGCAGCCAGGTGAAGACCACGAGGGCAAGCAGCAGCGGCAGGTTGGCCAAGCGCATCGCAAACGACCTGGTGAAGAAGGTCGCGTTGTGGACGATCGCATAGGGAATGGACTCATAGAGGTAATAGAGCGGCGGGTTCTTCTCGGCTGAGGTGTAGCCTCCGTCGCCGCGCGCGCCAGGTGGAAGCCGGTTGAGCGCCGCATAACAGGCCTGTTCGTCGACGGTCGAGGCCGGCGCGCGCGCCGCGAGGTTTTGCGCCAAGCCGCTGACGCCGCTGCAAAGGCCGGCGACGTTGACCTCGGTCGAATACGCATGGCCAGGATGGGCCGGTTCGCCGGCACGCCATGGGATCGAGCCGGTCTCGACGATCTTCTGCACATAGGCGAAGTGGCTCACCTCGTCGGGCCCCTGCAGGGGAGGCAGTACGATGCACCAGGCCAAGCCACCGATCAGCCCCACCGCCATCAGCAGAGCAAGGCTCAGGGGGACCGCGCGGACAAGCGTCCCCAACCTCGCCCTCCAGCCGGCCCGCGGGGCGTCCGCCGGACGGCCACCGGCAAGCCCGGTAGTGCTGTCCAGAGCCATTGGTCGCTAGCCTACCTGCGGCCTCGGATCGCCATGAACGTAAACGACGACGTCACGGTCGCCATCGCCTGCTTTAACTACGGAGCCTTCCTGGCGGAGGCTGTCGAGAGCGCGCTAGCTCAGAAGGGCGGCGAGCCTCGGGTGATCGTCGTCGACGATGGCTCAAGCGACCCCGGCACACTGGCGGCGCTCGAGCGGCTTCCACCGCAGGTGCGGGTGCTGCGCCAGGAGAACGCCGGCGTGGCGGTGGCGCGCAACGTCGCGCTGGCAGGCGCGCAGACCCCTTACGTTCTGGTGCTCGACGCCGACGATCGGCTGACTCCGGAGGCCGTGGGCCTGCTGCGTCCGCTGCTGGAGGACGACCCCGAGATCGGCTTTGCCTACGGTCCGATGCGCTTCTTCGGAGCCTGGGAGGGCGAATTGCGCCTTCCGCCCTACGACCCCTACGGGCTGCTGTTTCGCCACAACATCGGCGCGACCGCGCTGATGCGCCGCGAGCTGGTCGAGGACGTGGGCGGATATGACCCCTCCTTCTCAGGCTATGAGGACTGGGAGCTCTGGGTGCACGCGCTGGAGCGCGGCTGGCGCGGGCGGCGTATCGAGCAGGTGACGCTCATGTACAGGCGCCACGAGTCCACTCGCCACATGTCCGCCCGGCCGGGCTACCACCGCGCCTTTCGCCGGCTGCGCCGCAAGCACCCGCGGCTCTACGACCGCGAGGGCCGCCGGCGCCTGGCCGCCGAGAGCGCCCTGGGGCCCGGGCAGCGCCTGCTCTACCGCTTCGTGTGGGGATGGCGCCCACTGCCGGCCCGCCTGGAGCTGGCGCTTCAGTCACTGCTGTGGCGCCCGAAGGACGCGTAGCAAACAGCGACGGTAGAGCTCCAGGGCGGCGTTGACCCAAGCCGGCGGCGGGTCCTCGAGCAGCCCCGTCTGCACGCCGCCGGCGAACAGCGCCAGCACCTGCCCGTCGGAGACCCTGCGCCCGGCCTGGACCCTCCCGCGCCAGGCCAGCAGCGCGCGGGCGTGGGTGGGCAGGTACGCCCACGCCCGCAGCTTCTCGCGCAGCCAGCCCTCGCGCGCCGCTCGCACGAGCACCGCCGCCTCTGTCGCCGCAAGCAGCGGAGCGAGCAGCACCAGCGTGCTCACGCGCAGGTTGCAAAGCAGCGCCCAGGCGCGGTTGCGCTCTAGGTAGAACCACTTGGCGCTGCCCTTGTCGAACTCGTAGTCGTGCACGACTACCGCCTGCGGGCAGTAGCGCACCCGCCCGCCGCCGAGCCTCACCCGCCAGGCGAGGTCGGTGTCGTCCACATACAGAAAGAAGTGAGGGCACAGCCCCCCGACCTCGTCGAAGCGCTCGCGGCGGACCATCAGCGCCGCCCCTGAGACCGCGGCCACGTCGCGCGCGGGGCCGTGCTCGCGCGGGGAGCCGTAGCCGCCCGACCAGGAGACGCCGGCGATGTTGACCGGGTTGGCCCCCGCGTTGACGCGCCCGTCGGGCAGTAGCACCTGAGCCCCGACGATCGCGACCTCGGGAGCGTCGACGGCCTCCAGCAGGCGCTCCAGACAGTCCGGCGCGGCGATCGCGTCGGGGTTCAGGAAAAACAGCCAATCGCCGCGCGCTCTCTGGGCCGCGAGGTTGGCCGCGCCCGTGTAGCCGATGTTTGCGCCGGGGCAAAGGACCTGCACCGCGGGCTCGAACAGGCCCGCGCGCCCCGGCGCCCCTTCGGGGTCGTTGTCGATGAGCAGCACCTCGCAGGGGGGATGCGACTGCGCCAGCAGACTGCGCGTCGCGGCGACGGCGGCGCCCGGATCGGCATAGGAGACGACGACGGCCGTGACGAGGGGTCTCATGCGGCCAGTATCCTTGGGCAGGTTCCCGAATGCGTGACCGATGAGCGCCGACACCCTCAAGGAGCGACGCGAGCGCTCCCCTCTAACCGGCGGTCCCACTCGTCTTGCCGTCGTGCCCGCCTACAACGAGTCGGCCACGATCGTGGCGGTGGTAGAGGGTCTGCGCGAGCATGCCCGCGAGTTCGACGTGCTGGTCGTCGACGACTGCTCGACAGACGACACCGCCGCGCTGGCCGAGACGGCGGGAGCGCGCGTACTTCGCCTGCCGTTCAACCTCGGCATCGGCGGCGCCGTACAGGCCGGCTTCATCTACGCCCGTGAGCACGGCTACGCCTACCTGGCTCAGGTCGACGGGGACGGCCAGCACGAGTCCACCGAGCTGCAGCGCCTGGTCGCCGCGATGGAGCAGGGCGACGTGGACATGGTGTGCGGCTCGCGGTTCTTGACCTCGGACTTCCACTACCCAGCACCGATCAGCCGGCGCACCGGGATCCACATCTTCGCGTTCCTGCTGACACGCATCGTGAACATGCGCGTCAGCGACCCCACCTCGGGCTTTCGCCTCTACAACCGCCGCGCGATCGAGCTGTTCGCCCGCGACTACCCGCACGACTATCCCGAGGTCGAGGCGGTGCTGATGCTCCACCATCACCGCCTGCGGATGCGCGAGACGCCGGTCAGAATGTACGCCCGCGGGGGCGGCACGTCCTCGATCAGCACCGGCAAGTCCGCCTACTACATGGTCAAGGTGCTGCTGGCGCTGCTGATCGGGCTAGCCCGCCGGCGCCCCGTGGTGGACCCGGGCGATCGCGCGCCGGTGGCGGCCGAGCAGGGGGTTTAGACGCAGGGCCGTCACTGATATCGGCGAAGTCCTAAGCGCTGTAAGGGGCCTTGTCAATCCGGTCGATAGTCGTTATGCTGGATCTATTGCTCCCCGCCGACCGACCTTCGGGTTGCTCTGGCGGGGAATCTTTTATGTCTGGCGGATCGCCCAAGGTTGCCGTCTTTATTGACTGGCAGAATGTTTACAAGACGGCACGCGAGGCGTTCGGCCTCGTTGATCTGCCCAACGAGCGAGGCAACTTCAGGCCATTTCAGCTCGCACGGATACTGACTGCCGGCCATGATCGCGGGGTTGCGGCCGAACTCACACGGGTTGAGATTCATCGCGGCCTGCCGAACTCCACGCGCGATCGTGTTGGGTTCGGGGCAAACCGTCGTCAGGCTACGGCATGGAAGCGCGAAGGCGGAGATCTAGTCGTGCCTCGACTGCGACCTCTGCGCTACCCGCCGCCGTACGCCGACGTGCAGACGCCAGTCGAGAAGGGCATTGACGTACAGCTGGCGCTAGCGGTCGCAGAGACGATTCTCACAAGCGATGCGGACGTCGCCATCCTCTTTACCCACGACACGGATCTTCTTCCCGTCGTCGAGATGATCGCGCGCTTGAAGGGACCCACGCGGATAGAGACTGCCAGTTGGGCAAGCCACACGTTTTTCCAGCGGCTGAAGCAGCTTCCCGGCGTCTACCACCACGCCATCAGCGGAAGAATCTTCGAGCTGATCGAGGAACCCGTCAATTACGCGCAACCGGCCGGAGTAGCTCCCGCATGATCTCCTGACCGTGGCTGCCACTCGCCTTACTCTCACAGTCAGCTTGAGTTTCGGCATTTCGAGTCGTTTTGCAGGGGATCGGGCGGTAGCGTCGAGGGCTGTGTAGCGGGGGGATAGCAAGAGGGGCACCGGCGGCTTCCTCGAATCCACGGGGTGTTCAACGTCCTGT
>JBOGXY010000207.1:0-22663 GCA_050696495.1 Solirubrobacteraceae bacterium
GGTTAGCCGCGCAGACCGACTTCGAGCACATCGTCCGCCTTCCGTAAAAATCCGCGGCGTGAGTTTTGCGGGAGGCGGACGTCATAGGGTCGAGAGCGTCAAGCTGACGCCGAGCAACGCGAAGGAGACCGCGCAAATAGCGAGAACGTGTCTATTACGGAACGCACCGCGCGTCCGCCGTAGCTGGCACTATTAACCGTAGGGAGACTGCGAAAGGGGGCTTTCAGCAGTGGGTGCAATGACGGATATCTACGCAGGGCTCGGTTTTTTGGTCTTTGCCTGCATGTTCGCGCTCGCTCTGGCGCGCACGGCGGCGGGCTCGGATGAATCATCCGAGCAGTTGCTGGCCGAGTACTTACGTGAGCAGGCGCGCGCGTTTGCGGCGCTGAGCGGCGCCAACATCGAGGCGAAGCGTTTGCGCTCGGGCGAGGTCGCTACGCGGCTCAGCCACCGCCGGACGTGGCGAGCGCCATCGTCAGCGTAATCACGACCAAGACGGCCGAGACAACCGAGATCGCCCGCTGCCCGCGCAAGTTGCTCGGGAAGTCGGGCTTGCGCAGGCCGATGCCGAGCGAGAGCAGCAGCGCCCAGGCCACGAGCACGCCACCGGCGATGTAGAACGGCGTCTTGCTCTTCTCGGCCGCCAGCACCGGCGCGAGGTGGGTGAGCAGCAGTACATGCATACGCGCGCGAGCCTAACGCATCGCGGGCCCGATCGTAGGGCTCGCGAGTCGCGACGCACGCGTACGTGCGACCCGCCCGGGCGCCTACGGTCGCCACTCCGTCGCATATGCTCTGCCTGAGCATGACCGACGCGGTGCGTACACCTGACGAGCTGCTGGAAGGGCTGCCGGACTTTCCCTTCCGCGCCCATTACCGTGAGCATGACGGCCTGCGCCTCGCCCACCTCGACGAGGGCCAGGGAGCGCCGGTCGTCTTCATGCACGGCGAGCCGACTTGGTCGTTTTTGTGGCGCAAGGTGATGACCCCGGTGCTCGACGCCGGCTTTCGCGCCATCGCGCCTGACCTGCCGGGCTTCGGGCGCTCGGATAAGCCGGTGGACCTCGATTGGTACTCCTACGACCGCCACGTCGCGGCGATCGCGCCGCTGCTCGAGCAACTCGACTTGCGCGGCGCCACGATGGTCGTGCACGACTGGGGCGGGCCGATCGGGCTGCGGCTGGCCGTCGAGCACGCCGAGCGTTTCGAGCGACTCGTGATCCTCGACACCGGGTTGTTCACCGGCCACCAGAAGATGACCGACGCCTGGACGGCCTTCCGCGACTTCGTCGAGCGCACCGAGGACCTGCCGGTCGGCATGCTCGTGCGCGGCGCCTGCAAGAACGACCCGGGCGACGAGGTGATCGCCGCCTACGAAGCGCCCTACCCGAACGCCGAATCGAAGGCGGGAGCGCGCGCCTTCCCGCTGATGATCCCGCGCTCGCCCGAGCTTGCAGGCGCCGCCGAGGGACAGCGCGTGCTCGAGGCCCTACGCGAGGACACGCGCCCAACGTTGATGCTGTGGGCCGACTCGGACCCCGTGCTGCCGCTGGCGACCGGCGAGCGCTTCGCCGAGGCGATCGGCCGCGAGCGACCGCGCACGATCGAGAACGCCTCCCACTTCCTGCAGGAGGACGCGGGGCCGGAGATCGGCAAGCAGATCGCCGAGTGGCTGACGGCCTGATCGGCCGCCACGCCTCAATCGTCCAGAAGGCGACTACAAAAGCCGGTCCAGCCGCGGACGAGCAGTGTCAGCCGTCCGAGCCGTCCGTGAGCCGCGCCGGCTCAGCCGCCGGCTCAAGGCCCGGCTCCGAGTGCGAAGCCCGCAGCTCGTAGCCGCGCCGCACGTTCGCGTCGGCCCCGGCCAAGACCTGGTCGGCCTTCATCGCACGGGCCATGCCCTCCGACAGACGCCGCGGCAGCAGCACGCCCAATGCCTGCGTGCGCTTGGATGACTTCGGCACCCACACTTCCACGCGACCCGTCTGAAGCGCCTCGACGATCGCATCGGCGACGTCACTGGGCTGCAGGTTCTTCAGGCCGCGCGCCTCGCCCAGGCCGGAGCCCAGTTCGGTGTTCACGACGAACGGCATCACGTAGCTCAGGTCGATCTTCGCGTCCATCAGCCGCAGCTCGCCGCGCACCGCCTCGGTCAGGCCCACGACCGCGTGCTTGGTCGCCGAGTAGGTGGCGCCACCGGGCGAGCCGTACTTGCCGGCCTGCGAAGAGATGTTGACGATGTGCCCGCGCCCACGAGGGAGCATGCGCCCAAGGCCCAGCTTCATGCCGAGGATCACCCCGTGCAGGTTGATGTCGACCATCCGCCGCGCCGTCAGGTCGTCCTCGTCGATAAAGCGCCCGATCTGCATGATGCCCGCGTTGTTGATCAGCACATCGATCGGCCCGAGCTGCTCCTCGGCGCGGTCAAGGAAAGCGGCAAAAGAGTCGCGGTCGGTGACATCGAGCGGCGCGGCGATCGCGCTCGGACCAAGCTCAGCGGCGGTCTGCTCGGCCGCGGCGAGGTCGATATCGCCGATCGCCACCCTCATCCCCTTGGCGAGCAGGGCCTGAGCGGTCGCCTTGCCGATCCCGCGCGCGGCGCCGGTTATCGCGGCCGTTTGGCCGGCGAGGATGCGGGGTTGCTTGGCCATCTCGTCTCCTATGCGGTAGCTGGTCGTACAGCCAAAGTTAGCGGGCAGGGCGCCGCGGCGCACACCGCATCTTCCTTGCGGCTGCAGGGTTTAAGCGGACAGGTCACCCTCGGTGCACCGAGGTGGCTCCGGAGAGGGGACCGGGCCCGGGCGATCCACGGCTTCGCCCGGGCTCGAGTATCGCCCCCGGCGCCAGATAGGCTGTAGAGGTGGCGTCGTTTCAGTTTCACTCTCAGCGCATCGCCTACACCGAGTACGGGGCGGGGCTGGCCGCGCTGAAGAAGGAC
This sequence comes from Solirubrobacteraceae bacterium, assembly GCA_050696495.1. Classification (GTDB taxonomy): domain Bacteria; phylum Actinomycetota; class Thermoleophilia; order Solirubrobacterales; family Solirubrobacteraceae; genus Palsa-744. The sequence goes on from JBOGXY010000207.1 coordinate 2,939, forward strand.
GGCACCCGCAGCAAGACGGCCCGGCGCACCGCTGCCGACAAGCGACCCGTGATCCTCGTACACGGACTGCTGCTCTCACAGAAGATGCACCGGCCACTGGCCGAAGACCTGGCCGCCAAGGGCAACCGCGTGATCACGGTCGACCTGCTCGGGCACGGGGAATCGGACCGTCCACGCGACATGTGGCGCTACTCGATGTACTCCTTCGGCGAGCAGCTGGTGGCGCTGATGGATCACCTCCAGATCGACCAAGCGGTGGTGATGGGCACCTCGCTCGGCGCCAACGCCTCGCTACAGGTGGCGGCCACGGCGCCCGAGCGGCTGCGCGGGATGATCGTTGAGATGCCGGTGCTCGACAACGCGCTGCTGGCCTCGGCGCTGACGTTCACCCCGATCCTCGTGGCGCTCACCTTCGGCGAGCCGCTGATGAAGCTCGTGGCGCGCACGACCCGTGCGATCCCGCGGCGGCTGCTGCCCTACTACGGCAACGTCGTGCTCGACCTCGTGCGCCAGGACCCAGGGCCGGGAGGGGCGCTGCTGCAGGGGCTGTTCTTCGGGCGGATCGCTCCGCATCGCAACGAACGGCGCACCTTCAAGACCCCCGCCCTTGTGCTCGGGCACCGCCGCGACCCGGTACACCCGTTCTCAGACGCCGGCATGCTCGCCGAAGAGTTGCCGGACTCGCGCCTGATCGAAGCCGACTCGCTGGTCGAGCTGCGCCTGAAACCAGAGCGCCTGACCGACGAAATAGCAGCCTTCTTGGATGAGGTGTGGGCCGTCAAACCGCGCCGCGCCAAGACCAAGTCGGCCTAGCTGCTCAGCCCTCAGCTCGGGGGAAACAGTTCGAATTCGTTAATCGCTACGTCGCCGGGCTTGGCGGCGGTCGAGCTTGCCGGCGCCTTTACCAGCCATAGGACGACGTAGCGGAATTTCTTGCCGTTGGTCTTCAGCTTGAAGGTGGTGTCTTTCTTCTTCAGCACTTTCAAGCCCACCAAGCGCGTCCAGGCGGTGTCGGTGATCGAGGCGGGCAACGTGGCGCCGTTGGCTCCGTAGATTTCGACCGTTGCTCCGGTCGTCGAAGTCTTCACAGCCGCCGTGCCCAGCTTCTGCGGCGACTTCAGGTCGAGCAGCAGGCCCTCGGCCATGTGCGGCGCCTTTTCCGGTTGCACCTTTGCCGTCCAGGCCGTTTTCGCTTCGCCGTCGATAGTCAGGCTGGGGTCGCCGAACAGCGAGGCCGGGTAGGAGTAGGGGTTGTAGACCGAGGCGGCGTTGGTGTCGAGCAGGATCGGGCTGGGCGGTTCGGATTCCGATTCGGCTTTTTCTTTCGAGCCTTCTTTTTGAGCGCTCGTTTCGGTGGTCGATTTCGTCGGCGGGGTCGTTTTCGTTTCTTCGGGGAAGACAGGCGCGGCTTCCGATTTCGGTGTCGGCGTCTGCGTCGGCACCGCCGGTGTGCTCGGCGTCACCGTCGTCGGGATGCCCGGCACGGCGCTGCTGGTCGTCCCCGGAAGCGGCGTCGTCGTCGCGGGCGTAGCCGGCCTGATCGCCACCGCCACCACCTTCGGCTTGGGCTTGGGCTTGGTCAGCGCCGCATAGGCCGCAACGGAGGCGCCGACCACCAGCAGGCCCGTCGTACCGAGGATGGCCACACCGGTGCGCCAACTGGGGCCACCGTTGCCCAGGCTGCCGGGAGCGCCGGCGCCACACTGAAGGCACCAGTCCTGTCCCTCCTGCATCGGCGCTCCACACTGCGCGCACTCAGACATGCGCCCATTCTGACATCTCAGAGCCGCGACGCCGCCGGTAGGGCGTCACCGGCGCTCGTCCTACCTCGGCGCCGGAGGACCGTCCGCCACGATGTCTTTCCCGTTCGGCGCCAGCTTCTCATCCAGCTCGAGCTGCCAGTAGTAGCGCGTGAAGGTCACCTCGCGACGGTACTCGCCGACGTGCGGCGCAACGTCCTCGCCGGCGGCCATCCGCACGATCAGCTCCGGGTAGCCGCGACCCGGCAGCGCCGCAAGCGCGGGAGCGGGGAAAGCGCCGCCGAAGCGCGTGTTCACATCGGTGATGCGCACGCCCAAATCGGGGTCGCGGAACACCTGGATCGTCGCGGGGCCACGTACTGCCAGCTCCTCCATCGTGCTCCGGCCCAACTCAACCAGCTCAGGGTCCTCGATAACGGTGCCCTTGATCGACTCCCCGCCGCGGGACTCGAGCATCGTGCGGGGGATCGCGTTCAGGCAGCGGCCATCCAAATCGCCAAGACAGTCGATCGAGAGCTCCGGGCCGCCCATCGCACGCTGGACCATCGTCGGCTCGTCCACGTAGTCGACGAAGAAGCGCGCCTGCGCGGCGTCGTGGGCGAGGTGGACCTGCCGCGCACCCGAACCCTGGCGCGGCTTGACCATCACCGGATAGTGCAGCGCCTCCAGGTCGACGTCGGGCAGCACCGTTGGCGGCGAAGGCAGGCCCAAGCGCTCGAGCAGCAGGTGCGCCTCGTACTTGTCGTAGGTGGCGCGCGCCACCTCTGAGGAGGGAACGAGAGCGGGCAGCTGGCCGCGCTCACGGGCCAGTGCCAGCACCTCGATGTCGAGGTCGGTCAGCGGCAGCACCGCGCCGACTCCATGGCGCTCGCACAGCTCCCGCAACGCCGGCACATAGCCGGGGTCGTCGATACGCGGCGCCGTTGCCCTTATCTGGGCGGCGTATCGCGCCGGCGCCAGCGGGTTCGGATCAACCGCGACCACCGTGGTAAGCGCCGCAAAGCAGGAGACGATGTCGTAGCGCTTTCCGACCCCTGTGAGCATGATCGCCGGTGTCATTGCCATCCCCCTGTCTCACCCTTGTACAAACCCGATCCACCGAAGACGATCGCGATCGTGCGCCACAGGATGCGCAGATCCAGCGCCAAGGAGCGGTGCTCGATGTAGTAGAGGTCAAGCTCGATCCGCTCGCTCCAGGGCAGCGACGCGCGGCCGTGCACCTGCGCCCAACCGGTGATGCCGGGGCGGATGGCCAGGCGACCGCGCTGGCGCTCCGAGTACTGGGCGACCTGGACCGGGATCGTCGGGCGTGGGCCGATGAAGGACAGATCGCCGCGCACCACTCCCAGCAGGTTCGGCAACTCATCCAACGACGTGCGGCGCAGAAACGCGCCCACGCGCGTGACGCGCGGGTCGTCCTCGTTGATCGCCAGGCCCGCGCCGATGTGCTCTGCGCCCGCGACCATCGTGCGCAACTTGAGCAGGTAGAACTCGACGCCCCCCTTGCCGACGCGCCGCTGCCGGTAGATCGGATGCCCGCGCGACTCCAGGCGAATCGCCACCATCGCCAACGCGATCACCGGCGCCGCCAATACGCACGCGAGCAGCCCGCCGAGGACGTCGATGGCGCGGCGGATCATCGCTGCGCCTCGAAGGGGGGCGATACGCGCAAGGCCCCCGTTGCACCAATCGCAACAGAGTCGGCGGCGAAGGCCAGCAGGCTCATCGCGTTCCCTCCGCCGGCTGCCAGGAAGCCTCTGTGCCGTGGCGTAGCCAGTCCCACAGGCCAGCCGCGGGCGATGCGGCCGTCAGCACGTAGTAGCGGGCGATCAGCAACGGTCGAACCGGCGCGACGCGGGCGAGCGCGGCGGCCAGCAGCAATGCGACCTGCAGCGCGAGCGTCACCGCGTACACGGCGCCGCCCCCGCCGAGCGCGACCAGCGCGACGTTGCACGCCAGCGCCAGCAGGTGCAGGAACGGCAACAGATAACGCAACAGGCGATGGGAGAAGATCATCAGGGCATAGCCAAGCGGATAGCCGCGCGGCGAGAGCATGCCACCGCGCAGGACGATCGGCCAGGTGTGGCTCATCATCCGCCGCTTGCGCGAGAACTCGCCCTCGATCGAGGGGACCATCTTCTCGCTCGCTCGCGCGCCCGGGGCTTCGACGGCGCGCCAGCCGCGCTTGACCATCTTGAACGGGAACGACAGGTCGTGGCCCATCACCGGGTCAACGACGATGTAGGACTCGCGGCGGGTAGCGTAGATGGCGCCGTTGCCGGCGGTGATCGAGGCCAGGCGCGACTCGCGCGCACGCAGCGAGATCTCATAACCCCAGTAGACGCCCTCCTGGTTGGTGGCGCTCCCACCGTCGGGCAGCTGCTCGTCGCGCACGAAGCGCACGCGCCCGCACACATAGCCCACGCGGGCGTCGGCGAAAGCGGCAACCAACTCGGCTAGAGCGTCAGGCGCCCACAATGCGTTGGCGTCCGAGAAGGCGACGATCTCCCCGCGCGAGCGCTGCACGGCCGCGTCCTGCGCCGCGATCTTCCCGCCGCGCGACAGCTCGAGCACGAGGTCGGCGCCGGCCTCGCGGGCGCGCTCGGCGGTCGCGTCCGTGCAGCCGTCGCAGGAGACGATCACCTCCAGCAGCTCACGCGGATATTCCAGCGCCAACGCATTTTGCACCTTCGCGGCGATCACGCTCTGCTCGTCATGCGCGGCGACGATCAGGCTGACGCTCGGTTGGGTTTGGGTTTGGCCTACCGTTTGTGCGCCCGCGGGTTGTGGCGCCTGTGCGACATCGCCCGTAGCGAACACTCGTGCGATCAGCGCGATGCACAGCGCGTAGCCCGCCTGCGTCCAGGCGATCGCCACGACGGCTATCCAGAACAGGGCTTCCAGGGCGCTTTGCATCGCGGCGCAATTCTCTCCGCTTAGGCCAGCAGACGCTCGTACAGCCGCAAGTGCTTGCCCCCAACCGCCTGCCAGGAGTAAAGTCCTTGGGTGGCTGCCCTGGCCTTCACGCACATTTTGGCCAGGGTGGCCCTATCGCCGAGCAGCTCTCGCAGTGCGGCCCCGAGCGCGCGAGCATCGCCGGCCGGCACGATCCTCGCGGCCCCGGTCTGCTCCAGCTCGGGGAAGCCACCGATGTCGCTGAGCAGCAGCGGCTTGCCGAACGCCAGCGCCGTGAACAGCACGCCGGACTGGTCGGCCTGCAGGTAGGGCAGCACGACCAGATCGGCGCGCTCGAAGTAGGCGGGCAGCTCGCGCTCGTCGATGAAGCGGTCATCGAAGCGCACACTCGGCGGGGCGGTCCGCTTCAGCGGCGCGATGTCCATCTTCGGCAAACCGGCGATCCACAACTCCGCGTCTTCGATCGCGGATTGGCCGTCAACCCCCCGCCACGCGTCGAGCAGGACATCGATGCCCTTGTACGGGCGCAGCAGGCCGAACATCAGCACGACCGGCTCCTCGGTCTGGTGCGGTGCGGGCGGCGCCGGCGCGCCGGGCGCGCGCTCGGCCAGGTAGGTGAAGGCGCCGTGCTCGATCACGTGCACGCGCTCGGCGTCCACGCCCAACTCCTCCACCAACCGTTCGCGGCCGCGCCGGGAGTGAACGACGATCGCGTCGAAGCGCTCGTAGGCTCGCCGCTGGGCCTCCAGTTGCCCGGGACGGGGCTCGCGTGGGAGGATGTCGTGCGAAGTCAGTACCAGCGGCCGGCGCCCGCCACCGGCCCTGCCGCCGGAGGGCAGCAGACGGCGATCGAGCGCCTGCACCGAGAGCCACTGGAAGTGCACGACGTCGGCGCCGCGGGCATGGCGGCGGTAGCGCAACATGTCGGGGACGTGCTCGACGAGCTTGACCGCGCCGCGCAGGCGACCGCCGGCGGCGCCGAGGGCGTGGCGGTAGAACAGCTCGTTACGGGTATATCCGCGTGGCTCGGGCACGGAGCCGTAGGCAAAGCGGCTGCAGACCAGCTCGACCCGCGCACCGGCGTCCGCCAGCGCGCTGCACAGCGCATGGTCGTAGGGTGGCGTGTAAGAGGAGGGGTCGACTACTTGGACGTACACGAGGCAGGGACAATAGGACCGCCGGGACCCGGAGCAGCCGGCGAGGCCACGGCGATGGGCAGACCGTGGGCTCACAGCGTGGCACTGGGGCTTACCTTCGCGCGCGGGGCGCTTGGCTACTGGACCACCGTGTTCCCGCGCGTATGCCTGTATGTCGCGCGCTGGCGCCGGCGCGCCAAGCGAATACCCGATCCCGTACTCAGGCGGTTAGCGATCGATGCGCTCGCCAAGCGCGGCAACATGGAGGGCGCGGCCGCCTTCGCCGCCTTCTCGCCGTGGCGCCACCGCGCGGCGGCTGTAAAGGCCGCCGGCGCGTTCCAGTGCGCCTATAACCTGCTCGACCTGCTAGGCGAGCAGCCGAGCGCCGATCCCGTCGGCGACGGGCGACGGCTGCACGAAGGGCTTGTGTATGCACTGAGCTCGGACGCGCCGCGGCTCGATTGGTACGAGTTTCATCCCCAGCGCCGCGACGGTGGCTTCCTCGACGGCGTCCTGGACGAATGCCGCTCGGCCTTCGCGCGCCTGCCTTCCGCCGAGGTCGTGCGACCCTGGGCGCGCGCGGCGGCCGAGCGCATCGTGGCGTTCCAGAGCCTGAACCTGAGCGAGGCGCAGGGCGATCACCGTGGGCTTGAAAGCTGGGCAGAGCAGGCCACTCCGGCCGGCACCGACCTGCAGTGGTGGGAGACCGCCGCCGGGGCGGGATCATCGCTTGCCGTACACGCGCTGATCGCCGCGGCCGCCCAACCGCGGCTGACGGTCGACGAGGCGCAGGCGCTGTCTGAGGCCTACTTCCCTTGGATCGGCTGCCTGCACTCGCTGCTTGACAACCTGATCGACAAACGCGAGGACGAGGCCGCCGGGCACCGTAGCCTGCTGGCCTACTACGGGCCGGAGCAGGCCGCGATGCGCCTGCGGGCATTGGCCACACGCGCAGGCGCGGTGGCTGCGGCTCTCCCGCATCCGTCGCGTCATAGGGTTATGCTCACGGCGATGATCGCGAATTATCTGTCAACCCCAGAAGCTCGCGGAGACGAGCTGCGGGGGGCGCGGGAGGCGGTGATCGCCACCGCCGGGCCCCTGGTCGGGCCGGCGCTGGCGGTGTTCGAGGTGAGGCGTCTCAGCGGTTAGCGCGCGACGGTCCGGGAGGCCACGGCGCACGGGGAGAGGGGTAGGGTTATCGGATGCTGGAATTGCGCGATCTCGTCAAGCATTACGAGACGGCGGGCGAGGAGACGGTCAAGGCTGTAGACGGGGTCTCGATGGCCGTGCAGGCCGGCGAGATGGTGGCGCTGTATGGGCCGAGCGGCTCGGGCAAGACCACGCTGCTGTTGATGGTCGCGGCGTTGCTTTCGCCGACCAGCGGTGAGGTGCTTGTAAACGGGCGCGACGTCTCTTCTCTCTCTGAGCGCGAGGCTTCGCACTTCCGTTTGCGCGAGATGGGCTTCGTGCGCCAGAACTTCGACCTGCTGCCGGGCGTAAGCGCGGTCGATAACACCGTGCTGAAGCTGCTCAAGGACACTCCCTGGAAGCAGGCGCACGCACAGGTGCGACCGCTGCTGCAGCGACTCGGGCTGGGCTCGCGCCTGAATCATCGCTCGGAGACGCTCTCGATGGGTGAGCGCCAACGCGTGATGATCGCGCGGGCGCTCTCGACCGAACCGAAGCTGTTGCTGGCCGACGAGCCGACCGGCAGCCTCGACACCGCGCGCGGGCGCGAGGTGCTCGACCTGTTGCGCGAGCTCTGCCGCGAGCGCGGCGTGGCGATCGTGCTCGTCAGCCACGATCCGCAGGCGGCCGGCTACGCCGACCGCGTGCTTGCGCTGCGCGACGGAAAGCTTGCCGATTACGTGCCGGCCTGAGCGACTGAGTGAGTGACATAGAGAGGGGGTGAGGGGATGAGGTTTGCCAATGCGCTGCACCTGTACCGTGTGCGCCTGCGCGCGCGGGCGCTGCAGGAGTGCTTTGCGATCGTCGGCATCGCCGCCGGCGTGGGGCTGCTGTTCGCCTCCCAGATCGCCAGCTCCTCACTGTCCAGTTCGGTCGGCCAGCTCAACAGCGGCATCGTCGGCGGGGCGACGCTGCAGCTGACCGCGCGCGACGCGCACGGCTTTCCCGAAGGGCTGGTCGCACAGGTCCGCAAACTGGCGAACGTACGCATAGTGGCGCCACTGGTGGAAGTGCCGGCCAACACACTGGGACCGAAGGGCAGCGAATCGGTCGAGCTCGCCGGCGCCGATGAAAACCTGCTGAAGCTGGGCGGGTCTCTGGTTCACAACGTCAAGCAGAAGCCGTTCGGCTCGATCGGCTTCCTGGTGCTGACGGCGCCGGTCGCGCACAAGCTCGGGGTGAGCAAATACGGCGACGTCTTTCACGTCCAGGCCGGCGGGCACTACAGCGAAGCTGTGCTTGACGAACAGCTCACGGCAAAACAGGTCGGCCCGCTGATCGACAGCCCTGTCGCTGTCGGTCCGATCGAATATGTCCAGGAAGCCGCCGGTCTGAAGGGGCGCGTGACGCGAGCACTGGTCGAGCCGACACCGGGACACACCGCGCAGGTGCGCGCGGCGCTGCTTCGCCTCGCCGGCGGGCGGCTCGGCGTCGAGTCCTCCGACTACGACGAAGTGCTGTTCGCCAAGGCCGCGGCCGCCACCAACCAGTCCACGCAGCTGTTCGCGGTGATCAGCGCGCTGGTCGGCTTCCTGTTCGCCTTCAACGCGATGCTCTTGACGGTCCCCCAGCGCCGGCGCCTGATCGCCGACCTGCGCCGCGACGGCTACACGCCGCGCGCGGTGATCGGCATATTGATGCTCGACGCGCTCGTGCTCGGTGCGATCGCCTGCGCGCTCGGTCTGCTGCTCGGCAACGAGCTCTCGATTCATCTTTTCCACTCAAACCCCGGCTATCTCTCCTCCGCGTTTGCCGTCGGCACGGAGCGGGTCGTGAACTGGCAGAGCATCGCGATCGCCGTGGTGGGCGGCATGGGCGCCGCCAGCATCGCCGTGCTCAGCCCCTTCAAGGACATCGTCTCGCGCGATCCGCTGGCGGCGATCGCCGTACGCGAGGAGCGCGGCGGCAGCGTCTCGCCGGCGCTCACCGCGATCGGGCTGGTGTGCCTGGTGGTGAGCCTGGTGATCCTGCTGGCGGCGCCGCAGGCGGCGATCGTGGGAATGGTGACGCTGGTGGCCGCCCTGCTTGCGTTGCTGGCGCTGCCGCTGATCGGGGTGCTCGCGTTCGTGCGCGCGCTGGCGCCACGGATCGTCAGCGCGATTCCGCACATCGCCTCGATGGAGCTGCAGGCAGGGCGCTCGCGGGCGATCGCGATCGCCGCGACCGGTGCGATCGCCGTGTTCGGCAGCGTCTCGATCCAGGGGGCCCACAGCGACCTGCTGGCCGGGCTCTACAACGCAGCAGAAGATGCCAACGCCGCAACCGACGTGTGGGTGTCCGCGGCCGGGAGCTCGAACCTGCTGATGACCTCGCCCATCCCGAGCACCCAGCTGGCCAAGCTTGCGGCGCTGCCGGGGGTTCGCCAGACGCGCGTCTATCGCGGCGGGCTGCTGGACTTCGGCGACCGTCGCGTTTGGGTGATCGCTCCGCCCGGCGACGCCTCGCCGCTGGTGCCTCCCAGCCAGCTGGTCGAAGGCAACGTCGCTGGGGCCGACGCGCGCCTACGCGCCGGCGGCTGGGCGGTCGTCTCGCTGGCGCTGGCGCAAGCGCACAAACTGAAAATCGGCGACCCACTGACACTTCCTTCGCCGGTCCCGAGCTCGTTCCGCGTCGCGGCGGTGAGCACGAACATCGGCTGGGCGCCGGGAGCGATCGTGATGAGCGCCGCCGACTACCAGCGGGCGTGGGGCTCGACAGACGCGGGCGCCTTCCAGCTACTGGCCAAGCCGGGCGTGCCGCCCGCACAAGTTGCTCGCGAAGCGCGCGCGGCGCTCGGCGGCGAAACTGGACTCTCGGTGCAGACCGCCGGGCAGCATGAAGCGAAGCTGAAGGCGATCACGCGCCAGGGGCTCGAACGGCTGTCACAGATCGCCACGCTGATCCTGGTGGCGGCCGTGATGGCGATGGCGGCGGCGATGGGCGCGATGATTTGGCAGCGCCGGCCGCGGCTGGCCAAGCTGAAGCTGGAGGGCTTCGCGCGTGTTGAGCTTTGGCACACGCTTGTGCTCGAGAGCGTGATGCTGCTCGGCGTCGGCTGCTTCAGTGGCGCCGTCGTCGGCCTGTTCGGCCAGCAGTTGCTCGACCGCGCCCTGAATCTCGTGATCAACTACCCGGTCGTCAGCTCGATCGGGGTGCTCGTGGCGCTCTCGAGCCTCGCGCTGGTCACCGCCGCCGCGGTGCTGATGGTCGCGATACCGGGCTGGTTTGCCGCCCGCGTGCCGGCCAGCCTGGCGCTTCAGGACTGAGAGGACCAAGTCGCGACCCGGCCGGCGCTACCTGCCGGCCGAGCTGCGACGGTCTCGCTTTCCTAGCGAAGCTATTTACGTTTGGCCGGGCAGGGCACTTTGGTGGAGGAGTCCACCGAGCTTCCGTCGAGGAACGCGAATCGAGCGGTGAACGGGAAGCCGCCACGCGGACAGTGTTCGGGCACTTCGACCCCCGTTGGTTTGTAGCTGACCAGCCGGCCGTGCACACGCTTGTAGTAGGTGAGATGGTTGGGGCCGATCGTCGATTTGACGTTGATGATCGACACGGGCGGGCCATTGGTGACGCTCGGGATCAGCGGGATCGCCGCTGAGAGGTCTTCGCCGAAGGCGCCGCCAGCCGGGATAAGTTCGCCCGCAAAGACGATCTGGGCATAGACCGGCGCCAAGCCATTGGCGTAGAACAGCACGACTACGTTGCTGTTATGCACCGGGCCTACCAGCGCCTGGATTTCCGGAATCTCGTGGCCGGCGTTCTGACCGAATGGCACCTCGACGAACGCACTGCCCATACCCACCCGTGAATTGGACGGACAGCCGGACAAGCCCTTTTCTTCCAGTCGTTTGGGCTGGCACTCGGAGGTTCCGAGCGTGCTCGTCAGGTAGTTCATTTCCCGCGGCATGCGCAGATCCACGTGCGTGAGCGGGGACGGCAGACCGCCTTCGGTGTTGGAGATCGTAAAGCCGAAGCCGATCGTGGTCGAGGCGCCATAACGGTCGGGCGTGAACGAGGCCTGCAGTTTCACCGCCTGCGCCGCCTGCGCAGGGGAGGAGGAGACCAGCGAGGCCCCGATCAGACAGCCAGCGAGAGCCAGCAGCGCCCTGCGGAGAAACGCCCTTGCGCTGCGACGCCTCCACCCGGCGAACGCCGGGCAGGGGGGCGCAGCGACGCTAGTAGGACATTTTGCCGCTGACATGCACAGATACCGAGTCGCTGGGACGGTGGACGGTGCCGGTGAAGCTCAGGTGCGAGCCTTTGGCTTTCGAGTAGCGGCCGCTGCCACCGGTTATGTTCAGGGTCCCGGCAAACGAAGCGCTGGATGACGTGACCACCCGGTAGGTGGCACTGGCGCTGGCCGCAACCGAGCCACCGCTCGGATAGACCTGGATCTTCGCTGTCACCGAACGCGCGGAGGCGAGCCTCAACTGGATGTAGATCTTGCCCGGCAGGTTGCCGTGCGCGGTGCCTTCCTCTTTCAGTTCCACACCTTTGTGGTCGTGAAGTTTGAGGCTGGCGCTGTCGCTCAGGTTGAGCGAACCCGCGGCTTTAGCGCTCGGACCGGCCGCACCGGCGGCGCCGGTCCCCACAGCGGCGGCGAGCGCAAGCGCCAAGACGGCAAGCGCAGCGATCGTTGGGCGTAGTCGCGCCGAAGAGCGCGAACGTGACGATTGAATCCCCATCATCCCTCCATGTGGCTGTTGTCGTCGTGGCCCCGCGGGACCAGACCTACCCTCTCCGTATATACCCCTCTACGGCTCCTAGCACATCGTAGTCCAGATGCCAGAAACTTGGAGCCGGTAGACAGCATGATTGTACGTAGTTACGAGAAAGTCAACCCATCGCCGGGATACGAGTTGCGCTGGACGAGTGCAGGTAGTGTCCGGGCGTGAGCGAGATCGAGCTGAGCTACTGCGTCGTGAACACCTCCCAGCGCCAGCTGTTGCTGCGCGGCCTGGACGCGATCGCCCGCGAGCGGGCGCAACTGCCGTTCGCCACCGAGGTGCTTGTACTCGACAATGGCTCGCGCGACGGCTCGGCGCCTGCCGCGCGCGAGCACCCGGCGATCGGCCTCGGTGTCGAGCCGGGAGGCAAGGCGATCGGTGACGTATCCGAGCAGGGGTGCCGGGGCGAGGTGATCGCGCTCGGCAAGCGGCGCGGCAAGGGGGCCAACGACTCCGAGTTGCTGCGGCGCGCGCGCGGCCGCTACGCGCTGCTGCTCAACGAGGACTCCGAGCTATTGCCCGGGGCGACGCTTGCCTTGCACAAGACCCTGGAGGCACACCCCGAGGCGGCCTGCGCGGGGGCGCGGCTGCTGCGGCCTGAGCGCCCCGAGCATGACGGGAGCACCAGTGACGCGCTCAGCGACGATCCAGGGGCCCCCCAGCCCTGCGCTTGGCGATTCCCGACGGTTTGGACGGCGCTGGCTGGGGCGCTGCTGCTACACCGGCTCTACACCGTGCAGAGCAAGGGCACACGCACCCGCGAGGTCGACTGGTGTCAATCCTCGGCGCTGCTCGTCCGCCGCGAGGCCGCGACGCAGGTCGGCTACCTGGACCCGGACTTCTTCGTCTACTCCGACGAGGTGGACTTCGCCAAGCGCCTGCGCGACGCGGGCTGGCGCAGCCTGTACGTGCCCTCGGCCGCGGCGATCCACCACGAGCAGCTCTCCACCGACTCGGTGCCAGAGCCGCGGATCGTGGAGATGGCGCGCAACCGCGACCTGTACATGCGTAAGCACCATTCGGCGGCTGCCGCGCTGGCCGTCCGCCTGCTGACAGCGTGGTCCTACGCCTTGCGCGCGACGGCCGCACTGGTTCTGCCGGGGCATTCGCCGGGGCGCTACTGGCGCCACGTCACGGCGACATTGTTCCCTGCCCGCGGCGAGGGGCTGCGCGAGGCGGCCGATCGCTACAACCGTGCGACGGATTGACTACTTGCCGAGCGTTGGACTTCGCTCGTCTTCGAGCAACTGAGCGTGATCCGCAGGTTCATTCGTTGGCTCGTCGGCTGGATTGGGATCGATCGTATGGATCTCGAGCAACTTGGTAAGAGCTGAGAAGTCGTCCGGGTTACACGTGTACAAGGGCAACTCGTTGGCGACTGCCACCGCGGCGATCAGCAAGTCCACCGCCCGGCGACCACGAGCCCGGCGACCGGCGGCGACCTGCGCTGCGTAGACACGACCATACGCACGCGCCGCGCCGTCGTCAAAGGGCAGCGGCTCAAACGTTGCCTCCACCAACTGCACTCGCTCCTGACGGCGGGCACGCTCGTCAGAGTCTTCGCTCGCGTGCGGCCCCGCAACAAGCTCAGCGAGCGTGAGCGCCGACACAGCAGGTTCGTCGGGGAGCAGCGAGGGCTCGACGTGCTCCAGGGCAACGACTACAGAGGTGTCGAGCAGACCGCGCACGCGGCTACCCGAGTCAGACACGAGGCAGCGGGTCCTGGTCGAGGATCGCGTCCACGTCGTGGCGCAAGCGGGCGTAGTCAACGCTCGCGGCTCCTGAGAAGACCGCCAGCGCGACATCCTTGGCAACGTATCGCCGCCGACGGATAGGGCGCAACTCGCCAACCGGAACCCCGTTGCGGGTCACTACAAACGACTCGCCGCGGTCAAGCTCACGCATGATCTCACCGCTCTCGTTACGAAGTTGCCGCTGGGTGATCTCTCTGGTCACGCAGTCATCGTAGCACGTGTGCGACACAGGCTCCATGGCCGATCTTTCAACTGAAATCGCCCTCCCAAAAGCGCTGGGGCCCCAATCATCGGGTCACTCGGCAGCGACCTCCCCGATCAAGACCGCGACCACACGCTCGTCCAGCTGCGTGCCCGCCACTCGCTGCAGCTCCTCGCGCGCCTGCGCAGGGGTCCGGCCGGCTCGGTAGGGGCGGTCTGTGACGATCGCGTCGTAGGTATCGCAGACGGCGATGATGCGCGCGGCAAGCGGTATCCGATCGCCGACGAGGCCATCGGGATAGCCCTTGCCGTCGACGCGCTCGTGGCTGTAGCGAACCGCGGGCGCCAGGTGCGCGAAAGCGTCGATGCGCTGCACCCTCGGCTCCGACGACGGTATGCCTCGACGGCCTCGATGTTCAGCACTCCCCAGACGCTGCCGTCGACCACGACGGCGACGCTGAGCTCTGAGCGCGGGTCGGTGGCGGGATCGCGCGCGACGTAGTCGGGATCCTCGCGCGTATCGGGCACGAGCGCCGTCGTGCCCGAGCGCGCGACGCGACCGTTGACGCCCTCTCCCAGCGGCTGCTCGACCAGCAGGAACTCGGCCATCACCTCCGCCAATGCGCCGCGGCCGGCGATCAGGCGAAGGACGCCGTCGTCGTCCAGACGCTGTACGGCCGCCAGGTAGAAGGCGAACGTCTCGTGCAACTCGTCGACGACCAGCCTGGCCATCTGCTCTGCGTCTCGTGTCGCCGCGAGCTTGGCCGTCAGCCGCGCGGCGGCGCGTAGCTGCGAGCGCAGATAGGCAAGCTCGCCGGCTGCCGCGACCTGCTGCACACGCTCGTCGGCGCGGTGGCGGCGCAACGCCTCGGCACGCCGAGCCAGCTCCCGCCGCCCGGCGGGCCGTGGGGGCTTTGCCGTCAGCTCACGCACGCCTGCTTAATCGACAACCTGCCCACCTAGCTTGAGGCGTCCCGGTCAGATGTCGCGGAGCGGATCCTCGGCGTACGCCTCGACCTCGCCGCCGCCCGCCCGGAAGGCGGCAACGCGGGCGCGGGCGTCGCCCACCAGCAAGCGTGCCTGCTCTCGCTCGTGGGGGCGGAAGAAATGGGTTGCAAGCAGCAGCGCGGGGACAAAGGCCAGCCACAGGATGCGCAGCGCAAGACCGGCCACGCCGCTGGTCGGCAACAACAGCTCACCGGAGACCGCTACTCCCGCCAGGATCGCGGCAACCTGCCCGAGGCGCCGCCATTCGAAGTCCACGGCAAACACGCCCCTGGTCAGCACGTGCATAACCGCCACCATCGTCGCGTACGCCCCGCACAGGGCGATCCCGGCGCCGGCGATCCCCAGGCCGAGACCGCTGCTGGGGACGAGCACGACCAGCAGCACGACGTTCACCGCCAGCCCAGCCACCGCCGCGGGGATGTTGCGCTGGGTGACGCGCGCACGGCCTGTGATCACGATCATCACCTGGTAGAGGCCATACAGCGTCCAGCCGAGCGCCAGCCACGGCAAGGCCGAATGCGCACCGAAGTATTCGGGCGCGGAGAGCAGCCGCACGAGCCAGCGCCCGAGCAGGGCCACGGCCGCCACCACCACGCCGGTGGCAAGCACGAAATAGGTGGTGACGATCGAGTACAGGCGCGAGGCCTCCGCGTCGCTGTCGATCGAATAGGCAAGCGGCGGCCACGCGTACTGGAAGCCGCGCACGAACACGAACACGACGGTCGCCAGCTGCACGGCGATCGAATACTCGCCGGCGGCGGCATGGCCGACGCCGCGAAACAGGTAGAAGCGGTCGACCACCTGTAGCGCGTACACGCTGGCGTCGGCCGGCACCGTCGGCAGACCGAAGCCGAGCATCGCCTTCAGGTCGGCGAAATGAACACGCAGCGAGAAGCGGCCGCGCAGCAGCCACCACAGGCCGAGCACCGTGATCGCGGTGGCGCCGAAGTTGCCGAGCAGCAGCCCGCGCGCTTGCTGACCGGCGAATACCACCAACACGATCGTGAAGGTCACCGTCATCGCCACGTTGGCGCCAGAGGACCACATGTAGGCGCGGGCGCGTTCGTCCACCCGTAGCTGCGCGTAGGCCATCTCGATGTTGGTAAACGCCCACAGGCCGAGAATCGCGCAGTCCATCAACACCACGTCCTCGAAGCCGAGGATCATTCGCGACAGAGCGCCTGAGAAGACGACCGCGAGCAGCGCCGCGAGCGTCGTCGTCCAGGCGACCGTCGCCGTCGCGGTGCGCGCGATTCGCGCTCGGCGCTGAGGGTCGTCGTCTGTGAAGTAGAAGCGCACGAACGCCTCGCCGACGCCCAGGCGCAGCAGGATGCTCGCCAGGATGACCGCGGTCATCAGCGTGTTGTAGGCGCCGTAGCCGCCGCTTGTCACGTGCCGCGTGTACAGCGGCAGCGTGATCACCGCGAATCCCTTCGCGACTATTTCCGCCGCCTGATAGGCGGCGCCAGTGGTGACCAGGCGCTTCAGGTAGTCGCGCACGCCAGCTCGTCCTCCGCCGGAGCAGATATGCGCGCGAGCGACAGCGCCACCCCGACGCCGAGCAGGGTCCAGGTGATCGGGTCCTCCAAGAAGTCGGCATACACCCAGGTGTGCAGCACCAGCGCCGCGAAGCCGGCCGCGAGCGCGATGCGCGGTGGCGAGCGGCCGGCGCCTGCGAACAGCGTCAGCAGCGCGACGACGACGAGCGCCACGTACAGCGCCACGCCAACGATTCCCTGCTCGGCGGCGACGGTTATCGGGATCGTGTGCGAGGCGCTCGTCGCGTTCTGGGCGCTGCCGCCGCCGTGGCGCTTGTACTGCGTTTCAAACGAGCCCGACCCAAAGCCTTGCAGTGGGCGGTCGGCGAACAGTTTCAGCCCGCCGGAGATCAGTTTCGTGCGCCCGCTGGTGGCGTTGTTGGCCGAGCCGCCCGAGCCCTTCAGGCCAAAGTGAAGCGACGGCGGCGCCGCCACCACGACCACCAGCGCGATCGCCGCCAGCGCCAGTGCGACGTAGGCGGTCGAGCGCACATCCCAGCGCCAGGCCGCCAACACCGCCAGACCGAGCAGCAGCGCGGCGATGCTCGACTGCGAGAAGCTCGTGATCAATCCAAGCAGAAGCCAGGTCAGCACGCCGGCGCCGATCAACTGCTCGCGGCGCTCGCGCGCCCACAGCACCGCCGTCGTCACGGCGATCATCACCAGCGCCAGGAAACGGCCGTAGATGCTCGGGTCAAAGAACAGCGAGTTGACGCGGAAGTAGTTGTCGTACTCGTTGGCGGCAACCACCTTCGGGTTCAGAAACAGCGCTTTGCGGAAGTACTCGATGAAGCCCACGCCCGCGAACAGCAGCGCGAGAACGACCGCGACGCCAAGGCACGTCAGCAGCAACCGGCGCGTCCACGGCGCGTCGCGCAACAGTAGGTACAGCAGGCCGAAGGGAACGTAGAAGAAGGCGAGGTTCTCGGCCGCCTTGCCGATGTCGGCCGAGTAGACCGACTGCAGCGCGTACAGGACGACGGCGGCCAGCAACAGCCAGTCCAGCGCGATCGCCGGATGGCGGCGCTCATAGACGGCGGCTCGCCAACCCGCCGGGCGGTCCTCGTCGGCCACGGTCGAAGCAGCGTCCAGATCGCCTGCTCCCCGCTCGCTGCCTGCGCGCACAGACGATGCGAACATCCGCGGCAGCAGATGCACGAGCGCGCCGGCGGCGACCACCGCGTAGAGCGGCAGCAGCAGGTTAACCGTGCGCCCGTCGGCCGAGATCGGCAGGCGGAACGGCAGCGCCAGCACGGCGAGCACCGGGAACGCGCGCGGGTCGCTGCGCATCAGCAGCGCGAGCGCCGCGATCACGACCAGCGCGCCGAGGCAGGCGGCGGCAAGCACCGGCGCGCTCGGCAGGGTTGCGGCGATCATGGCGCCACCAGCTTGAAGGTCTCAGGCGAGGGCACGGAGCGTTTCTCTTCGAGCAGGTCGACCCGCAGGTGATATTCGCCAGAGGGCGCGATCGCGCCGTGGTTGTGCGGGACAAGCGTGGTGTAGCCGTTAGCCCTCGTGATCACGCTGTAGCCGCGAGCAATGCCGCGACGCCCGTCCCACCGCAGCGAGACGATGCGATAGCGAGCAACGGCCAGGTCCGTCACGAGCGTCGCCACCGTAGCGCCCGAGGAGCTCTCGACTCTCACCGTCACGCGGTCGGCTTTGGTCGGCTTGAAGGACAGGTGCTCTTCCCGGTCCGGGCCGGCGGATGCCGGCATCACGACTCGGGTGCGCTTGAATTCCTGCACCGGGGTGGGCGTGTGCTTCAGGCGCTGGGTGACGATCAGGGCCACGAAGCATGCCGCGACCAGCGCGGCGAAGATGGCGGCGGCAAGCCGGGGGTCGGCGAGCGCCGCCGGCTCCTCAGCGGCGGCTTCGCTCAACTGGCCGCCTCGCCGCCCGTGGCGAAGCTCTCGACCGTGTCAGAGCGCAAGCCCAAGCGCAGCGTCTCCAGCGAGAGCACGTCGTCGGGGGCGATATTGCCGAGGTTGCACTCGTTGCCGAGATGCTTGAGCAGCCACACCTGCTGCTCGCGCTGAGGAGCCTCAAAGACGATCCGATCGGCGTCGATTGCGTGCACGATCTCATCGATCAGCCCGGTGCGGACCTCGCCGTCGGCGCGGTAGATGCCGGCGGTGCCGGACTCGCGCGCCTCGGCGATCACCTTCCAGGCGCCGGCGTGCAGGTCGCGTTCGATTTGCTCCACCCACACGTACGGAGCCATGATGAACTCGGTGTCCTTGCTGCCGACCTCCGAGAGCACTGTGAAGTGCGCCGCCAGTGTGCGGATCAGATGGGCCTTGGTGTCGGGCTCGAGAGCGATCGTCCCGTCGGAGATCTCGACGTGGCGCAGGCCGAGCTCGCGCAACCATGCCACCAGGCCCTCGACCCGGCCCTGCTTGATCGCGATCTCCGTCAGCGTGCCGCCGAGCACCACCGGCACGCCGTGCGCGGCGTAGCGCTCGAGCTTGGGCTTCAGGTTGGCCGTCACCAGGGCGGTGCCCCAACCGAGCTTGACGATGTCGACGTACTCGCCGACGGTCTCCATCAGCCCGTCGACCTGGGCGATCGAGAGCCCGCGGTCGATCACGTGAGTGATGCCGCGCTCACGTGGCTTGCGCGAACGGGCGGGCACGGCCAGGAAGCCGAGCGCTCCGGGCGCACCCGGCGGCGGCGGCTCGGGGCTGGGCGCGCTCACTGACCGGCGGCCGGTTCGCCCTGGCTCTGGGCGCCGCCGCCGCCGAGCTGAGCCGCCTGATCGGCCCCGGCCAGAACGACGACGCTCGCCGAGCTTGCCAGCCCCGAGATCGTCGCTTCCATCGGCTGTACCTGTGTGACGTTCAGTGTGCGCGCAACGCCCTGGGCGTCGGCGCGATGACCGCTGGAGTACTCGATCACCGTCGTCTGATGGGTCCCCGGCGGCACCCCGGCCGATGCCAGCGCCCGCGAGTAGCCACTCTGCTTCAGATCGGAGGCGAGGTGGTGGGCAAGCCCGGTGGTACCGGTGCCGTTGAGAACGACGATGGATGTTTCGCCCGGGCTGGCGGCACCGGTGCTCTGACTGGCTCTGTGCGTCGTCGTGGTAGGGGTCTGGCTGGTCGAGCCGGCGGTCTGACTTCCAGTCGTGGTTTGGGCGGCGGTCGGAGTGGAGGAGCCGCCTTTCAGGGCCGAGACGGCGAAGATCACCACCAGCACGACCACGATCAGCACGCCAACGCCGAGCACGATCGCCCGCGTCGGCGAGCGCTCCTGGCGGAAATCCTTGCGCCCACCGCTAACGGGCGGCGCGGCGCGCGAGGCCGCGCCCGTTGCTCCGGCGCCCGCTGTCGCCCGTGGTCGGGAGCCCACGACACGCGAAGAGGACGCCTGCGCCGCTGCAATAGCGCCGGAGCGGGGTGCGGCAGGCTTCGGCGCGGCCGGTGAGGGCGGCAGCGGCGCCCTCGGCGCGCTACGAGTGGCCTCTTGCGCGGCGGCGGTGGCCGGCGCCAAGGCGCTCGCCGGCTCCCGCGGCTCGGGCT
>JBOGXY010000208.1:0-5120 GCA_050696495.1 Solirubrobacteraceae bacterium
CGTCAGGAGGCACTACACCTGGACAGGACAGTGGGGAGTTCCGATGGCCACCCATGGGGAGAATTAGCGGCCACCAGTGGGGACTTCTAATGGCCGCCTACGGGGAGAATCTCATGGCCGCCGTCACTAGGGAAGCAGGGTCGCCAAACTGCGAATGCGAGACTCCACGAGATCCGGATTGGCGCCCATTAAGCTGTGAGAACGATGGATGAGCCGCACCGCAAGCCGACGGGCCCGTGGACGCCGCAGGAGATCGCCCGACACGAACGAGCCGACCTGGCCCAGGTGGCCCACGACCGGGCGCGCGGCGTGAGCGCAAACTTGAGCGAGGCCGCGGCACTGGCCAGGTTCGCCAACCGCTTCGCGGAGGCGTTCCGCCATGCCCGAGGCTCTTGATCCGCTCCCACTGCTGCGCTCGCTACACGAGCACGGCGTCGAGCATGTCGTAGTCGGCGGTTTCGCGGTCAACGCTCATGGCGCGATCCGCGTCACGAAGGATCTCGACATCGTTCCCAACCCGAGCGATCGCAACTTGGAGCGTCTCGCCGAGACCCTCAGCGATCTCGACGCGCACCTGTTGGACGCGAGCGATTTCGATGCTGAGGAGCTGCCTGCCGATCCCACCAAGGAGGATCTGGCCCTGGGCGGAAACTTCTGCGTGCTGACGCGCCTTGGACGTCTCGACGTTATGCAATGGCTCAGCGGCATCGAGAGTGAGGACTTGCACGAGCGACTGTCGGCTAGCGCGATCGAAAGCGACCTCGATGGGGTGCCCATCCGAGTCTGCGGTCTGGAGGATCTGCGCACCATGAAGCGCTCCGCCGGTCGACCGCAAGACTTGGACGACCTCAGACGGCTCTCTGAGAGCTGACAGTCGGCGAGCGCGACCGGTCAGTGTCGGCCGGTGCTTCTCCGAGCCTTCGCGGCCTTCTTTGCGCCTGCCTTATGCCGGGCGCAGCCGGTGACTCCGATCGGCGTGCGCTGTTTGATCGTGGCGCCGTTCTGAGCAATGAACGTCGTCGGCATCGCGAGGGTCGCCGGTACGGTTCTCCTGACCTTGCGCGTAACCGTCCTGCGGCGACCGCCGCTCCTTACCGTCACCTTCCTCCTGACGAGCACCGTCTTGGTGAGCGCGCACAGGTTGCCGTTGGCGCCCAGCGCCGAGAACGGCCCCTCGGGGAGGTTCAGTTCGAAGCTGCCGACCGGCGCGTCGGGCACCGTGTGGAATGTGCTCGAGGTGATACTCGTTTTTTCGTTGATGAACGTTTCGCCGTGCAGGTCGAGCGTGACTCCATAGCCCTGCAGCACGACGATCAGTTCGGGGAACTGCTTGCCGCCATAGCTGACGAAGTAGGCGGGGCCTTCCAGCGGTACCGGCAGAAGCGGCGTGGTCGCCTTGGCGAAGCCCACCGTGGAGGCCGATGAGCAGCCTGCCGGGTTTGCTTCGAACACTTCGTGCGGGCAGGCGTGCTGCAGGGTCTTTAGCTCGGAGGGAAGCTGCTTGGGCAGTTCGACCTTGACGCTCTTGATGTTCGCCTGGGAGCCGAACGGGGCTTTGGGGTAGGTGAGCTTGACGTGCAGACTTGCGCCGTTCTTTCGCGAGGTCTTGCCGCTGGTGAAGACGCTGAAGCCCGGTTTGAACGCGAGGTTCGCGCAGTTGGCGACCTGGAATGGCACGCTCACGGGCGACGATGCTCCTTCCTCGCCCGCCATGGCGCCGGTGATGCTGGTTGGGTTGCAGTTAGTGGGGTTGAACGTGAATCCGGGCCGGTTGATCAGGACGTTGACCTTTTGGATCTGTACGGGGATCCCGTCGATGAGGTGCGGGATCGCGTGCGGGCCCGACGGGTCGGTCGTGACCGTCAGCGCCGCTGTGACCGGGTCGACTTCGATCTTCGCGCGCACCACCAGGCAGTCGCAGCCGGGTGTGTACTGGCCGGGCCGGGAGGTGTCGTGCTCGAGATCGAACGGGCCGGCCTTGACCGGGTTTACGATCGACAGTCCGAACGGAGCGCCCGCGTATTTTTCGGTGATGTAAACCTTCCCGCCCTTCACGGACACGGGGTCGCCGCCGACGCCGGCGGCGACCGTCGTTTCGCCGATCAGGCTTTCGGGGCCGCAGGCGCCTTCGTTTGCCTGCGCTTCGGGGCAGAGCTTGACGTTTGAGAGCAGGCCGGAGACGCCGGGTGGCATGTGCAGCGTGACGGACTGCATGTCCTGCTGGCCGGATTCGCGTCCGATCGTCGTCGAGAGCGGTGTGAACGATCCCGCGTTGATGTTGACGGTGCCGCCTGTCAGGACCGGGTTGAACGGCAGGCTCGCGCCGGGGCAGGGCGAACCGTTCGGGCCGCTCGTGACGCTGAACGCGCTGGACGCTGTTGCCGGCGCTTCATCGGCTTTTGCCGACCACGAGGTGAAGGCGGCGTGCGTGGTGTAGGAGCCGCAGCGCGCGGGGCTTGTGAGCGGTGCGCGTTCGCCGCCGAAGAAGTGCAGTTCGGCGTCTTCGAACGGCGCCTGCGGGCTGTCTTCGAACCGTGTGACGAGCTGGCTTTGCGCTTCGCAGGCCATCCCGAACAGCGTTTCGCCCGCGCTCTGGCATAGCTGTGTCTGTCCGGCGAGCTTGATGAGCACGCCCGACACGGGGTCTTCGGCGACGATGTAGATCGCGACCAGGCCACCGAACGGGTTCTGGTTCTGGGAGGCGATGTAGATGCCGCCTTCGATCGGGTTGGCAAGCAGCGGCGTCTTGATCCTCGCCGTGCCGATCTTCGAGGCGTCCGGACAGAAGTTCACGCCCTGTGCCAGCGGGGTCGGCAGCGAGCCCGTGAAGGTCGCCAGGCTGAACCCGGGCAGCAGCGGCGTTTCGGCGAACCCCGTGAAACCGACCAGGCCCTCAGAGCACGCGGCGAGCCCATCGCCGCTTGAGGGGTTCACGGCGACACCTGGCGGCAGCGCCACGACGATCCCCTTGGGGTCTGAGACCGTCAGCCCGTTGGCGTTCAGGCTCTCCTGCTGGGGGACGTGCACATCCACGTTCAAACCGGTCGGCGTGCTCGCCGCCGTCCCGTCCGGGGTGACCTTGATCGACGGTTCGAACGGCAGCCGGTTGCAACCGTCGAGCGCCACGAAAGGTTCGCCGGCAGCGAGCGGGACGGGGCGGCGCGGGTCCGCCCACGAGTCCGCTTCCACAGCAGCCTGCAACGGTCCGGTGCAGGACGTCGGCAACGCCAGGAACGGGGGAGGCTGGCTCTCTTTCGAGGGTTCGCACGGCGCGCCCGGATTGGCGACTTCACGTGCCGCTTCAAGGCAGCCCCAGCCGCGCATGGGGTCGTGACGCGGATCGCCCGGCACACCCCAGAACGTGACTTGGCTGCGCAGGAACGCGACCGACTCGGTGATGTTGTGAACGCTGACGGTCACTCCATAGTCGCCGCCGGTGCGAACAGAGGTGTCGAGGAACACAGGTGTGCCCAGCACCGCGAACCCGAACCGCGCAGGCTCGCCCACCCCGGGCTCCAGGTTGAACACGGGCACCGTGAACGGCGTGATCGTCACACCGCTCCCGGCGCTGTTCCGGATGCTGACCGTGACTATCGCGACACCCAGCGCCGTCTGCGCCGGACACAGGTTGATGTTGCCGATCGGGTCGATCACGTGCGTGAGGAACTGCTTGAGCGTGCACTGCGCAAACGGCGTCGGATTGCCGATCAGACCGGGGGGCAGCTTGAAATTGAGATCCTTCGCCAACGCCACCGGGTCGACGCTCCCGCCCGGGCCCGTCGGAGTCGAGTCGGCCGTCTGGTTGAGCGTCAGCGTGCTCGTGAGCTGGAAGGGATGGGAGCCCGCCTGCGCGTCCAGCGCGCCGCCCTCTTCTTCGGGCGCCAAACTGAACTCTTCGACACCGAACGACGGTTCGCCGCCGATACGCAGCGGCTGTCGCCGCGACACGCTCGACGCTTGACCGCCGGACACGCTCATACCCACAGAGACCCCCGATTCGACGCCTTCTTCGACTTCCACCGCAAGCCGCAATTCGATCTGGTCATACGGCGGCAGCGAACCTTCGAATTCACATGGTCCCGCCGGCTGCTTGCATTGCACGGGTCCACGTTCGAGCGCACCGGGCACACCGGCCACCCCCCTGATCGAGCGCGCCCGCACCCCGGCCGGCAGTTCGGCTGCGATTTGCACCGGGCTCTGCGCCCCGTTCGCATTCGCGTCACCCAGGTTCGACGCGATCAGCACTATCTCGCCCTGGCCGCCCGCTTCAAGGCTGCTCGGACGCGACCCGACGCTGAGATGCCACCACGGAGAACCGGCCGCCGACGCCGATCCCACCAGCGGCGAGCCCGCGAGGACGAACAAGGCGACCCCGAGCGCAACCGCAGCGGCGAGGGTGCGCCTCGCGCCGCCGGCCACCAGCCGGGGGAGATGTGGCTCTGGCAGGTGTGTGCTCATCGCTTGCCTCTCTTGCTCGCGCTCTTGGCGCCGTAGTGTTTGTGTGCTCGGCGTTGGCACGCCACACGTCTGGCGTGCCTCTTTTGCTTGTGACATGCCTTCAATGCTCGCGCCAGGCGTTGCGCGCGCGTCAACCTCTTTGTCTTTGGTTTGGCGTGCCCCGCGGGCAGCGTCGGCGAAAGGTTGTCCGGCCCGGAGACGGTCGCGCTGGCGGGCGCCCCGAAGATCGCCGGTTGCGGCGACGGCGCGGGCCGGCACGACGCTTCTGTTTCGCAGGCCGGCGGCGTAGCTTGAGCCTGAGGCAAGCACGGCGAGGCCGTGGTGCATTCGTGCGCGTCATAGACGTCCAGCGCGCTGTCGCGGTCCCCGGTGACGAGTTTCGCGGCCGTGAGGAAGAACACGTCGCCGCCGCCTTCGTGTTCTTCAGCGTCGCGACCGCCTGTGGCGCTGGCGTCCAGGAAACCTGATTCTTCAGCCGCCGCGCCCGAGGAGATCAGGTTCACACAGCCACCGGAGCGTTCGCTGTAGGAGCTCGACGCGGCCGTGCAACCCCCGACGCCCGGAGGCTCATACTCATACACGTCCCACGTGCCATTCACATCCCGCGGCACCAGCGCATCGCGACTGTTGAAAAAGACACGGCCCGTGTCCGCCAGATACCG